>JAICGZ010000096.1 GCA_025922875.1 Pyrinomonadaceae bacterium
GGCGAGAATAATCGCGCCCGCAGTGAACATGACCTGAATACCCTGCGGCTCGAGAAGACGGCCGAGCGTGCCGTATGGTCCCCAGAGCAGTAGCAAGGCAAAGCCGGCGACGGCGGTGGGAATCGCGGTCGGAAGCGAGATAGTTACGATGAGAGCATTGCGTCCCCAAAAGTTGTACCGCGATAAGACGTACGCGGCGAATAGTCCAAAGATTACATTGAAGACTGTGGCCCAGAAACTCGTGGCCATCGAAAGCTTGAGCGCGAAGATAGCTTCGGGCGCCATTAACGCTCCCCAAAACTTATCCAGACCATTGCTGGTTCCGAAGATGAAGATCGACGCGAGTGGAAGGAAGACCAGCGGCAGCATCATGAAGACGAGCATGCCGATGCTGAGTGGTCGAGCGACGTCGAAACCGCGCACGTGGCGCATTGATGAAACGATAGTGCTCATGCAAAACCTCAACCACGGATAACACGGATGAAAAACGTGGATGAAGACGGATCTCTTAAATCCGTGTCTTCAATCCGCGTTATCCGTGGTTTATCTTCTCTGCACCTGGTCCCGAAAAATCTTTTCAATCACGTCGGGATACGCTTTGTCCCACCCGTCGAAGTACTCAATCGTAAACGGCATCTCAATCCGACCAAAAGCTGGGTTCGCCTGGTTGAAAGCATCGTTTGTGGCGGAATAAAAATGAAACTTAACAAACGCTTCCTGAGCTTCATCGCTCCACAGATACTGCATGAACGCATCAATCACGGGACGCTTAGCCGTCGAAACATTCTTATCGATCACCACCGCCGGATGGTCGCTGAAGATCGTTGACCGCGGCACGACGATCTCGATCGCAGCGTTTGCTTCTTTCATCAGCAATCCTTCGAGTTCGTAAGTAACCAATGCATCACCGTTGCCGAGTTCGAAAGTCGTCCGAGCCTCACGCGCGGAGCCAGGCGTTGAGATCACGTGTCTCCAAATCGCTCGAAGAGTTTGAAGCGCGCGCGATTTGTCTTGTCCCTCCGACTCCGTTTCCGACTTCATCAACTCCGATCCATAGATCGCAAGTATCGACCACTGCGCCCCGCCCGAACTGACCGGATCAGGATGAATGAGTCGAATTCCTGGTTTTGCCAGATCTGAAAAGTCGCGAATCCCTTTCGGATTTCCCTTACGCACGATAATGACGAACGGAGTTTTGTTTACGATTCCACGCGCCGGTAGTGACTGCCAGTCAGCGGTAACAAATCTATCCTTTTGCAATCGCTGAACATCGCGCTCGATCGAAAGGATCGCTATCTCGGCGGGTGCGCCCTGCAAAATCTGGTTGGTGACGGTCTCCGAACCTGCAAATGAGGATTGAAACTCGACCACTTGTCCGTGTTGTTGTCTCCATTTCGCGGTGAAGCCCGGATAGATCGCCTTCTCGAGCGACTCCTTCATGATCGAGAAGCCGTATAGCGTGATCGTGAGATCGCCACTCTCGCCTATGGGTTTTGGCAGACAACTGATCGTCAGCAACGCTAAGGTAAGCGAAGCAGTTGCCAAAAACGGAACGCTTTGGGGAGTAGTCTTCCTCATGAGGCCGTCAGGCCTCCTCATTCGTCCGGGACAGACCAAAAGAGCCGCTGCCGCTTGAATTGGCTACGGGGGGTTGCTCGTCTATACCACATAGTTAGGGCTTGTGGGAATAGGAGAAATCTGCGTAATCCGTGGACTGTTTTTGTAGTACTATTCCGCACGATGCGCAGAGTAATCGCTTTACTGCTCGTACAGTCGCTTGTTCTCCCCCTTGCAATTGCACAACAACAAACTCCTCCAGAGACGAGACCACGCCGGACGCAACCAGCCTGGACGCCACCGTCTGCGACGACCCCGATCATTTCTTCACCGACGCTGACAACACTTACCGGACCAGAACCGAGGATTCGAGTAGCTCTGACTACGGATGCGCGTTCCGCGGTTATTTCGACTACTGGTCACTTAATGAACGCGAGTGGTGGCGGCACTACGCTCCTTGCGCTCGATACATCGCGTGTTCGTGTTGATCCACGACTTCTGTCTCCGCGGGCATCGACTGAGGACGGTGGTTTTCGAGTGCTCGTAGGCGGCGCAGCCACGCGTGATGAGGCGGAAGAGAACGAGAAAGAGATCCAGAAGATCACGGGTGAGGATGCACACGCGGCTTACGACACTGAAACGAAAACGTGGGGGATGTTCGTCGGCGGCAAGCTTTCGCGTGAAGAGGCTGAAGAGTTGCGCGCGCGGCTCGAGACAGCAGGCATTGACGCGACCGTGGAAAGACAGGAACCGCGACCCATCGCGCAAAAGCCAGAGCCTGCAAACAACAGTCCGGTTCGTCTGACTGCGCGTCCTGCTTTGCCGTCACGTGAGGTAGTTGCTTCGTCTGGAGCGGGACGAATATTCAGTTCGAGTGCGCCAGTCGCGTTTGCTTCTGACGATGAGAAAAACGCACCCGTGCGTTTCAACGATCGTCCATATCGCGGGCGGATCGAAGTGTTTACAAACCTGCGCGGGAATTTGACGGTGGTAAATGAACTGGGACTCGAAGATTACGTGAAAGGTGTGGTTGCCAACGAACTCTCGCCCGGTGGTTACCCTGCAATAGAAGCTCAGAAAGCCCAGGCTATCGCCGCTCGCACTTACGCGCTGAAGAATCGCGGCCAGTTCATGTCGCAGGGCTTCGACATCCTGCCGACCACGCGATCGCAAGTCTATCGAGGGCTGACTTCCGAGAATGCGCTATCGACCAAAGCCGTTGACGAAACGCGCGGCGTGATAGCGACTTACCAGGGTGAACCGATAAACGCGCTTTACACCTCCACCTGTGGCGGACGTACTGAACATTCGGAAAACATCTTCAACGACGCGATTCCTTACCTGCGCGGGCGCGAGTGCGCTGCTGAAGGTGTGACGTTCGATCGATTTGTGATCAAAACAACGCGTGAGCCCGCGGAGCTGCGTAACGACGACAATGTTCCGCTCGCACGAGATATTAGCCTTTTACTCACGCAAAACTTCAGCACGTTGCACGAGCGTGTGACCGATTCGTGGCTAGCGGCTGATGCCACAGTTTCTGAAGTTCGAAATTGGCTCGCGAATGTGGCTCGTGTGGCTCGTCAGACCACACCGGCAACAGGCGATGACGTAAATCGTCCACCCGGATTTGCGACAGCACTCTCAGCGGCAGTCTTTGGCGAAAGCAAAGCAAGCACGCTATTGAATAATGCTGATGCCGATTATCTTCTGGCCGTCAAAGATGGAGCAGAAGTACCGGCGCAGCACCGCGCGGATGTTGCGATGCTTCTTCGTGATGGGTACCTGACCGTCTATCCTGATGCGACACTGCGTCCCCGGGCACCACTCTCGCGGGCGCGGGTGCTGCACGCCATATCGCGCATTCTCGAAGGGCGAAACCTCCTGCAACTTCAAAAGGCAAATGCGCGTCCGACCAGCGATGGACAACTCATCCTCCGTTCGTCAAAAGGTAAAGATCAGCCCATCAGAGTGAATCCTGACGCGTTTTTGTTTAGACACCTTGGCGAGCGTCCTTACGCCGTTTCGTCGGTAGCTCTTGTTGGCGGTGAGCCGGTTACCTATCACCTCGCCGCAAATGGGCAGATCGACTTTCTGGAAGTTAAGCCCGCGCCAAACGGAGCCGCGGCGGATCGGTTTTCACCATTTGCTAATTGGACCAGGGGACTGTCGGTGGCGCAGGTCCAGGCGCGTCTGTCCCGCGCGGCGAGAGGAATCGGTCAGATTGTCGATCTTCGCGTCGTGTCGCGCGGTTCATCACATCGCGTGACAGACCTGGAGATCATCGGCACCAACGGAACCGCGCACGTTCGCGGTGGTCGCATCCGGTCCGCGCTCGGCTTGCGGGAACAGCTCTTCGTGATCGATCGCGAGTATGATGAGAGCGGGCGTGTGACTCAGTTTATCTTTATCGGCCGTGGTTGGGGACATGGTGTTGGCATGTGCCAGGTCGGGGCGTACGGGCTCGCGAAACAAGGCTGGACCACGGAACAAATTCTCAAAGCATATTATTCGGGCATTGAGCTGACCCGAATGTATTAGACAGGATTTACAAGCTTGTTCAGGATTAACAGGATTATCTTGTGAAAATCCTGATAAATCCTGCTAATCCTGTCTAATGCATTTCTCGCGTAATCAAGTGGTCGGAGCACTGTTGGTGCTTGTCCTTATCTGGATCATCATATGCTCGCGATTGTAGGTCCTACCGCCTCAGGCAAAAGCACACTCGGAATCGAAGTCGCCCTACAACTCAACGGTGAGATCATCAACTGTGATTCGGTCCAGGTTTACAAAGAGATCGAGGTCGCCACCGCCAAAGTTCCGCTCGAAGAACGCAAAGGCGTTCCGCATCACCTGATCGATTTTGTCTCTCCCGACATCAACTACACTGCCGGCGAATGGGCACGCGAAGCCGCGACGAAGATCGAGGAGATCGAGAGCCGCGGGCGCGTTCCGTTGCTGGTCGGCGGTACCGGTTTTTACTTACGCGCCCTGCGACAGCCTTTCTTCGTAAGTCCGCCAACTGATGAATCACTTCGCCGGCGTCTCAACCAAATTCGCGAGAAGCATGGCGTCGAACACCTTCATCGCCTCTTAACCAAAATCGATCCCGCTGGGGCGCGGCAGTTTTACCCGCGTGACTGGCCCCGCGTGCAAAGAGCTATTGAAGTTTACTTACAAACACGGCAATCCATCGTGGACCAACGGCCAGATCGCCCGGAACCACATGAAAGCTCTCGCCGTCTACGCATCCTGGCCCTGAATCCACCGCGCGCCGAACTCTACAAACGAATCAACGAACGCACCGAAGCACACTTCAAAGCCGGCTTGGTCGAGGAAGTTAAGAGCCTGCTGGACCGCGGTTTTTCGCCCACATCAAACGCGCTCGGAGCGCACGGCTACCGGCGCGTCGTCGAGTATCTTCAGGGTCTGCGCGACCTCGAGAGCGCCATCGAACAGACCAAGCTGGACGTGCGCCACTATGCCAAACGGCAATTGACATGGTTTCGCCATGAAGCCGGCGTCGAGTGGTTTCACGGTTTTGGTGAGGAAAAAGGCATTTTGCGATCGATTCTGGATTCGATCGAAGCTGGGCCGCGGTCCAAATAATCATGTTTCTCTCACATCTCCCGCTATCTCTTGTCAGGTAAAGATCCGTGTTGTAATCTGATTGCAACCGCGCGCTTTACAATTCCACCCCCAGGGCTCAAGCATGTCAGACGGCAAACAGGCACCACAAAATATTCAAGACGCGTTTCTCAACACGGTGCGCCGTGAAAAAACGTCTGTGATCGTGTATCTCTTGAACGGCGCCAAGCTGACCGGGCGAATCAGAAGTTTCGATAAGTTTTCAGTCCTACTCGAGTCCGGAGCTCAGGAACAACTCATTTTTAAGCATGCGATCTCGACCATCTCACAAACGAGGCGTGCGACCGGCGAACTCCATTCGCAAGCAACGACAGAAACCAGCTCACGAGACGTTCGCCACGATGTCAACTCGCCTGAGGCGTGACATTCGTTTACACTCTCGCGAGCACCCACGGAAAAGCACAAAATTCACAAATGTCTTTGCTCGATTCTTTTGGGTGCTTCTTTGCGATTTGGAGGATTCGTGCCCGGAACTTTCATCACCTTCGAGGGTATCGACGGCAGTGGGAAATCGACTCAGTTACGTTTGCTGGGTAACTTCCTGCGCGCTCATGGCTGTGACGCTCTGCTGACTCGCGAGCCCGGTGGCACGACGCTGGGCCTGCGTTTGCGAGAGGCCCTGCTCGACGCGATGGAAGAAGTCGATCCACTTACCGAGCTACTCGTCTTTGCCGCCGATCGCGCGCAGCACGTACGCCGAATGCTGCGACCGGCGCTGGAGGCTGGAAGAGTCGTGATTTCGGACCGCTACGCCGACGCGACGGTGGCTTATCAGGGCGCAGGGCGCGGCTTTTCGCCCGAATTGATCTCGCAGATCGTTCAACTGGCAACGGAAGGATTGAAGCCCGATCTGACGTTGCTTTTTGATGTTTCGATTGAGGAATCAACTAATCGCACGACCCGTCGATCGAACAACAAAACTTTCACGCGCGATCGTCTCGACATTGAGCATGCCGATTTTCACACTCGCGTGCGCGATGCATACTTGCAGATTGCTCTGGCGGAGCCGGAGCGAGTGAAAATTATCGATACGAGTGGACCAGTCGAGCGCACACAGGAACGCGTCAGGGCCGTCATCGTTCCTTACTTGCAGAGCCGCGGACAGCTGGAGATTGCCGATTTCCGATTGCCAATTGCCAATTTAAAACAACAATAGGCGCTGGTCTTTCAATCGGGCAATCGGCAATTGGAAATGACTTATGTTTGACGAGCTTACGGGTCACACACGAGTAAAAGCAGTATTGAAACGGATGCTGGTTTCTAACCGGCTGCCGGGTGCAATGCTGTTTGCCGGTGAAGAAGGCGTCGGTAAGAAACTGTTTGCACTGGAAGTTGCACGCGCTTTGAATTGCCGCTCGCCGAAGGACTATGAAGCGTGCGGCGTATGTTCTTCCTGCACGCGCGTCGCGAAGTTAAACTACCCGCAGCGTGAAGATTCGGATGAATGGACCCAAATCATCTGGACCAATCACCCGGACGTCGGGCTCGTAGTGGCGCCCAAGCGTGTATTGCGTGTCGAGCAGATGCGGCAGATTGAAAAGGAAGCGAACTTTCGGCCATTCGAAGGCAAGGCCCGGGTGTTCCTGATCGATGAGGCTGAGAAGCTCAACGATGCTTCAGCTAATGCGCTTTTGAAGGTTCTCGAAGAACCACCGAAAACATCGCACTTGATTCTGATCACGGCGCGTCCAGCGATGCTTTTGCCCACGATTCTCTCGCGTTGTCAAATGATCCGGTTCTCACCTTTAACGCCGGCCGAGATCGAAACTCATCTGACTAAGAACAATCTCGTGGATAGTAAGACTGCACGCCTGCGAGCACGTGCGGCCGGCGGAAGCATGGGACGCGCGTTGTCAAACGACCTCGTCACGTTCACCTCGCAGCGAAAAGCCATGCTCAACGTGCTCAAGGCGTTGGTGGTTAGCGACGATCGCGCACAACTTTTACGTTCAGCGGAGCAGCTCAACGAAGCACAGTACAAGGAGGAGTTTGAAGAGCGACTCGACGTGCTCGAGACATTGATTCGTGACGCGTGGATGTTGTCGCTGGGGGTCGGGTCAGACAAATTGGTGAACGAAGACTTGTCCGCTGAACTGAAGGAGATCAGTAACAAAATGGATCCGAGTCGTGCGGCTGATTGGATACTTCAGATCGAAGACCTGCGTGAGCAATTGATCGTGAATATCAACCGCAAAGTGACGACAGATGCGCTGTTTCTGGTTATGGCAGGAGATGTCGCGGCGCCTAAAAGACCAAAAGTCAGGTAACACGATTACACGGATGAATACGGATTTGATCCGTAATTTATCCGTGTCATCCGTGGTTACTTTTGATTTCAGCCAGTAGCTTCTCGGTTTCCATCACGAAAGCTTCGACAATATTCTCGCCCGCAACTTTGCGCATCGGCACGCCGTCTTTGAAGATCATCCCCACGCCTCGCCCGAAGGTTATTCCGAGTTGCGAGTCGTGAGCTTCTCCTGGACCATTCACCGCGCAGCCCATGATGGAAAGGTGTAGTGGTTCTTCGATGTGGGCCAGCCGCTTCTCTATCTCGGTTACGATCCCGACGAAATTATCAACGTCGAGCCTGCCGCAGGTTGGACACGCAACGACCGTCACTCCGCGTGTGCGCAGTCCCAGCGACTTCACAATCTCCCACGCGACTCGAACTTCTTCCTGCGGCTCAGCAGCAAGTGAAACTCTGATGGTGTCGCCGATTCCCTCGTAAAGCAGAATGCCCAGCCCAATGGATGATTTCACCGTGCCGCTGAACGATGTACCGGCTTCGGTGACGCCGAGATGAAATGGATAATCGACTTTTTCAGCAAGTAGCCGGTAGGCAGCAACTGTCCGGTGCACGTCGGAAGCTTTCAGCGAAATGATGATGTCAGTGAAGTCGAGATCTTCCAGGATTTGAATATGGCGCAAGGCCGACTCGACCATCGCTTCCGGCGTTGCAGTGCCATACTTCTTGAGCAGATCTTTCTCGAGCGAGCCCCCGTTCACGCCGATACGGATGGGCACCTTTTGTGATTGCGCCGCGCGTACCACCTCACGAATGCGTTCGTGCGCGCCTATATTGCCCGGATTCAGTCGCAGCTTATCGATGCCCGCTTCCAAAGCCATCAACGCCAGTTTGTAGTGGAAGTGAATATCGGCGACGAGAGGAACGTCCGGCACTCTTTTGCGGATCTCTTTCAACGCGACTGCCGCATCGTTGTCCGGAACCGCGAGCCTGACAATCTCACAACCGGCCCGCACCATCTCTTCGATTTGAGACACAGTAGCGCCGACATCGGACGTGTCGGTCTTCGTCATCGACTGGATCGCTACCGGAGCGCCACCACCGATCTGAATGTGCTTAACTTGAACTGGCCGCGACTTCCGCATCTATTTTGCCGGTTCCTCCGCAGCCGGCGGTGGTTTCTGTTGCTCGCGACTCCCGCCGAAGGTTTTCAGCAGGTCATTACTGATTACAAAAACCATCAACAGCAACACCATTACGAACCCTACTTGCTGTATACGATCGCGGACCGCCGCAGAGATCGACAAGCCAATGAGCGCCAGAAATCCTTCGATAAGAAGGAGGAAGATTGCGCCGCCATCGAGCACTGGAATCGGCAGCAGGTTGAAAATGCCGAGATTCAAGCTGAGGAAACCCAGCATCGCGAACACCCCGTCCCAGCCCATTTTCTCGATCGACTTTTGCGTAGCCTGATAAATCCCAATCGGGCCTGACAGCGTGTTGCGTACCGATCGTTGTCCGGTGAAGACCTGTCCCAGCGCCTTGCCAGTCAACCACAAAATCTGAAGGTTTGTGTCGTAGGCGTATCTCGCAGCCGAACCGACCGTGGCAGTGTGTAGCGGAAACTGTTCGGTGACGGTTACGCCTAACTTGCCGTTGACACGACGCTCATCACTCGTGAGTTGAATGGTCTGTCCGCCGCGAGTAACGGTCATCGGGATCCGCTGTGCGTCATGAGAACGAATGTATTCGGTAACCTGTGCCGAGCTTCTTACGGATTCGCCCCCAATAGAAAGGAAGCGATCATCTTCTTTCAAGCCCGCGTCTGCCGCAGGCGAGCCAGGCACCACCTGGACCACTACAACCGGCGAACCACCGTAATCGGGAACGAAATCCAAAGTACCTGCTGCGTCTCCATTTTCCGTTCGCGTGGTCGGCGTGATGGTTAAAGAGACTTCCTGTCCATTTCGTTTTACGACCATGGGCAAAGGCTGCCCCGGCGAGAGCAGCGCGTCTCCACTAATCGTTTCCCACGTCGGGTTCTTGTTGCCGTTGAATGAGACTATCCGATCCCCTTCTTTGAGACCGGCTAACTCGGCGGCGCCACTCTTATGAATGCTATAGACCACTGGAGATGGCGTCGCTGGAACTCCATACATAAACGCTCCAGCAAAAGGGATCGCCAGTGCCGTAAGGATGTTCATGACCGGTCCAGCCAAAGCGACCAGCACTCGTTGCCAGCGCGGGCGCAGGTTGAACATCTCCTCGGGCGGAATGTTTGTAGAACCGGCGCCTTCGAGCGGCGCGTTTGACTCATCGCCACCGAGTTTTACGTAACCACCCAACGGGATTGCAGAGACGCGGTAGTCAGTATCTCCCCACTTTTTCCCGAATATACGAGGGCCAAAACCGACGGAAAAGGTCTCAACGCGGATTTTAAAAAGTTTGGCAACGATGAAATGGCCGAATTCGTGGAGGACGACAGCGGAACCGAGTATGAAGATGAATCCAAGCAGATATATTAAATAGATCATTCAGAGCCTTTTCTCTCAAAGTCGTATCTCAAAACAACCACATTTAGACTCGACGACTTCGAGTCAGGTTGCACAAGCGAGTTTGCCACAAAGAACCACAAAAAGCACGAAACCGTTAAATCTTTTGTGCTGTTTGCGCTTCTTTGTGGGCTAATGCTGCGATTGCGGCACAGGCTGCGAGACGCGCTTGGTGATCGGCTTCGAGGATGGTTTGGATGTCCTTTACAGGTTGATTTGAGTGTTGATCCATGACGGTCTCGATGATCTGAGGAATCTCCGTCAAACGAATTCTTTCATTGATAAACGCACTCACCGCTTCCTCGTTTGCTGCGTTCATTGCGGCGGGCAGGGTGCCTCCTTCTCTCAGAGCCCGGTACGCGAGGGCAATGCAGGGAAAGCGATCGAGATCGGGAGTTTCAAAGTGAAGCCCGGAAACGGCCGTTAAATCCAACGGCGGCAATTGGCATGAATGGCGCTCGGGAAACGTGAGCGCATACTGAATCGCATGGCGCATGTCCGTGACTCCCATTTGTGCGATCACGGAACCGTCCACCATTTCGATCATGGAATGAACTACTGATTCGGGATGGACGAGTATGTCGATTTCGTCCGGCCCAAATCCGAATAACCAATGCGCCTCGATGACCTCCAACCCTTTGTTCATCAACGTGGCTGAATCGATCGTGATCTTCGCGCCCATGTTCCAGGTGGGGTGCTGCATTGCTTCGGACACGCTTGCCAGTTCCATTTCAGCCTTGTTCCTGGTGCGAAATGGGCCGCCCGAAGCCGTCAGTATGATCCGGCGCACCTCCTCGCGTCGCTCTCCTCTCAAACACTGGTGCAGGGCGTTATGCTCGGAGTCGACTGGCAATAACTCAGCGCCTGAGTTCCGCGCCGCCTGGGTCATCAACTCACCCGCCATTACCAATGTTTCCTTATTTGCGAGCGCGACTCGCTTGCCCATTTCGAGTGCTTTGAGAGTCGGTAGAAAACCGACCGCGCCTACGGTTGCTGAAATAACGCAATCCGCATCGGGATGAGTTGCAACTTCGACTAGTCCCGCTTCGCCGGTGACGATGCGCGGCAGATCGATGTCGCGCGCAAACAACATCGCGCGCAGGTCGTGCGCAGCAGCTTCAGTGTCAACCGAGACTACTTCAGGCAGGTGCGCCGCAATTTGATCCGCTAATCGTTCGACATTGCTGCCGGCCGCAAGTGCAACGACACGCATGCGGCTGGTGGTTAACGATTCAATAACGCGAAGACTGTTGCACCCGATTGATCCGGTTGAGCCAAGTATTGCTACTCCGGCGCTATGCGTTGATGACTCCGTCATGCGATCAAGAGGGGGGTTAGTAATTTGGAATCGTAGGGGTCCAGGAGCTCGACGGTCTGGCCTGACTCGTTAACGTATGAGGCGGCACTTACACGCCAGGCGCTACCGCTTACAAATAACAGGTGAACCGAAGCATTAACGGTTTTTCGTTCACCGATAACCTTCAGATTCATTGTTGCGTCACCATTACCATCGGACATATTAATGCTTCCGGTAACGATACTGCCAAAGTCCTTTACTTGGCCAATGTCCTGCTTCAGCTTTTCATTGTTACGCAGAAACTCCTTCGACTTCACTGCCGCCTGGCTGTTCCCGATCTGGTACAAAGCGAAACCCACGATTCCGCCGACGAACAACACCACCACCAGGCCAAGCACGACGACTACGGCGCCAACAATCAAAACGATCTTTTTCGTGGTCATTAGCTATGGAAGTAGAAGCGGGCAAAATAGTAGATGAGTGGCGCGTTGAAGAGCAAGCTATCGAGCCGATCGAGTAGGCCGCCGTGACCGGGCAAAATGTTCGCGGCGTCCTTTGCTCCGGCTCCGCGTTTGAGCGCGCTTTCGGCGAGATCGCCGAAGATTCCTACCAATGTCATTACTATTGACAGCGGCAGGATGTATTTGAGTGGAAGTTCGCGAAAGAACCAGAAGTGAGCTAAAGCACCCATAGCAAGCGCCGCGACAACACCGCCAACAGCGCCTTCCCAGGTCTTGCCAGGACTGATTGAGGGGGCCAGTTTGTGTTTTCCAAAAGCTCGGCCTACGTAGTAAGCGCCTGCATCGGCGCCCATCAGTACGAGAAAAAAGAATGAGAGCAGGTGTGCCGAGAGGGTCGGGTTGAAGCCAGTCCGAACAGATACGAGGTGACTGCCGAGAAATGGGATATAAAGCACGCCCAGGATCGTCGCGCCGGCAGAAGCGATCATCTTGTCGAATGGCGCGCCGCGTAAGGTCGCAGCGATCAAAACACCCACAGTCAATATGATGATTACGAATTGGACCAGCAGAATATTGAGCGCGGGATCGTTCTGAAGTGAGATCGTGATCAGCGCCGCACCGGCAATGTATCCGGCTGCCGGATCAGGTTGGAGCTTGAGTCGTTTGGCGAGCAGGTAAAACTCCCACAGCCCCAAAACCATCGCGGCCGCGGCCATCAAAACAAACACCCACCATAAAGAAGCAATGAGAATTGACGCGATCAGGAATGGCAGAACTACGACAGCGGTTAAGAGTCTTTTCATTCAGTCAGCTTTGAGCCACAAACTTTAAGCCACAAAGAGGCACAAAAGGCACATAAAGAATCAGCGTTGTTACTTGTGCTTTTTGTGCTTTTTTGTGGCCTATTTTTTACTTACCACCAACTTCAATCCGCCAAACCGCCTGTCGCGGCGCTGGTAGTCGACCACTGCTTCCAGCAAATGTACGCGGCGAAAGTCGGGCCAGAGCGTTTCGGTCACATAGATCTCGCTGTAAGCGCTTTGCCAGAGTAGGAAGTTTGAAATTCTCAGTTCACCACTCGTACGCACAAGCAGATCGAGCTCGGGGAGGTTTCTCGTGTAAAGCTCGTTAGCAATGCGTTCCTCCGTCAGCTCGTCGGGACGGCTGCCTTCGTCAAGTAATCGTCTAACTGCCGCGCGCGCGGCATCGACGATCTCGGCTCGTCCTCCATAATTCAGGGCCACACTCAGGACCATACCTTTATTTCTCGCGGTCTGTTCGGTGGCTCGTTGAATTTCTTTTCTGACGTTTTCCGCCAGTGCGCCGATTCGTCCGATGGCCTGAAACTTGATGCCCTGTCGATCGATCTCGTCAAGCTCGATTCGCAGGTAACGGCGCAACATGCGCATCAATGCGTCAACTTCATAGCGCGGTCGTTTCCAATTTTCAGTTGAGAACGCGTACAACGTCAGCGCGCCGAGCCCGAGCCGTGCGCCCGTATCGACAGCAGCGCGAACAGCCTCGACGCCGGCTCTGTGACCGGCGATTCGCGGTTGCCCGCGTTGGGCGGCCCAACGTCCATTGCCGTCCATGATGATGGCGACGTGGCGCGGCAGCCGGTCCCAGGCAACAGCGGCCAGTAGTGACTCTTCTCGCGTCCCTTTTTGTATTACCCCTGTGAAGTCAGAAAGCATCAGCACCTGCCAATAACAATTCAAAGTAGTTTACCTCGCAAAGACGCAAAGGCGCAAAGAAAAATTTCACATCTTCCTTTGCGCCTTTGCGAGGTAATTACTCATAGCGAACGGACAGTAACGTCAACCCGCAGGCCGGAGCCGTTACCGCCGCCGCCGGCCTAATCCCGCTCTCAAGCGCCTCTCCAATCGCGTCGCTATCCAGTTCGCCCCGACCGAGCGCCATCAACGTCCCCGCCATCGCTCTTACCATGTAGCGTAAAAATCCATCGGCACTGACTCGTATCTCGATCAATGATCCGCGCGCTCGTTCGTCAGGCCGCTCTTCTATCTCGATACGCGTAACAGTTCGAGTGCGATCTTCGACGTCTGACTGCGCCGCGGAGAATGCTGTCCAATCGTGCTTGCCACAAAACAAGTCCGCGCCGCTTCTCATATCTTCCAGATCTAGCTTGCGCGCATCGTGATGAGCATAGCGCCACCAAAACGGCGAGATCACCGGGCCGTTTACTATTCGATAGACGTATGTCTTTTCGAGTGCGGAATAACGCGCATGGAAATCGCCGGCAACAGTCTCAACAGTTAATACCCGCACATCTTTGCCGATGTTGCCGTTGATCGCCGCACGGAGCTTCGTGGTCGATATCTCCCGTGCAATCTCAACGCTGGCTACCTGGCCTTCGGCGTGAACACCAGCATCAGTGCGGCCCGATCCGTGAACGTTGACGCTGCGGCCCTCGATCAAAGAGAGCGCGCTGGTCAACTCGCCCTGGACGGTTCTGAGATCGTCCTGAATCTGCCACCCGTGAAAGTCAGTGCCGTCGTACTGGAGGAGGAGTTTGTAATTCACGCAGTTGTCTTGCGGCTTCCCGGCTTTACCACCGGGTCACCGAGTTTGCACGCATCACAAGCAGAAGGATCAACTGACAATACTTTGAGCGACGCGAGCGCGGATAAAGGAACGCCAACGTCCGCGTTTCCGCCCGAACGATCGATTATCGATGCCGCCGCGACAACGTTTGCCCCAGCTCGCACGAGCGCTTCGATGGTTTCGCGCGTCGAGCCTCCGGTCGTGATTACATCTTCAACCACCAGCGTCTTTTCACCGGGCGATACCGTAAAACCTCGACGCAGTGTCATCTGTCCCGCGTCTCGTTCGGTCCATACAAACCGCGCTCCTAACGCGCGCGCGACTTCGTGCCCGATCACAATTCCGCCGATGGCCGGCGACGCTACGAGCTGAATGCCCTGGTCCACATACAATTCAGCAATCGCTCGCCCGAATGCGGCAGCATTTTCAGGAAACTGAAGCACGAGCGCGCACTGCAAATAGACCGTACTGTGCAAGCCGCTGGAAAGTTGGAAATGACCTTCGAGCAGCGCTCCGGTCGTTTTGAATTGATCGATAACCTGTTCTGGTTTCAAATTCCTACCTCGATAGTATTGAGCGTGCTACAATCCCGGTCGAATGCCGCCTTATCCGAATTTAGTTTCTGATTCCACACTGGTCCAGGACACAATCGACCTCTTAACTTGCTCGGGCGGACGTGCCGCTGCGTCGGAGATCGTCGACGCCGTCTTCAAACTTTCTCATATCGACGACGAACTCGCGGGACTACTCGTAGCCGATCTCATTAGAAATGATCGGCGCTTCAAGCTCGATAACAACACGGTCGAACTGCTGAAAGACGATAGCTACTCACGGCTGCTCAAAGAGCTGGATTTCGTGGTCGTCGATGTTGAGGCCACTGGCGCCAAGACACCGCCGAACCGGCTCATCGAACTCGGTGCTTATCGCATTCGCGGTGGATACATCGTCGACAAGTTTGTGTCGCTCGTCAATCCCGAAATTCCGATCCCGCGTTTTGTGGCGTCGCTCACCGGTATCTCGAACGAGATGGTCAAACGTGCTCCGGTGTTTGCAGACCTTGCGCCGCAGTGGCTCGACTTCGTAAGCGATTCAGTGTTGGTGGCCCACAACGCGCCGTTCGATACAAGCTTTCTGAATCACGAAATCTCGCGAGTCTATCCCGGACATCGCATGGTCAATCCGCATCTTTGCACCGTCAGGCTTTCACGTCGCGCATTGCCCAAACTTCTCAATCACCGGCTGGAGACGATTGCGAGCCATTTCTCGATTCCGATTGTCAGCAGGCATCGAGCCTTTAGCGATGCGCTCGCCACCGCCGAAATTTTTATTCTCTTACTCACCGAACTCGAACAAACTCACGGTATCAAAGACCTGGCCAGCGCGCGAAACTTTCAATTCCCGGAGCTCGAGTCCGCAATACTCTAAGAGTTATTTCCCGCAAAAGGCGCAAAGTTCAAGCAATGTTCTTCTTTGCTCCTTTGCGCCTTTGCGGGAAAATATTTTTTATGTTTGCTCAACGGTCTCCGTTCCTCGTTTAGTCCACCGCTTCACAAACACAAAGAGCAAAATCCCAGCCACGAGCCCCAACGCAATCCACGGATAATACTTCGCCAGTATCTCTTTCGCGGCCGTGCCGTAACGTACCGCGAGGTAGCCCTCGAGCAAAAACCTAAACGCGCGCCCGGCAATGATCGCAAGCATGAACCGGACTAAGCTAAACCGAAACACTCCTGCGGTAACTACAAACAACTTGAACGGAAACGGCGGCGGTAACAACGTCGCTACTAACACCGCTATCATGTCGTAACGCTCGATGAGCGTTTTTACTCTTCGTTGTTTCGCTTCAGAAAACCTGTTCAGCGCACGCGATCCCGCACGTCTCGATACCAAGTAGAGGATCAAGCAACCGAGCGCAGAGCCGCTGGTGGCCATAAAGGCATACAACAACATCCAACTCGGGTAAGTGGTAGACAGCAGCACCATCAACGCATCTGCACTGCTGGGTAAAGGCACAAACGTCGAGTCGAGCAGGGCTACGGCGAAAAGACCAAAAGCGCCAAAGGTGATCAGATACTCGGAAAGTCGTGTGAGCGCTTTCGTTATGGGAGCGAGAAACGATTTCAATCAGTGGACCTTTCCGGCTGAGGAACTTCGTCGTTAACAATGGCTGCGGTTCTGCGCCGGTTCATAACTACGTAAACGATGACCGCAATGACCACCAACGACCCGACGATACTCAATATCACGAGCCCATTATCTTTCATGAAGAGCAATACGCGGCGGCCATAAAACACGGCGAGGATACCTTCAACGTAATAACGAAACGACCGCGCGATCATGACCGTCAGTAGAAACTTCCAACGCGGATACTCCAGCGCTCCGGCGGTTGCGACGAATATCTTGAACGGCAACGGGGGCGGAAGTATGGCCGGAATACCTATCGCAAGAAACCCGAATCGCTCGTAAGCGCGTTCGACGCGCTTGATTTGGTTCAACTTGAACCGTTTGCGCAACACGGCCTGACCGCCGCGCCGGACTATGGTGTAAAGAAGATTGCACCCAATCACCGACCCGGCAGCGGCGAATAACGGAAAATAGAAGGCCGCGCTCGGGTCTTTGTAACAGCGTCCGACGACCAGGTAGTCGTTGATTTCAGGTAATGACAACAGCGACGAATCGAGGGCGCCGATAATAATCATCGCCGGCGCCGCCAGATACAATGGCAGGCCGATAACATTTACTTCCAACCAGCGGGCGATCGCAGCTAACCAGTCGTACATCGGCGCTAATAAAAACATATCAAGACGCCGAACTCATAATGCGGCCTGATTCGCGTTAATCTGCGGCTTATTTTACTGGCGTGAAAACGGAAGGAGTGTCGTAAGTAACTCCGACAGTAAAGCCGGAGTTTGGACTGAAGCTTGTGAGACCTTTGATACCGGCAAAGTCAAAGCGTAATCCCGATGCGCGGATTTGCATTCCGAGTCGTGCTTCTGCCTGCGACTCGGTACCGAGCGGACCGTTGCCGGGTCTGGTGTTGGCGCGGCCGTTAACTTCACCTGCCACGCTAAATTGTTTGTTGATGCGAAAGATACCGGCCATGCCGTAAGTGATGACGTCGTTCTGTGAAAACAATTCGGTGGGTGCGGTGAGAATCGCAATACCGAGATTGCCAAAAGTGTTGAAACGCCCGTCTGTTCCAAACTTTTTGCCAAACAACACTGAGCCGAAGGCGTTTGTCTGATTGAGTCCGATACCGGTTCCCTGGCTGGAATTCGGAAGCTGCACGCCAAAACGAAATCCCAAGGATGGACCACGGCGTGTTTCGTTTCGCAGTTTGAATTTGGCCGCGACGGTGAAGTCGCCTGTATCGTTCGTGGAGTTTACGCCGGGCGCGAGTTCGAGTGGGATCGCCGACGGACCGCGGGAGTTGATGCTGACGTAATTCTGGGCCACACCCTCGATTTGAAACTCGACGTTGGGACCCATTCCGAAACTGATCCCGATGACACCGACGCGCGTGAGATCGCCGCGAATACCCGACACCGGATACTTTGCACCCTGCATGAAGTCGATACCGGCTTCGATCCGGATCGATCCGGGAGGGATGATGTCGACGTCTTCGGTGATGAGAGGGCGTTGCTGTGCGATGGCATTGATCGCGCAGAGCACCAGCAAAACTAAAATCAGGAAAACGTGCTTCATTGCGGACGGATTTTAGGACAGGATGACATGATGCACAAGATTTATAAGATAAATCCTGGTTCATCCTGCAAATCTTGTAAATCCTGTCCGGAAGATCCTGTATTCTCTTGCGCGGAGGAAATCATTATGCGACGCCTTGTTGTTGTCCTACTGGCCCTTATTTGTTTCGTACACTCCCCTGACTCAAGTCAAACAGCTCCTCAACAAAACGCAATCAAGATCCAGGGAATCAAGGCCACTATAAAAATTCACCGCGACGAACGCGGCATTCCTTACGTTGAAGCGCAGAACGATGACGACCTTTACTTCGGCCAGGGCTACGCCACCGCAGCCGATCGTCTGTGGCAGATGGATCTCTTCCGGCGCAACGCACGCGGAGAGCTGGCCGAGGTTCTCGGCGCCGGGCCAAACAACTCTGTGCTGGAGCAGGACAAGCTGCATCGCACGTACGGTTTTTCGCAGATCGCTGAAGCCGAGCTCGCCAACGCGTCTCCACGAGCGCGGGCGGTGTTGGAAGCTTACGCGCGAGGCGTCAATGCTTATGCGGCCTCACTCGATCCCAAGTCGATGCCGCCTGAGTTTCAAATCCTGAGTTACGGCTTTCGTCCTTGGACGCCTGCCGATTCATTTGTCGTCGTTAAGATATTTTTCGAGGCACTCTCAGATACATGGCGACTGGATGTAATGCGCCAGGCGCTCTCAGTTTTACCCGCTGAAAAACGCGCCGAGTTGTTGCCGAAGATTTCACCAATTGACGTGCTGGTCGTTGGCAAAGACACTCAATCAAGAGCCGAATCGGCGCGAATGAAACCGTATTCTGTCTCAACGGAAACGCTGACAAAACTCGCGCATAATCAGGCGATCGCCGCCGCCGCACTGGATCGCATCGGGTTTCATACCGACGCGCTCGCGGCGAGCAATAACTGGGTCGTCAGTGGAAAGCGAACGGTATCCGGCAAACCACTGCTATCGAACGATCCGCATTTGCGTCCGACAGCGCCTTCGATCTGGCACATGATCCACTTGAGCGGGCCAGGCGTGCGCGTGGCCGGTGTCGGAACAGCCGGAATACCGGGAATCATTCTAGGACATAACGATCGCATCGCCTGGGGGTTCACCAATGTTGGACCAGACGTCCAGGATCTTTATATCGAGAAGTTTGATCCCAACAATCCCAAACGTTACCAGACACCTTCGGGTTGGCGGGATGCAGTCATTCGCCGTGAAGAGATCAAAGTCAGAAAAGGCTTCGTTGGCTCGGATCACGACATTGTCACTCACGAAGTCACCGTCACACGTCATGGTCCAATCATCTTCGAGGGCGATGGCAAACGTTACGCCTTGCGCTGGACGGCGTTCGATCCGAAGAAAAATAACGCCGACCTCTCTTTCACATTGAATCGCGCTCGCAACTGGAAGGAGTTCAACGAAGCGCTCGAGTCGTTCACCGCACCGACGCAAAACATCATCTATGCTGACGTTGACGGCCATATCGGCTATCACGTTGCGGGTGTGGTTCCGATACGTAAATCCGGCGACGGCAGCGTGCCTTATGACGGTTCGACTGATGCCGGCGAATGGACCAGCTACATACCGATCTCAAAGTTGCCCACTCTTTACGATCCGCCGTCAGGGATGATCGTCACAGCTAACCAGCGCATTGTCGGCGCGGACTATCCGTACTTTCTCACGCATTCGTGGGCCCAGCCTTACCGTGCGCGACGGATCTTCGATCTGCTGAACGAGAAGCCGAAGCTCAGTATCGAAGATTTCCGTCGAATTCTCGGTGA
>JAICGZ010000097.1 GCA_025922875.1 Pyrinomonadaceae bacterium
AATCAACTCCATGATGCTGCGCGCTTGCCGTTGCTCACTGCGCGTGTTGTTCCACTCTTCCAACACTTGCCGCCGCTCCTGCTCGCTCAGCAGCCTCACACTCCCAACTTCCTGCTCCGGCTTCGCCACCAGCTCCGCAAGTATCAACTCAAAGTGTTGCAGCATCCTGCGGATACTCAGGTCTTCGTAGCGTCCGCCATCATATGCAAGTTGGACCATCAAATGCGGGCCCGGCGTGACCGTCAAAGTCAACGGGTAGTTTGTCCGCGTCTCATGATGCACGTCAGTAATGCCGAGACTCACCGGTTTTAGATCTTGGCCGGAATGGGTGGACGTGGAGTCGATAGCAGGATAATTCTCAACAATCACAATGCTCTCAAATAACCGCTGCGCAGGAGGAGTAGGGCTGTAAGCCTGGATCTCTGCCAGCGAACTGTACTCGTATTGCCGCATCTCCAACTGCTCTTGCTGCAGCTTCTGTAGCCATTGCCACACTGGTTCGCGCGATCTTACGCACACACGCACTGGGAGCGTGTTAATAAACAATCCAACTATGCCCTCCACGCCCGGAAGATCCGCAGGCCGCCCCGCCACCGTTAGACCATAAACGACGTCCTCAGTTCCGCTGCAATAACGTAATAGGATGGCCCACGCTGCTTGTACTAATGTACTAAGCGTCACTCTGCTACGCTTGATAAACGATTCCAACTTGCTCTGGAGAGAAATCGGCAGCGTCAACCTCTGTTCCGCATATCTCATTTCAACTGATCGGTTTGGTGGGGCGGGCAACCTCAAAGATGTCGGAGAAGTGAAATTCTCGAGCTTTGCTTGCCAGTACTGCCGGGCCTCTTCAAAGTCCTGTTTCTGTAACCAGCTAATAAAGTCGCGATAAGGACGAGCAACAGGTAGCGTTATCGTTTGTTGTGAAACACGCGCGTGATAGAACAGAAAGAAGTCCTCAAACAACAACGGCACGGACCAACCGTCCAACAACAGATGATGGTGAGTCCACACCACTTGATACTTATTTTGGGCCAAGCGGAAGAGCGCGACGCGCATCAGTGGCGGAGCAGTCAGGTCGAAGCCACGATGGCTGTCGGCTTTGAGGTAGAGTTCCAGGCGATTTTGTTGTTCATGAACAGATAACCCCTGCCAGTCTTGTTGCTCGATTGGCAGCGTTACTCGACGACATACGACCTGGACCGGTTCGTCCACATCCTCCCACACAACGGCGGACCGCAACACCGGATGTCGATCTAAAACGTCTTGCCATGAACCAATGAATGCCGCTACGTCGAGTTCTGTCTCCAGCTTGAGGCATAGTTGCTCGACATAAATGCCGGACTGTGGATCATGCAGCGTATGAAATAGCATTCCGGCCTGCATCGGTGAGAGCGGGTAAATGTCTTCGATTTGCCCCTTGTGCATCCCAATTATCCCTGGCCCCTCTTCATCGCCTCGATTAGCCGACCGGCAAGGTTACTTAGCGGCGCAAATAGACCACAGAGCACAAACTAGTTCGTCTACTGAAAATCAGACAGATTACGTCTTCTGAACGCCTGAACATCAGCCATGGGAATTTGACTAAAGTTAAACTCGGAAGGCAACGCGTGGAAGAAGTAGCCTTTCTTTAGCGCCAGCCGATAGGACTTGTCCGTGAACCAACCTTCGGCCAAGCCTCGCCGGTAATATTGAGTTCCCGGAAAAACCATGCAGTTTTGCCAATCAACGCGGTCGAGAGAAGGAAGTGATGCAACAGTGTTCTCATCAAATGCCAACTCCTCACTCGTTTGGTCTGGAAACGCATACATCATGTAGATCCCCGTTTTCATTCCGCGTTGATGAATCGCCGTTAACAGGTCTCCTATCCGCGCCGGAGAGATCCTGCGAAAATTGATCTTCTTATTGTATTTCTGATGGAACGTCTCCACGGCCAAAGTCACCACGTTAACGCCGGCGCCGGCCAGCAGGTCCAGCAGATCTTCATTCAATTCGTAATCATGGTCCGGTGGAAAAAAGATTCTCACATAGAAGGCGTTGGGATTGCTGATAACGAAGTCGTCTCGCTCTTTGCGGTACTCTCTAACTAACTTCATGAACTCCAAATCGCGACTATCATCACAAAAAGTGTCAGACTGGTTGTAAAAGATTTTGACGCCATAATTGCGATGCAGTTCAGTAAAATCTCGAAACATCCGCTGACTGCCCATGTGTCGGACCTTCAGGCCGTCCTTCTCTGAAGACGCGCAATAGTGGCAGTGCAAGGGGCAACCGCGCGAGTAGTAGAGACTAAAACATCGATTCCAGCCTGATTCAGTTAAATGGTTATAGAGGTTGGTTCGTTCTGTTGGCGGCTCGATATATCGGTAATTGTCGCCCTTCATCAGAACGTCGTCTAACGAGAATTGTAAACTCGCGAGATTGTCGATAACGGGCCTCGGAGAAGTTACAGCGAGAGAGCCTTGATGCCAATAAGCCAGCCCTCTCACCTGCTCATAGTCGCGTCTTCCTTCCTTGAGATGGTTGATGAGATCAACAATCGTCAGCTCGCCCTCTCCCATAACTACGAAGTCAACGTTTCCACTCTCCAGTATCCATTCAGGTTTGAGAGAGGCGTGAACGCCGCCGACTATCACCGGCAATCGAGGAAAGGCCTTTTTGACACTTGCCGCCAAGTCGTCGACCATTTGCTGTTCAGTCGTAAACATCGAACTTATTAACAACGCCAACGGCCGTGTCTCGCTAATCGTCTCGACAACGTATTCATCCGGTAGTCCAAACCGGTGCACCGTCTCCGTTACCGGCAACTGAAGGTTGCTATCGGCAGAAAGATCAATGAGTTCGACTTCGTTTCGATGGGCCTTTAAACTCCCCAGGATCATGAGTGCAGGCAGAGAGATATTTTCCCGCACAGTTTGCAGAGGTACTCCATTGCCATCAACCGGGTTCAATTTGGCCGGCGCCACAAAGAGCACCTTCTCGGTCATTTGGATCAGCCTCCCGTATTCCGCCGTTAGCTGTTGGCCATCATCTGCGAACCTTGTCAAAAGTGGCGTGAAGTTTGTCGATCTGCTCTTGAGAAAGAGACACAAGCGGAAAATCAGAAGGAGTATAACCTCCAGCCCCTTCCGTCTCGCAGTGAGCAATCAGTTTCTCAAGCCACTTGAGATAGTTGTTCATCAACTCTTCTATTCGTTCGCCCCTGTGTATTGCCTCACTATAATTCCAACCGATCCTCAACTGTCCTCCGAGCACTAAGGCGTTGACCTCTAGAAGATATTTTCGCAACTCACGAGCATCTTGAGTTGCGCCACTGTTTTCGTTGGCCTCGTTAATCAGGCCACCCACTACCTGATCGAATTGCCCGAGATAGTTAAAACTTACTTCAACTTGCTCCTCTAATTGTGCCAGGTGATCAGCTTCCACCAACGAGGGGCTCAGGTACCGAAGAATGCCAAACGGCAATCCACCTGAAGACACTCTTCGCATCTGCTCCTTTACATGCTTGAGCACTGCCACAATCGTCGCTTCATCCATCTCTGCCGGATTACTTGAAGCGTCAGGCATTAATTCAAACCGGAGTGGATAACACGTCGTAAACCAACCAACTGTCCTGGTAACATCTACGTCTGTTACCAACTCGCCGCGACCGTGGCCCTCCAGATCTACCAACAGCGCGCCTGGCCCGGTCCAGTGGCCAAGCACTCCCACCAGGGCCGCAACCAAAACCTCCGTAATCCGAGTGCCATACGTCTCCGGCACACGACTGAGCAACGCTTTGGTTTCACTTTGCCCCAATCTCCCACGGACGGTGTGCGTAGTCCGCACAACATTCGTGTCCGCGTCTGCGATTTCATCCACGGGCAATCGCAAGTAGTCGGAGCCGGATAGGTCGCTCAGCCAATACCGACCATCCGCTCGGGGTTGGTCCGTGGCCGCATATTCAGCCAATGTTTCCGCCCATTCTTCATAAGAAGTAATTTCGGGCATCAAATCCAATTCGCGGCCGGCCGCGACTTGCTCATAGCCTTCTTGCAAATCCTCCAGCAACACACGCCACGACACACCGTCGATCGCCAAGTGATGAACGATTATCAATAAGCGTCCGGGCCCACCATCGCCGCAACGAAAATGTGCGCAGCGCCAAATTGGTCCATCCGTCAGATCGAGGCTCGCCTGCAAGCTTTCTGCTGTCTCACTGATCGCACGACGTTGCTCCTCTTGGGAAAGGGCCGAAACGTCGAAACAGCAGTAGGGCAGGGGTGCTGAACCTCTGTTAATAACGTATTGTCGCCAAACACCGTCATGGTTAATAAAGCGAAGACGCAGGGCTGGATGTTCATCTTCAATATGCGTTAATACTGATTTTAAGAGTTCCGACTGAAAATCGGCGGGAACTTGTAACAGGGTGGCCTGATTAAAATGTTGTGGAGCGATCCATTTCTGTGCGAAGAACCACAACTGGATAGGAGTCAAGGTCACTGGTGCTTCACACGTTGAGCGACGCGTCCTTTGAACCTTACGTTGTTCCGCCTTCTGAATTTGTTTAGCGACGGCGGCCAACTCACGCACGCTCTGATTCTGAAACAGTTGCTTCGGCGTTAACTCTAGTCCCGCCTGCCGCGCCCGCGCGATTATCTGAATGCTCAGTATCGAATCTCCGCCCAACTCAAAAAAGTTTTCGTTCATCCCTACCTGCTCCAGCCCCAGCACGCCCGCCCAGATCTCTGACAACACGTTTTCTGCTGTTGTCTCTGCCTGCGACTGCTCACCTTCCCGGGGCCGGTCCGGTAAAGGCTTCATCGACAACAGCGCCTGGCGATCCACTTTGCCACTAGCCGTCAGCGGAAATTCGCTGAGCCACACGAAGCTCGCTGGGATCATGTAACTCGGCAGCCGCTCCTCCAGAAACTGCCGCAAGTTGATGGAGGTTGACACAACTTCACGCTGGGAAACGACGTAGGCCGTCAAACTTGTTACGTTCGCTTTATCCTGGTGAGGCACTACGGCTGCACTCTTCACAAACTCGTGCTGTTCAAGAGCGCGTTCGATTTCTCCGAGCGTCACTCGCGCACCTCTTATCTTGAGCTCGTGGTCCAATCGTCCCAGGAATTCCAAATTGCCGTCCGGTAACCATCGCGCCAGATCGCCCGTCTTGAACATTCTCTCCCCAGGGAGAAACGGGTTAGGAACAAACTTCTCCGCGACCAACGCTTCATTTCCGAAATAACCTCTGGCCAATCCTTTGCCCGACACGCACAACTCGCCAGCCACACCAATCGGGCAAAGCTCGTCATGTCGATCCAGAATAAACACTTTGGTGTTCTGCCTGGGTTTCCCGATCAGCGAGACTTCACTTTCTGAACCTCCATCAAACGCGTAGGTTGTGATTAGCGGCGTGGTCTCGGAAGGTCCATAGGCGTTTATGATCTTGCCTGTAGGAATCAGGTACTTTCTGCACTGTCTGACCAGGTCAATTGGGACCGATTCACTCCCCAGGGACAGCGTGGTCAAATCGGGAAAAGAAGGACCGGCGTCCGCATCAACGTAGGAAAAGAAGTTTTCAATCAGTCGCGGCAATTCGTCTATACAGTTAATGCGTTGATCACGGATGTATGACATGTAGGCCGGTATGTCCAGGCGCAGTTCCGGTGCGACTATATGAACGCTGCCGCCTGCTATCAGTGGCGGGATGATCTGCAAAATTGAGGCGTCAAAACCAAACCAGTTAGCGAACAGAGTTCTAAGCCCTTTATCGTGTCCATACTCTTGCACGGCCCATTCCGCGAAATCAGTCAGCGAGCCGTGCTCAATCATGATCGCCTTCGGTTTGCCGCCCGAGCCGGAGCTGTAAATAACGTAAGCCAAATCTGTGGGGCCGGGACCCGGCCCGAGTGTTGACGTATCCTGGCCCTCACACAATTCCGAGATCGTTTGCGTCTGGCAATTAAACCTCCCACGCTCGGAGGGATCGAGATCCGTCAAGACCATGCGAGCGATGTTGTCCCTCACGAGTTGTAAATGTCGCTCGTGGGGATCGCCAATCTCCAGCGGTAGAAAAGCTCCGCCAACCCTCAAGATACCGAATATCGCGACGACCATGTCCACTGAACGGCCCATGAGAATTGCGACAACATCGTCGGTGCGAATTCCCGCTCGTTGTAGTCCCTGGGCCAGTAGTCTCGTTCTTTCACTGAGTTCCCGGTAGGTGAGCTTTGCCTCTCCGCAGACAACTGCAATCCGATCGGGCGTTTCCTTGGCCTGTGCTTCGAACAGATGACTTACCGTCAGGTTGTGTGAATATGGCCGACTGGTCCGAGTAAACTCATGTACTAATCGAAACCTCTCTTCTGCGGGCAAGATGTCCAGGCGACAGGAGAAGGCAGCGGGGTCCTTCAGTAGGGAGTCCATAAAGTTCACCAAATGTTGACTGAAGGAGGTCAACATCCATTCCGCGTATAAACCCGTACGGCAGCTAAGTGACAGCGTCATACCATCGTTGTTTCTTAGCAGCTCAAGTTTGAGCGGGAATTCATCTACCGCCTCGACGGGTCGCTGTATTTCTTTATCGACGGCGACGACACCAAACAAATCCCTTAGGGCCTTGTTACGTTGCCCAAACACTTCATCGAGCAGATCGCGCTTGAAGTCCTGGCGGTTATACGCTTCGAGGATCACCTTCCTTGAAGCGGCGATGAGTTCCCTGCCGGTCGCGTCGGCAGAAACGTTAAATCGCAGCAGCAGTATTGTTTCGCTATCGTCCTCGTCTTTCTTGAATGCCGGCGAGCCTACGATGATGTCGTCATCTCCAGTGTATCTGTGCAGGACCCCGACCAAACTCGAGACCACAAAAATAAACACGCCCAGCTTCGAATCACGACAGGCCGCCTGAATTCGACGATAGAGGTCGGGCGTCAAAGTATGCTGGACCTGTGTCCAGGCATGGGCGTTTACAATCTGGTGACTGTTTGACGAGAGCGGCCTGGGGACTGTCTTGTGTGGCTGGCCTGAGAGCTTTTGGATCCAATAGTTCTGTATCAGTCGCTGCCTAAGGAGATCTTGTTCACCGAGAATAGTAGAGACAGTCTCCTGTTCCGCAACGTTGCTATTTTCCTTGCCGCCAGGTCCCGTTGTTACCAGCATTTGACGTCCCCTGCACCCACGCAGCTTAGTCGTTTCTGTTTATTTGTTTTTGCACAAAACTTGACCACAAATCCAGCGCTGCGGCGAAACTTTCAGGTTCGATACCGAAACCTATCCGAAAATGACCTGGCATGTTCATGGCATCGCCCGGCATCAGACACACTCCGGTCTCAGAAACCAATGCTCGGGCGAATTCGGTACTGTTAATTGATTCGTCTTTGAAGAATGGAAACGCAACAATCCCTGCCTGTGGCGGGACCCAATCAAGAAGCTCATTGTGCCGGACTATGAACTGACCAAACTGTGAGACGTTTTTTGTAATCCAATCCCGGTGCCGAAAAGCTAATTTCCGCCACTTCTCCAACAACGCCCGCGCCATGTAATCGTTAATTGAGCACATCGTATGCGTTGTGTAGTCCTTCAGGTTACGACAGTTTTCAATCAGTTCCGGTGGTCCAATAAACCAACCCACGCGCAACCCGGCGCACCCGAAACTCTTGATCATCGAACCGGTGGCGACAATCTTCGCGGATCGTCCGTACAGCGAAGGGATCAGATCTATGTCGGTGTATGGAATGAAGCGGTAATGTTCGTCCGCAAGGATTTCGGCGCCGTTACGTTCGGCGATCTCGATGATGGTTTTCACTTCGGAATCCGAATACAAGATCCCGGTTGGATTGTGCGGATTATTTAGCACAATGGTTTTGGTGTTGCTGTCTACGAGTTTGGCAAGCTCATCGAGATTAGGACGAAAGTTGTCCTCAACGCGAAGCTGGAGCAGCCTCACTTCGTAACCGAGGTAACGCGGCACTTCGTGGAGGTTCTGAAACGCAGGCACCGGCACCACAACGTTTGCTCCTCGCTGATATCTAACGTGAAAATACAAGAAGAGTCCTTCGCTCGTGCCATGCGTAACCAGGATGGTGTCAGGAGCGATGTCATAAAGTGCAGCAATCGCTTGTCGCAGCGCCTGCGAGCCGCGGGTTTCGTTATCAGTGAAATCCAGGCGCAACAACTCGTCCATTTCGACACCGGTAACCTCTAGTAACTCTCTCAATGTCTGGTCTGTTACGCCACTCCCCGCGAGGTTGTAAGGAGTGTTCTGATATTTGATCAGCCAAGGTTCCAACAAGTGTAGAGGTATAAGCATGACGTGAACACCCTCCATGGGAATGGGTGGATCGAGAAGCAGCTACCGAAGACGCCAAGGTCCAAATTCTCACAGATCAAACTCTATTGGGAGCAAATAATCTAGTTCGTTTTCGACCGGAAGTTCAATGTCAAAATCCGATATTCTCCTGGTAGGCCCTGCAACAACTGATTCAAGCACCAACTGGAACTTGGCCAGCAGCATTTGAATGTCCAAACGATCAAACAAGTCTGTGCGATACTCGGCAACTATAATCAGTTTTTTCTTCGTCTCCACCAGAAACACACTCAAGTCAAACATTGAGGTGTGGTTGTGCAGTTGCAAAGGAGTCAAACTCAAGTGCGACAGTTGCAGGGGAGGCATGGGAGCATTCTGCAGAAAAAACATTACTTGAAAATGCGGATTACTGCTTGGATCCGCCGTCCGATCAAGCTTCCGCACGACTTGTTCGAACGGCAATTCCTGATGTGCGTAAGCGCCAAGAGTGACCTCGCGAACTCGCTTGAGCAACTCTACAAAGGTCGGATCTCCAGACAGATTTGTACGCAAGATCAGCGTGTTCACAAAGAGCCCAATCAAACCCTCAAGCTCCCGACTATTTCGGCCGGCCACTGGAGTGGCCACCGAAACCTCATCTTGTTGCGTGTAGCGGCTAAGGAGCAAATTGAACGCAGCCAGTAGCGTCATAAACAAGGTCGCACCCTGCGAACGACCCAGTTTCTTAAGTTGCGCAGTAAGCGCCTCGCTTAAGGCCCATCTTTCTACTTCACCCTCGAAGCTTGGCGTTGTGCTGCGTCGCCCGTTAGTCGGGAGTTCGAGGACGGTCGGTACTCCGGCAAGTTGCCGCTCCCAGTAGGAAAGCAGAGTTGCCCTCAACTCACCACTCAGGGCCTGCCGCTGCCAACTTGCAAAATCTGCATACTGGATCGCGAGTTCCGGGAGCGGAGAAGGTTTGCCTGCTGAAAACGCCTCGTACAAGGCGCCCAACTCGCGCAGAAACACACCGGTGGACCAACCGTCATAGATTATGTGATGAGCGGTCAGCATTAATACGTGTTCACATTCGTCAAGCTTGAGCAGAGTAAGGCGCCATAAGTGGTCCGTTGAAAGATTGAATGGCCGGCGCGAATTCTGAATAGCCAGCCGGATCACTTCTCTTTGACGCTGTTCCTTGGGAAGCCCTGTTAGATCAATCGTGGGAATTCCGACCGTCGTCGCTGGTCCAATCACTTGCACCGGCCGTCCTTCCCTTTCGGAAAAGTTTGTGCGCAGGATTTCGTGACGATGGACAATTTCGGTGACCGCCTCTTCCAAAGTCTTGCGGTTGAGCACGCCTGTCAACTGAACTGCAACGGGCACATTGTATGAAGCATTGGCTGGTTCCAGTTGATCCAGAAACCAAAACCGTTCCTGGGCGTAAGAAGTTGGAAGATCTTGTCCCGTTCTCGGAATGCGATAGATGGGAGGAAGTAGCGAATCGCTAGCAAGCGCTGCGCTTATTTCAGGGGCGAGTGCCATTATGGTGCGCCCTTCGAAGATATGACGGATTGGTAAATCGATCTGGAAAGCCTCACGTATTCGCGAGACGATCTGCATGGCCAGGAGCGAGTGTCCGCCGAGCGAGAAGAAGTCGTCAGTGGTTCCCACGTGGTCCACTTGCATCACTTCAGCCCAGATTTCGGAAAGGATCTCTTCTACTGGTGTCGCGGTTGCCAAAGATCCAGGTCCCTTTGCCAAGTCAAGCGGCAAAGCACGTAATGCAGTTCGATCTACCTTACCATTCGGCGTTAGCGGCAAAGCGTCAAGCGTGCAGATCACGTTGGGCATCATCCAAACCGGGAGCTGCGCTTGCAAATGGTTTCTCAGTTCGCCATAGATGTTTGCAGGCGGAGCGTCTTCTTTAACGACCACATATGCCACTAACTGCTGCTTTTCTTCTTCTTCGGCTCCGGTTAAAACCACTGCCTCGCGCACGAGTGGACACGTCTGTAATACGTTCTCGATCTCGCCCAGCTCTATGCGGAAACCTCTGATCTTCACCTGCTCGTCCACACGCCCAATGAATTCGATTTCTCCATTGGGCAGATAACGGCCCAGGTCGCCCGTTCGAAACAGCCTTCCACCGGGACCGCCCAGCGGGTCTGGCACAAACTTCTCGGCGGTGAGTTCGTATCGTCTCAAATAACCGCGCGCGAGCCCCTCACCTCCAATGTACAACTCACCTTCCACTCCAAGCGGTACAACATTGCCTCGATCATCAAGGATTTGGATCCTCGTATTCGAAATCGGTCGTCCGATGTTTGGCGGTCCCTCATTGTTGCGCAGAACGCTGTGACACGTCGAGTATGTTGTGGCCTCGGTTGGACCATACAAGTTGAGTAATCGCATCGCGTCCGTCGCCTGAAACACTTCAGAAACTAATTCCGGTTTAAGTTGCTCACCGGCCAAGTTAATCGTTCTCACACTGCGAGGAACAGCATTCATCTTGATTAACTCGCGCATCAAGGAAGGCACGGTATTCACCAGAGTCACTCGCTCGCGAAGCGCAAGAGTTTCGAGTTGAAAGAGATTATCAACCACGAACGCGGCGCCGCCTCTCGCAAGAGGCGCAAACAACTCGAAGACTGAGAGATCGAAGCAGATTGAAGTCGAAGCCAAAACGCCTTGAAGTTCAGCAGCGCTAAACGAACCAAACACCCATCGGAGAAAAGCTCCTACGCTTCGATGCTGGATGCAGATTCCCTTGGGTCGGCCGGTGGAGCCGGAAGTGTAGATCACGTAGGCAAGGTTCTCAGGCGATGCCTTGTTCGGCGGATCCTCGTCACTGTAGGCCGCCAACCTCTCCCCTTCTTCATCCAGCTCCACCACTTTCACTCCCGCCGCCCGCACTCCTTCACTGAAAGCACGCTCCGTCAGCACCAACCGCACTTCCGCGTCCCCAAGCATGTAGCTCACTCGCGCCCGCGGATATTCCGGATCCAACGGCACGTAAGCACCACCTGCTTTCAGCACCGCCAACACCGCCACCACCATCGACACCGAACGCCCCAAACAAATCCCCACCAACTCTTCTGGTCCTACTCCCGCAACCTGCAGGTAATGTGCTAGTTGATTTGCCCTCCGGTTCAGTTCCGCATACGTCACCTGCTCTCCACCATCTATCACCGCCACTGCTGCCGGCGTCCGCTCTACCTGGGCTGCCACCAACTCGTGCAAACACTCCCCGGCCGAGTATTCCACCTCCGTCTTATTCCAACGGGCCACTTGTTCGCGCGCAGCAGTTGTCATCACCGGCAACGCTGAGAGTTGCTGCATCGGTTCGGCTGCAATGCTCGCCAATAACGTCTCCAAGTGCTCGAGCATGCTGCGGATGGTCCATGCAACAAACTGATGCTGATCGTAAACAATATTCAGCGACATGCGTTCGCCGGGTACGAACATCATCGTCAGTTCGTAATTCGTCCTCGTATCGTAACGAACATCACTGATTGCCAAACCGCCGGTTTCCTCTGTACTGCTATTCTGCACGGGGAACTTCTCGAAGATTACTATGCTTCGAAACAGCGGTTGCCCCCGCTCGACGTCACTCCACGCCTGCACGTCAACCAGTGGGCTGTACTGATATTTCTGCGTGGTCATCAGTTGCCGTTGCAGTTGTTGAAGCCAGTCCACGACCCGCGCTCGCGGATCCAGTGTGGCCCGTACGGGCAGCGTGTTGATGAATAGTCCGACGACGTCTTCAACCCCTTCGAGTTCAACGGGACGACCTGCGACTGTCAACCCATAAACCACGTCGTTGGTCCCGCTGTAGTGACTGAGCAAGACGGCCCAAGCGCCCTGCACGAGAGTGCCTTGTGTCAGCCGGTATCTCTGGGCCGTAATCGATAACTTCTTCGTAAGTGTCTCAGAGAGCTTTATCTGGTCCACTGCATACCGCGCGAGATCTTGTGAGGCATGCGGCCATTTTACCCGCAGAGATGTCGGAAAGGTGAAGCCTTTTAGCAGGCGCCGCCAGTAATCGCCGGCCTGTGTGAGGCCCTGGCGTTGAAGCCAACCGAGGAAATCGGAATAGGGACGGGTAGCGGGAAGCGAGAGCTTGGAGTTCGCGGAATAAGCCTTGTAGAAGGCCAACACCTCACGTAAGACGATGGCCACCGACCAGCCATCCACTAGTAAGTGATGGTATGTAAAAACAAAGCGATAGGAATTGCGGGTTAGCTTAAACAGTGTGAGCCGGACTAACGGAGGCGTAGAGAGATCGAAACCCTGCTCACGGTCGCTCTGAAGATATTGAGCAAGCTGTTGTTGTTGTTCGACGTGAGATAACTCGCACCAGTCATGCTCCTGCAATAGCAAAGTTACGCTTTTGTTTACAAGCTGCAGCGGTTTGGCAATACCGGTCGCGTGAAAGCTCGTGCGCAGGGATGGGTGGCGCTTGATTACATCATTCCAAGCCGCGGTGAAAGCTGAACGGTTAAGTTCTCCTGTCAGCGTAAAGCTAACCTGCTCGGAATAGAGCCCGACCCCGTCCTCGTATAGAGTATGAAAAAGGATGCCCTGCTGGGCCGGAGACAATTCATAAACAGCTTCAAGCTCCTCTGAGGCCTGCAAAAACTGTCTTTGATTGTCTATTGATTGTGCCAATAAACCCGCCTAGTTCGTGCTTTGTTCAGTTTGTCGAGGGAAATGGTTTGCAATCGCCGCTAACTCGCGCACCGTCTGGTGCTCGAACAACTGATCGGGTGTAAGTTCAAGCCCCGCCCTACGCGCGCTGGAGACGATCTGTATGGCCAGAATAGAATCGCCTCCGAGATCGAAAAAGTTATCGTCGACGCCCACTTGATCGACGCCGAACGCTTGCGCCCAGATTGTGGCCAGCTTCGTTTGAGAATCACTCGCCGGCGCAATATATGGCGTATTCAGCTGCGGTCGCAGGTGGTCCGGCGTGCTTGCGGGCTTCACCATTCTTAGTTTCTGTGTGAGTTGCGAGATCGAGAATGAGGGGGCCTGTCCAATCAACAATTGAATGTCCTTCGGCGAGACGATCACTTGCGTCAAATCGCTGCTCAGGATTCGGGCCAACGCCGCGGTCCCTTCGGCCGGCAGTATTCCGCCGGAGTTCGGTTGCCTGTTTCTCCCATTTGCCAACAGCCGGTCATAGTAGAGTTGATCACGTGGCTGCCGGCGAAGCCTGTCGTCTGATATTTTTGGACTAACGGAAAACTCAGTTTGAAGGAACGCACGACTCAAGCGCTTCATTCTGAAGTACTCAATCTCAACTAAAACTCTCCCGGCCTGGTCCAGTATCGTGATATCGAAATCAATGGTCTCGTTGGACGTGTTGTCGTTGTCCCTTTTGGTGACGTGACTAAATATTTTCGGGGTCAGCGGTCTGCTGAACTTTATTCTCTCGTATGACAATGGAATATAGGTTTCGCCGTTCCTCGGAATGGCAAAACTCGTTGCCACGTCGAGAAGCGACGGATGTAATCGATACTGTTCCAAATCGACCTGAAACTCTTCCGGCAACTGCAAGCAACCAAGATATTCATTCCTGCCTACCTTTACGCCCTCCAACACCTGCCAGCGAGGTCCGAAGGTGAAAGGACTTCCATCACCCCTGGAGTCACTTGCTTCTTGAGCAAACACGACTTCAGGCGCCTGACATCTCGCTTCGATGTCTTCCATTTGCTGTTCCTGAAATGGTCCTGACGTCAAAGCGCGTACTTTGGCCGTCGCGAGTTCAACCCAGACGGCCTCGTCAGTTTCGGATTGGAACTGACTAACCACAGTAACGCTAAACGACGTTCCCTCGTTTTTTATTACCGTATAAATTTCTCGACTCTCACTTTCTACCGCTAACGGAATAAGAAAGAAGAGATCCTCTATTTCAATCTGTTCCGTGCCGGCAAAGCTCTCCATCGCGGCGCGAATGATTTCAATGAACGCAGTTCCTGGAAGAACAGCCTTATCAAAGATCCTGTGCTCATTCAGGGCCCAATGTTCTGCGTCCATGCTGGTCCTGAAAACTGCAAGATCTGAAGTCTCAAGAAGTCGCTCCGTTAACAGTGGGTGGTCCAACTGCTGCCCATTGCCGGACGCGGATGCCGTCATTCCGACATCTTCCCACGCACCCCAATTAACAGAGACCGTAAAGCAATTCGAGGAAGTCCACTGGTGAGCAAAGGCGTCAAGGAAGGCGTTGGCCGCGGAATAATCCATTTGGCCGCCGCCACCGGTGATGGAGGCAAGAGACGAACACAAGACGAAGAAATCAAGCGGAGTCGTAGTTGCGATTGTTTCCAAGACCTGCGCTCCTCTGATCTTTGGAGCTAACACGTTGGCAGCAGCCTCAGATGTTTGTTGTCGCAATGGGCCACTACCTGGAATACCAGCGGCGTGGATTACGCCGTTCAACTCACCGAATCGCGCCAGCGATTGCTCCGCGACCATCATGATTTGCGAAGCGCTAGTCACGTCAGCAGTAACCACCAAAACTTCGCCTCCCATGTTTTCAATCGCAAGTAGTCTTCTGATCTTGCGGCTGACGGGATCTTCTTCGCCGTGGGCCGTCAGCCACTCACTCCAGTTTTTTCTTTCGGGAAACTGTGATCGTCCGACCAGGACAAGCCTAGCCTTCATAGTACGACCAAGATATTCTGCAAACTCGAGGCCCAGCCCACCCAATCCGCCAGTGATCAAATAGGCGCCTCCTGATTTCAGCCGGCAGCGTCCCGCTCCCTCATGCAAGGGAGTTGCGTCACAGAACTGGACCCAGCGCTGATGTCCGCGGTATGCAAGGGTAGTCTCTGCGGATGGCGAGGAGAATTCCGCCACCAGTTGGTCCAACAATTGGGCCTCTGCCGCACTTCCGGTTTCAGGAATTATGATATCGATGCTGTGACAGGTGACATTTGGCAACTCATGAGGGATGCTGCGACACGGGCCCAGAATCGTGGACTTCTCAGGATCCACTGAATCAGTACTTTCAACCTGCTGCATCTTGTCGGACACGACGTAGAGTCGAAGCGCCTGGTCCAAACCTGAACCCTCGAGTGCCTGCGCCAATGCCAACAAACTGTTGAACCTGAACCACTCAGTTTTAAGCTCTTCGTAACTGGAATTGAGCCAATCGAGTGATCCAAGGCCCCAGAAATGCACAATCACGTTTACCGTGTGACCGAGAAAACTCAATTCTTTGAAGAGAAGATCGTAATCCTTACGCTTCAGCGGATTAACGACATAAGCGCCTCGGTGTTTTTTCTCGAATTGCCGGCCGACCGTGACCTCAACGACTTCTTGTTCCTGTCGTTCCAGGCATCGCGCCAGTTTTGGGCCCAACCCAAATGGATCAACAAAAACCACGTAGCAGGCTTGCGGTGTTAGATCACTCACCGGTGCCGGACGAGTGAGTGGGACTGTTTGTTTCCAAACTGGACTGTAAAACCAGTCGGCGAGGTCAGGCTTCTTTACCGACCACTGTTGGACAGAAGGCGCCTCGTCGGGCTTTCGCGGTGGGTCAATCCAATACCGTTTACGATCAAACGGGTATGTCGGCAAGGACATACGCCTACGACGCTGGCCTGAATAGTATTTCGTCCAATTGACGTTGACGCCTGCGAGCCAGAGTTGGCCCAGGGCCTCTAAACACGACTCGATTTCATTGCGGCTGCTCAATGATCCTATTTGCAAGACTACGCCATCGGTTTCCTGTAAGACCTGAGGCAAGTCAAAGCGTGTTCCGTGCGGATCTCGCAGGCGCCTGGCCCAGTAGCCCGGGTCGACCGCCTCGCTCGACGTGATCCAAGTGCCGGTGATACCCGACAGAAACGGAATTCCCGGAGGCTGCAGCTTAAGTTCCTTCAGTCGTTTATCAACACCCTCAATTTCCGTGTGAGCGGCGACTAGAAAAAGCGCGTCACTGAGCGATAACACGTCTGAGAAACACGCTGCCACATATTCACCAACGCCATATCCGATCAGAGCGTATGGATCTAAACCCCAGTTCCTCCACATTTGTGCCAACGCATACTCAAGTGCGAACAGCACGAAGCTGGTGAAAACGTGTTCAGGTTTGTCTCGTGTGATTGGATCGAGGATTGAATGCAGCGAACAGGATAAATACGGATTGGCTAATTCTGCGCAGCGATCGAAATGATCACGAAAGGACGGCTCTTCCTGATATAGCTCGCGTCCGATGTTTGTGTAATCCATGTCTTCGGGAAACATGAAGATCAGGCGACGTCTCTGTTTGTCCTGAAAAGCGGAAACGACCCTTCGCGCATCTTGCGTCTCAAGCAACCGGGCTGCTTCGTCGACGCTTCGACAAACCAGCATGCGCCGGTGACTGAAGGTCTTGCGCCCCACCAGGAGGGTATAACCGACATCGGCGAGATTAGGTTCACTCTGTTGCCGGAGACGCTCAGCAAAGTTCGAGGTCATTTGGTTCAAAGCAGAAGATGTCTTGGCCGAAAGGAGGAGCAGTTGAGGCCGATTGGTTTGTTCTGAAGGCCCAACGAACGGAGCTTCTTCGACTATCACATGAGCATTGGTCCCGCCAATGCCAAACGAACTCACTCCCGCACGCCGGCGCGTCTTGCCACGCGACCAGTCACTGAGAGTAGCGTTTACGTAAAAAGGCGTACTCTCAAAATTGATCTTCGGATTTGGCTGATGGAAGTTTATGCTGGGCGGAAGCTGTTTATGTTTAAGCGCAAGGATGGTTTTGATCAAGCCCGCCATGCCCGCTGCGGTGTCGAGATGACCAATGTTGGATTTCACCGAACCAATCGCGCAGAATTGATTGCGTTGAGTCTGTGTACGAAATGCCTGGGTCAACGCTGCAACTTCGACCGGGTCACCCAAAGGAGTGCCCGTTCCATGCGCTTCCACATAGGTCACTGACTCAGCATCGATACCACCGATATCGAGGGCTGCGGCAATTACTGCTGCCTGACCTTCAACACTGGGTGCTGTGTAACCTACCTTTAAAGAGCCGTCATTATTAACCGCTGACCCTTTGATGACAGCGTGAACGCAATCTCCATCAGCGAGCGCGTCCTCTAATCGCTTTAGGACGACCACGCCTACACCGCTGCCGAAAGTTGTGCCCTGGGCCTGTGCATCAAACGGACGACAATGGCCGTCAGGCGAGCCGACGGCTCCAACTTCATAAAGGTAACCGCTCCTTTGAGGCACCCGAATGGACACAGCGCCAACGAGAGCAGCATCGCACTCTCCTGCAATCAGGCCTTCGCAAGCTAGGTGGACCGCAACCAGGGAACTGGAACACGCAGTTTGGACCACGATGCTCGGGCCTTTCAGGTTAAACTTGTACGACACACGCGTCGCCAGGTAATCCTTATCGTTGCCGATGAGAAGCTGAAAACCCCTCGCTCCGGCTTTCACTACGGGTGAACTCGCAAGGTTGTGCATCAGATATGAGTTTGCGCAGATGCTGGCGTAAACGCCTACGAGTCCGGAAAAAGTTTCCGGATTGAAGGCGGCATCTTCCAATGCCTCCCACGCACACTCCAGAAAGATCCGTTGCTGTGGATCTGTGATCTCGGCTTCCCTGGAGGTAAAGTCGAAAAACGAGGCGTCGAAAAGGTCGATGTCGTTCAGAACGGGAGCAGACTTTACGTAGTTAGGGTCCCTGAGCAGAGTGGGATCTATGCCTGAGCTTTCCAACTCCTCATCAGAAAAGTTAGTCACGGATTCCACTCCGTGACAAAGGTTTCTCCAAAACTCAGTTGTTCCCCTTGCACCAGGAAAAAGGCACGACATGCCTATTACAGCCACATCGTCGCGATCTTCTGTGAGGGGTAAGTCACTCATTAGGGGCTTCCCGCTTTTCCACTATCCGCGTTTGGCGTCGATCTCGTTTACGTTTGCGTCTGGCGGTCCGATGAACTTCAGTTTTTTTGGATTGCAACGATGATGGCAGATCGCCCTCTGATTCACGAGCGAGCCAATCGGCGAGTGCGCTTATCGTCGGATGTTTGAACATCTCTACTATGGACAAGTCTTTCCCCGTCGCCTGCCGCAGTTGGTTATGCACTTTGACCATGTGAATTGAATTGCCTCCGAGGTCAAAGAAGTTGTCGTAAACACTCACCTTCCGTGTTTGCAAGACCTTGCGCCAAATACCGGCGATAGTGCGTTCCATCGCGGTCCCGGGCGCTACGTAACCGCTCACTCGTTCCTCGGATTCGGAAAGCTCCGCTAACGCCAAACGATCTACCTTGCCATTAGCATTTAACGGCAGAGAACCACGCACGATGTAAGCCGACGGCAACATGTAATCAGGCAATCTCTCTGTTAGGTACTGACGTAGCTCACGGATCAGCATTTTGTCGCCGTCGCCTTCAGATTGAAGCGTTGTCGTGTTGCTTCGCGGCACGGCAGAAAACTCCGTCGCCGCCGATAAGCTGCTATCTAAAGTTGGATCTATTCGTCCACCCAGAAAGCTGTGTAGATATACATGACTGTCTTCGAGACCGAACAGATCTCTTATCTGCTCGAAGTCCATTCTTCCCACGGGACAGAGTCCGATATTGTTTGCTGGTGCGATGGTCATCAATAACTGTCCCATGTATCCGGCTTCGAGCAAACAAAAGTCCTGTGCCAGTTCCGCATAAATTGGCGCCACTGCTTTCAGTTGTCCAATCAGAAAAATCGAGAACTGCGATGATTCAAAAATAGGTTGATTGTTGGCGGCGTGCACCTGCCGATCAATTTGGGCCTGGCTGGAGAGTAAAACTAGCCGGTGATCTTTTGGATGATAATAGTATGTGCCTGCCGAAAGTCCTGCTACGCCTCCGTCCTTGATAAACAGGTAAGTTTGCACCGGGTAGAGAGAACCGGCAGAAGGATAACGATACTTCGGGAGGGGAGCGTCCTCAAATTCAATTTGCAGCAGGCAAGCTAAGAAGTTACTGAACTGTTCGAATGAGACAGGCCCCTGACAAAACTGTCGATAGGTTCGGCGTTCAAGATAGGTTTCTCGGATAACATCAACGTCGGGTTTGTGAAGTTGAACAGAGGACCGGTCGGTATCAGTCTTCCGAAGCCCGGGCTGTGCGAGTTTAAAATCTATTCTCTTTAACGGATCTAGAAAACCGTCCTGCTGGTGCACGAGTGGCTGAGACTGTTTGTCTGTATCTGAAGTGGTATCTGTGGCCGGAACAACATAGGCTACCAGGCGCGTCTTCCCGTTTGGATCCTTGTCGGCTTTGACAACTGCGTCACACACGGAGGGATGGCGTTTAATAGTCGTCTCGATCTCTTCTAGCTCAATGCGGTGCCCCTGAATCTTGACCTGGAAATCAGCCCGTCCGAGGATTTCAATATTGCCGTCGGGCAGATAACGTCCCAGGTCGCCGGTGCGATA
>JAICGZ010000098.1 GCA_025922875.1 Pyrinomonadaceae bacterium
AGCCCGCTCGCACCACAAATAATCGCGCAAGCCGGTGCGCCGACACCCATCGAGACGGAAGTGTTGCCTTCGCCGAGTCCCGAGCCGAGTGCTTCGCCAACCCCGAGCCCCGCTCTTTCGGCGTCGCCATCAGCGGCTGTTGCTGAGGCTAGCCCGGCAAGTTCACCACTGACGCCCGAAGAAGCGCAGAAGCAGCTCGAAAAAACCGCCGAGCAAAACAACGTGCCTCTGCCCGACGAGAACCAGATTAATAAGAAGGTACTGAAAGATTTTGCGGCGTACGCGAATGACTTGAAGAACCAGGGCAAGCTCGATCTGAATAAGCCTTTCGAGATCGTGATCGAGGCTGAGTTGGACGAACAAGGGAAACTGAAGAATCCGCGATTCACGAAGAAAGAAGGCGACGAGAATCTGGTAGATGTTTTCGGCAAAATGATCGCGGCGTTGAACGACAGCGGCTTTCTCACGTATCTTCAACTGATCAGCAAAGACAATCCCGGCGCGATCGTGAAGATCACAGTTAAGCAGGGAGAGCAGGACGTGCTGGCGTCAGTGGAGTCGGAAGCCTCTTCACCGCAGCGAGCGGAGTACTTTGCGCGAGCGTTGAATAATCTGCTCTTCTTCGGAGCCGGCGCGAGAGCGGGCAAAGATGAAGAAGTCCTGATGAAGAATACAAATGCGACTCCTGACGGCAAGAAGGTTGTAGTTAACTTCTCCATGCCGCGGCAGAGTGTTGTGGATATGATTAAGAAGCAGTTGCAGCCCGGGGTTTAGGTTGCGCAGTTATTTTTCCCGCAAAAGCGCAAAGGAGCAAAGTTTTTTCTTTGGTTTTCTTTGCTCCTTTGCGCCTTTGCGGGAAACTTTGTTTAATTATCTGCAATATTCAGGGTAGTTTAATTCGGAGTAGTTTATTAGACATGAGTTTCGACAAATTTCTCACTAAAATTTTTGGTAGCAGCAATCAACGGTTCTTGAAATCGATCACGCCAATGGTGGAAAAGATCAACTCGCTCGAACCGTCGGTGAAGGCTCTCTCAGATGACGAGTTGCGCGCGCGCACCGCTCAATTCAAAGAGCGGGTCCAACGTGCAGTCGGCGATACGACCGATAAAGACGAACGAAAGCGACTCGAACGTGCCGTGCTCGATGAGATCCTGCCGGAGGCGTTTGCGGTCGTCAGAGAAGCCAGCGTACGCACCACCGGAATGCGCCATTTCGACGTGCAGTTGATCGGTGGCATCGTTCTCCATCAAGGCAAGATCGCTGAGATGCGAACAGGTGAAGGTAAAACGCTGGTCGCTACCTTGCCGGCCTATTTGAATGCGCTCACCGGCCGCGGCGGCGTTCACGTCGTTACAGTCAACGATTACCTGGCTTCGCGCGACGCTGAGTGGATGGGCCAGATTCACCGGTTCCTTGGTTTAGAAGTCGGTTGCATCCAGAACGACATGGACGACTTCGAACGCCAGGCCGCTTACGCTGCTGACATCACTTACGGTACCAACAACGAATTCGGTTTCGATTACCTGCGCGACAATATGAAGTTTGACCTCGCCACCTGTGTTCAGCGTGGTCACTACTTCGCAATCGTCGACGAGGTTGACTCGATCCTAATCGACGAAGCCCGTACGCCGTTGATCATTTCCGGACCGTCCGATGAAGCCACTGACAAGTACAAAAATGCCGACGCGATCATTCCTCATCTGAAAAAAGGCGAGGACATCGACGGAAAAAAGACCGGCGACTACCTTGTTGATGAAAAAGCACACACAGCGGTGCTCACCGAAGAAGGAGTCGACAAAGCTGAACGATTGTTGGGCGTGGGAAATCTCTACGATCCTTCGAACATGGAGTTGCTGCACTGCGTCGAGCAGGCTTTAAAAGCGCACACGCTGTACAAGTTGGACCACCAATACGTGGTCCAGGATGGTGAAGTCATTATCGTCGACGACTTCACCGGGCGCTTGATGAAAGGTCGCCGCTGGTCTGACGGATTGCACCAGGCCGTGGAAGCCAAAGAAGGCGTCGAGATCGAGAAAGAGAATCAGACGCTCGCAACGATCACGCTGCAGAACTACTTTCGACTTTACGAAAAACTGTCAGGCATGACCGGTACCGCTGAAACGGAAGCGGCGGAGTTTGCCTCGACTTACAAACTCGACGTCATCGTGATCCCGACGCACATGCCGATGGTTCGTATCGACGCTTCGGATGTCATCTACCGCACGTTGCCGGAAAAATGGGACGCGGTTATTGAGGAGATCAAAGAGTGTAATACGAAGGGTCAACCGGCGCTGGTCGGTACCGTTTCGGTTGAAAATTCTGAACTGATCGCGCGTCGTCTGTTGAAAGAGAAGGTCCCGCACAACGTGCTGAACGCGAAGTATCACGAGCGCGAGGCGGAGATCGTAGCGCAGGCCGGGCGAAAAGGTTCGGTGACGATTGCCACCAACATGGCCGGCCGCGGTACCGACATTCTGTTGGGTGGCAATCCTGATTTCATGGCGCGGGAGTTTTTGAAGAAGGACGAGATCGATCCCGACGAAGCAACCGACGAGCAATGGAACGTTGCACTTGCAAAGGCGAAGCGCATCGTTGAGGACGAGCACAAGGAAGTAGTCTCGCTCGGTGGCCTGCACATCATCGGCACCGAACGTCACGAATCGCGGCGTATCGATAATCAGCTTCGTGGACGCGCCGGACGTCAGGGCGACCCCGGCTCCTCGCGATTCTTTCTGTCTCTCGAAGACGATCTGATGCGTATCTTCGCCGGCGATAAGGTCAAGGCGCTGATGCAACGTCTCGGAATGGAGCAGGGCGTCGCGATCGAGTCGAAAATGGTTTCGAAGCGAATTGCCGCAGCGCAGAAGTCAGTTGAAGGTCGAAACTTCGAAGCTCGCAAACACCTGCTTGAATACGACGACGTCATGAACAAGCAACGCGAGACGATTTACGGTCTGCGTCGCCAATTGATGGAGGAACCTGATCAGCGTGATTACCTGATGGGTGATCCACCGCAGGCGGGAGTCGCTTACGATCTGTTATCGGATATCACGAGGCAGTATCTCAATCCCGACGTGGTGCAGGACGACTGGGACATCGAGAACTACAAGATCCAGATCAAGACCATCTACGATTTCGACGCTGATGCTGAAGGGCTCGACATTCTCAACATGACCACGCAGGAAGTGGTCGACACGATTTGGGAGCGGCTCAAGGTCAAGTACGAAACGAAAGAGGAGCAGATTGGTCCTGAAGCGATGCGCACGTACGAGCGCATCATCATGCTGAATATCATCGATGCGCAGTGGAAGGACCACCTGCTGTCACTCGACCACCTCAAACAGGGCATCGGATTGGTTGGCTATGGACAGAAGGATCCGCTGGTCGAATACAAGAAGCAGAGTTTCGATCTGTTCCAGGAGATGCTCGATCGAATCGATACCACGACCATTCGATCGTTGTTCAACTTGCAAGTGGTTTCGGAACAGGCGCCGGAGAATTTGCAGCAGAGACGTATGGCCCGGCGCCCTGCGGCGTTGAGATTTACCGGACCAAATCAGGGTGCAGCTCCCGCCGGAGAAGAAGACGGCAAAATAAAGACGGTGGTTAGAGATCAGCCGAAAGTCGGGCGCAACGAGCCTTGCCCATGCGGATCGGGCAAGAAGTATAAGAAGTGTCACGGAATCACAGCTTGAGTATAGGTCCAATAGGTCCTATACGTCCTATAGGACCTATAAACCACATTGAGCTCTGAAACTTCTTCTTCAAATCCGGTAGTTCAAGCCATCATCAGTGGCGGCGCTCCACAACCTGCTCGCCTCGCAGCTGCGCGTGGAATGTTGCCACTCCCGCAAAGCGATCTCCTGGAAGTTCTTGTTGCCCTTACCAACAGCGACGATCCTCAAATTGCTTCCGCAGCAAGCGAGACATTGAAGGGCGAGACGCCGGAAGATCTTCTGATCGCAGCCACCGCCCCTGACACCGCGCCGAATGTTTTGGCCTGGCTCGCGACTCAAAACGATGGAAAACACGAAATCTACGAAGCCACAATCCTCAACACGCGAACTCCCGATCAGGCCCTCGCGAAGTTAGCTGCCACCACTCCGCACAGTTCGCTTTTGGAACTCATCACAATTAATCAGCAGCGATTGGTCCGGTCTCCTGAGATCATCGATGCCATTCTCAGCAATCCGGCATGCGGTGGTGAAGCTGAAAGACGTGCCCGTGAAACCCGCAAAGAGTTTTTTGAAAAAGAGCGGGGCGCACGCCAGATCGCGGATGAACTGAGGGCACGTGGCCAAAGCGCAGCCGCGGAGTTCTTCGAAGCGGCAGAGCTAACCACCATAGCCGGCGATCTAAGCCTTGAAGATGCATGGCTGATCGCGGAACACATCGAGGTGTCCGACGCTGATCTTGATGACGCCTGGTTACCAGCCGAACGTTATGAAGAACTGGTGTCTGAGAGTGCGGAAGAAGCTTCGGCCAACGTCCAGCGTGTTATTGAGAGTGAACGTCTGGAAGGGGGAAACGTCAGCACTGAAAGAGTCTCATTGATTCGCCGCATCATGTTCATGAATACGAGGGACAGGATGAAACTTGCGATGAAAGGAGACCGCGAAGCTCGCAGTATTCTGATTCGCGATTCAAACAAGGTGGTCTGCGCGGCGGTCGTCAACAATCCCCGGATCACCGAACAGGAAATCGAGAATATTTCGGCAATGAGGACTGTGTCAGATGAAGTGCTGCGGATAATCGCTCTCAACCGGGCCTGGGCTCGTGCGTACCCCATCATTCACAACCTCGCGCGAAATCCCCGGAGCCCTATACCCACAGTAATGAACATACTGCCGAGGATTCGGACCAAAGATCTTCAGGCTCTGACGCAGAACCGAAACGTCTCGGAGGCTGTGCGCCGGCAGGCTTACCGGCTTCACCAGACCCGCTCAGGCCAATGAGACGGAGCTTTCTTGGACATCTGGGCTTCCTGCCCGATCAAATTGTTACGAGAATTTTTCGAAATAGTTGAAATTGTGCTTGACAGGTCACAGTTTAATCGTATAATTTCACACACAACGAACAGCAAGGGATTTTGAATTCGTAATTAATTGCTTGTGGGTGTAGTGTTTAGCGGGTGCGTTTTTAGTTTATTCGGCCTTATTTCCCCTCTAACGCGCCGCCGGAAGGAATCGTGAGTTTTGGCGATTTCTCATGCTTTTGCACAGCCACCCTGTTTGCCCGAACCTACCAGTAACGCTCGCCTCGCCAGTTCTCTGAATTGGCGAGGTGCTTCTCTTTTAGCAGTCTTATTTCTGCAATACTCTGGCTGATTCCGCTTTAGCGGCTACTTGTTGCTCGGACTTAATTGCCTGGCCGCTCATCCGTGCAAAGAGTTGTTCATACTGGTCCACGACCGTGTCCCAGTCATAATGACTCTGGACCCTCTGCTGGGCACGGTTTCTGAAGGCTTGCACCAGGGATCCATCTCGTAAAACTCTTTGTAACTTCTCAGCCAAATCGAATTCGTCGATGTAGGGAACCCCGGCGTCGCCTACAACCTCCATGTTTTCCGGTGTTGCGAGAGTAAGCACACAATTTCCGTATCCCATTGCTTCGAGCAGCGCCGGATGTGTGCCACCTACTTCGGTCGCGTGAATATAACAATACGCGTTCTGCTGGAGCGCGCGATAATCCTGACCAAACACAAAACCCGTGAAGATAATCCTCTTGTCGCCGCGAGCGCGGGCTTTCAAACTGCTGATGTATTGTTCGGCATATGGCGCGTCACCGACGATGAGCAGCCGGTAAGCAGTCCTTACTTTTTTAAAGGCCTCGATTACAAGATGAGCATTGTTTTCGGGTTCGAGCCGCGATACGTACAATACGTATCTATTCGGCTCGACGCGCCACTTACGCACCGCCGCCCGATCCGGACGTCGTTCAATCTCACTCCCGTAAGCAATCATGGTCGATGTCGTGTTGTGACGGGCGAGGTAGTAATCCTGAATTACCCGCGCGTCTGTCACCATCTCATTCGGCAACAACGTCGAAAGATACTCGGCCAACCGGTAATAACGCTGGCCCAACCAGCCCCATTTCTTACGTTTGTGTTCGAGTCCGTCGACATTGATCGCCACCGGCGTTCCCGTAAGCCTCAGGATCAAACTGAACGGAGCATTTGCGCAGTTGCAGATTAAAGCGGCGTCGTAGCGTCCGGATACGCCGTGGATAGCTGATAAAAAAGTATGGACCACTGTATCGAAATACTTGTGTCTGATTGTGGGTAAAACTTCGAGTCTGACGCCGTGATATTCCAACTGTCTCGGTGAAACGTAGTGAGCGCGGCAATACACGGTAACCTGGTGGCCGCGGGCGACCAGACGTGTTGCGAGATGTTCAGCGAAAGTTTCGAACCCGCCGTAGCTGGCTGGAATACCTCGCGTTCCGAGAATAGCGATGCGCATTGGATCTACAGAGATAACCCGGCCGCCTCTTCGTAAACCATGAGCGTTTTGCGTGCAGTTTCCTGCCAATCAAAAGCCGCCGCTCTTTGTTGGCCCTTCACACTCAACTCTTCACGAAGTTGTGAGTCTTTCATCAGTAGTTTGATTGCTTGCGCGATGACGTCTGTATCGAAAGGATCGACGGTCAGGGCTGCGTCACCAACGACTTCAGGCAGGCTGGTCCTATTACCAACAATTACAGGAGCGCCACACTTCATCGCCTCGAGCGGTGGTAACCCGAATCCTTCGAAGTAAGACGGATAAACGAAGCAAAGCGCCCCAGTATACAATGCGGGCAAATCTGCCTCGGGTACATATCCAGTTAAAACAACTGCCTCTTGTACGCCGGATTCTTTGAGTGCACGCAAGGTTTGGTCATAAAGCCACGCACACTTTCCGACGAGCACCAGTTTGGGCAGCTTAGCTGCTGAATACTCGCCTCGCAAGGAAGCATAAGCCTTGATGAGCCGGGCCAGATTTTTGCGAGGCTGAATAGAACCTACAGACAAAATATAGTCGGTGTCTATGCCGTAAGTATGTCGCACGCGTTGAAGTTCGCTCTTGTCCACAACGGGCGCGAAATGTTTTGGCGCGGCGAGGGGAATGGCTCTAATCCGGTCTCCTTCGATGCCGTACGTTTCTATGATATCGCGGCGCGTGTGTTCAGAGAGCGAAAGAATTCGCGTGGCTCGCCGGGCAGAATGCCGCACTGTTAAGCGCAACTGCGTTCGACTTCGACGATTGAAGGTTTGGGGTAAGTGTTCAAATGACAGATCGTGAATGCTGACGACGACCGGACAGGGACAAAAAGGAGGCGCCGTAAACTGAACGTGCAGAACGTCGACTGGATTTTTTCGCAGTTCCGCGCTGAGTGTCAGGGGAATTCGAATTAGCGGCGTGTGAGGAAGAGTTGAGCGAACTTTGAAATTGGGCCAACGCTGGTGAAAGCGATCGCGCGCCTCGCCGGTAGTGACGTAGATAGTGTAGTTATTGACGCTATCGATTTGGGCCAGCGCCTCGATAAGATTTATGGCGTAGCTTTCGTTGCCCCCAAGCTTCGCGCCAACAGCATGAGCATCGATTGCTATCCGCATGGACAGGATCCTGTTAATCCTGTCTTATTTCTTCGCGGCTGCCGAAGCCTGATTGTCGTCGCCCTGGTGGCCGCGCGTGTCGCGCTCGCGAATGCGTGCGGCCTTACCTCGAAGTCCACGAAGATAGTAGAGTTTGGCTCTCCTGACGCGACCTCTTTTTATCAGGTCGATGTGGTCGATGATAGTTGCGTGCAGTGGGAAGATTCGCTCCACGCCGACGCCAAAACTCGTTTTTCTAACCGTGATAGTTTCGCGCGCGCCGCCATGTTTCCGAGCGATCACTACGCCTTCAAACGCCTGCAATCTCTCTTTGGTCTCAGATTCCTTAATCCGCACGTGAACACGGACCGTATCGCCTGGCTGAAACTGTGGAATATTATTACGCAGTTGCCCTTCTTCAATCTTGTCTAATCGATTCATATCTCGACGCTCCTTAATTAATTCTATTTCAGCAGGTCAGGCCGCTTACGCCGTGTTTTCTCCAGCGCGGCTTCTTTACGCCAACGCTCGATCTCAGCGTGATTCCCGCTCAACAATACTTCCGGCACTTTCATGCCTCTAAATTCCGGTGGCCGCGTGTACTGCGGATGGTCCAGCAAACCTTCTGAGAAAGACTCAAAAACGGCCGAAGTATCACTGCCGAGCGCACCCGGCAACAATCGAACAACGGCATCTACCACCACCATCGCCGCGGGTTCACCACCGGATAACACGTAGTCGCCGATCGAGATCTCGTCAGTGACTAACGCGTCCGCTACTCTTTCGTCAACTCCCTCGTAGCGTCCACACAGGAGAATGACGTGGGATGCATTTTCTGAGATATCCTGGGCCAAAGCCTGAGTAAAGACCTGACCTTGTGCGGATAACAAAATAACTCGCGTCTTTACCGGCAAATCTTCTTTTCGGCCGGCGCCAGTTAATGCTTCAACACCGGCGAAGATTGGTTCGGGTTTGAGAATCATCCCGTCGCCACCGCCAAACGGCCGATCGTCTACGACGTGATGCTTATCAGTGGTCCACTGTCGCAGATCGTGGGCCGTTACCTCGACCAGTCCAGCATTGCGAGCTCGCCTCAAAATCCCACAATCGACTGCCTCGTGAAAGAACTCGGGAAAGATCGTAATGATATCGAAGCGCAACATCCCTTTAGTAATCAAAGATCTAAAAGTCCTTCAGGCGGATCGACTACGATCGTTTTCGCGGCAGTGTCTATCTCAACAACGATAGAGTCGACCAAAGGTATCAAAAATTCCTTGCCGTGCTCGTCAGCAATCGCCAGGATTTCAGTTCCACCGGTTCTGATCACTGACTGAATTTTGCCGATGCTTTCACTGCCCACTTTGACCGAGCACCCTTCCAATTCCCAATCGTAGTAATGATCGGAAGGAAGCGGGACGCGCTCGGACTCCGGAACAGCGAATTCAAACCCTACCAACTCTTTGGCCGCTTCGACATCGTCATAGCCGGCCAGCTTCAAAACAACTCGATTGTTTTGGAACCAGTAATTCTCGATCCGTCCAGCTCTTCGCTCGCCTTTTGGTGAAACGAGCACTAGTTCTTCAACGTCTTCAAATCGATCCGGAAAATCTGTCAAAAGCTCTGCGACGAGTTCGCCTTTGAGGCCGCGTGGTTTCACCGCCCGAGCGATAATGACCAGTTCACTCGAGCCCGCGTCTTCCATGTGGATCACTCGACGATTTCCAGGAGGTAACGACGATTCTTCTTTGCTCCCGCGATGCGGGCCAGTGATCGCAAGGCGCGGATCGTTTTCCCCTGCTTCCCGATTATCTTTCCTACGTCGTTCGGCGCGACACGCACTTCGATGAGAGTGGCTCCATTGCGCTGCTCGATCTCGCGAATGTCCACATTCTCGCTGTCGTCAACCAACGACTTGACGATCATCTCAATAGCGTCTCGCATGACTTTGTATTCTCTGTGCAAGCTCTGTGCTCTCTGTGTCTCTCTGTGGTTAGTTGTGGTTTAAGTCACCACAGAGACACACAGAGAGCACAGAGCTTGCACAGAGAAAACCTTAGGACTGCGCTTCGGCGGTTGCAGCCTTTTCAGCCTTCGTGCTGGCCTTGATCAACCGGTTAACAGTATCGGTGGGTTGTGCACCCTTCTCGATCCAGTAGTTGACCCGGCTCAAATTGAGTTTGATCTCCGCCGGATTTCGCGTGGGATTGTATGTGCCCAGGTTTTCCAGATAGGCCCCGTCGCGTTTCGACTGCTTCTCTTTGACTACAACGCGATACGAAGCGCTCTTCTTCGCACCAGTGCGCATTAACTTAATCGCTAGCAATTCGTTCCTCCTTCAGCACCACAGATCTGTGGTTTACCTTCGTTTCTTCTTCCGTTTCTTCTTCAACTTCTTTCGTGATGGTGCAGCCGGCGCCGCTGGTAAAGAGGGCATTTCGCCTGCATCGCCCGCGAAGCCAGCCATATCCGGCATTCCCGTCATCTTTCTCAACATCTTGCTTTTCAGTCCGCCGCCTCCAAACAGGCCGGAACTTGAAAGCTGCCGCATCATCTGGCGCATCTCGACGTACTGCTTGATGAGCTGATTCACGCTCGCGACTGACGTTCCCGATCCACGAGCAATGCGGCGACGACGATTCGCGTTCAGAATGCGATGATCGTTGCGCTCCTCCCACGTCATCGAATCAATGATGGCTTCGGTGCGCTTTAGCTCCTGCTCCATCACCTTCGATTGCTCCTCATCCAACTGCGGCATTCCGATGCCGCCGAGAAGCTGGTCGGGCAGCATCTTCATTATCTTTGAGAAAGAGCCGAGCTTCTTGACCTGTCGCAACTGCGAACGAAAGTCGTCGAGTGTGAATTCGTTCTTTTGCAGCTTCTTGAGCTGCTGTTCAGCCTCGTCCTGATCGACTTTCGCTTGTACTTCTTCGATGAGCGATAAAACATCGCCCATCCCGAGAATTCGCTGCGCGACGCGATCCGGATAAAAAGGCTCGAGCGCATCGTAACGCTCGCCGACTCCGACAAACTTCACCGGCTGCCCGGTGACCTGCTTAATCGAAAGTGCGGCACCGCCACGAGCATCGCCGTCCATCTTTGTCAGGATCACTCCCGTGATTCCCACGCGCCGGTGAAATTCTTCCGCTGAGCGAACGGCGTCCTGGCCAGTCATTGCGTCGGCCACGAAGAGTATTTCAACCGGATGCGTTTCCCGCTTGATGCTGACCAGTTCTTCCATCAGCGCATCATCGATGTGAAGGCGGCCTGCGGTGTCGATCAGCAGCGTATCGAACCCGGTTTGCTGCGCGTGCTTCTGCGCTTCGCGCACGAGCGTGAGCGGATCGTTGGTTTGGGGATCTTCAAAGATCTGCTGGCCGGTCGCCTTCGCGATAACTTTCAACTGCTCGCGAGCTGCCGGCCGGTAAACGTCTACGGAAACCAGTAACGGCTTTCGATCCTGATTCGCAGCCAGCCAACGCGCGATCTTTCCAGTTGAGGTGGTTTTGCCTGAACCTTGCAGGCCGACCACCATCACTGTGTTTGGTAGCTGTTTCGTAAAGACGAGCCGCGATGATTGCCCGCCGAGCAATTCGACCAGTTCGTCAAATACGATTTTGACGACTTGCTCGGACGGCTTGAGTTCCTGCCAGACCTGTTGGCCTTCGGCCTTCTCTTGAACCGAAGCTATAAAGTCTTTTGCGACTTTATAGTTGACGTCGGCCTCTAAAAGGGCCAGACGGATTTCTCGCAGCGCAGCGTTGACGTGCTCCTTCGTCAGCACGCCCTCGCCCCGCAAATTCTTTAGCGTGCGTTTTAATTTATCCGAGAGCGACTCAAACATATAACCCTAGGCGAAGGTCCGCGCTGCGAACGGAAACGGAAATGATAGCGGCCGACCTTAGGGGTGTCAAGGCGCACAAAGGTTTAAATTGCGGCGTAACCTGTGTATTTTGAGAACTTAATTTAGTGGCGCAACCGCCGCTGGATTTGACCGCCCTAGGAAAATTCACTCCTTTTGTACGAAAGGAACTGTACGATATTTGACTCATGTGTTAAATTCAGCACGCATAACACGTTTGCGCGGCAAAACTGTAGTCGGAATAGTTTTGAGGCGGTTTCCCTCCCATACCAAGCATCTTGAAAAGTCCGCTATATTGATCTTTTATAGGTACTTAAATGGATAAACGTGTGGGTCACGAGCCCCTTGGCCGCGACCAGCAAAAGCCCCCTACAGAGCGAGGTGTGGTCGATCTCGCTGACGCTCGCGTGAGAATTCGTTCACGGGCGAAGCCCACGACTGAATCGTTAACGCGCGAATTGGACGAAGTGCGTTCGTTGCTCGACCAGGGGCTGTCCACCGAAGCCAAAGACCGGCTCGCATTACTAATTTCTAATGCTCGGCACAATGCTCCTATCCTCGCGCTGGCGAGGTGTGCGCTGTCAACAGCGCTCGAGCAGCAGGGCCATTATCGCGACTCGCTCGCTGCCGTCGCGATGTATGAGACTCCCGAGTCGCGTGCGAAGCTGGATGATCAAACGGTCAGTTATCTTCGTGTCCAGATTGGGCTTGGGTACAACTACAACACTGACCATCCCAAAGCCATCGCAATGCTTCAGTCGACCTTGCGCGACTATGCCGAAAGCGGCGCGGTGAATTTGGGGCATATTTACGCAGCTTTATCTCGCACTTATAGAACTATCAATGAATACCCGATTGCTCGTGACTATGCTCAACGGGCCCTTGAGAGTTTCCGTCAGAGTGGTGATTGGCGAGGGCTTGCCGAGTCATATTTTGGCATCGGCGTGGCGGATCTTCAGGAAGGCCATTACGAATCGGCCCTGGAAAACTTCGGACAGGCTCTCAAGCTCATTGGCGATCGCCCAGCCGCATACGTGCTGGGTCGAGCCTACGCGAACATGGCCGGCTGTTGTTGGTTCCTGAAACGGCCGCAGGAAGGTATCGATTACCTCAAGAAAGCAATCACTTACTACGAACGAACTGACCACAAGACCAACGCGGCAGACGGATATAACAATCTGGGAATCAACCTGATCCTGATTGGGCACTGGGATCGAGCCCACGAAGCACTCGAGCGCGCCCTGGCACTCGCGACTGACGTGGATGAACGTGGCGCCAAAGTTCCCATGATCCTGGATTCGCTTGGCGAGTTGCACATGCTTCGCGGCGATCTGGACCAGGCCAAAGATTATCTTTGTAGGGCCGTTACACTCGCGACTGAAAACGGAAACAAATGGTACGCCGCACAGGCGCTGAGGACGCTCGGACGCTGTTATCTCGCGATAGTAGATCCTGAAAAGGCATTAGCGAAGGCCCGGGAAGCCCTCACGCTGGCGGAAGGCATCGGGGACCGTCAGGCCATTTGCGAGTCACGCTTGATCGCTGCCGAAGCCCATTTATTAACGCGTGATTTGGACGAATGCAGTAAAGAATTGCAGCGCGTTGGCGAACAAACGACTGATTCGGCCACCGACCTCAGCTTTACCGGTGAAGCGCACCGCCTTAATGGAATGCTGAACATGGCGCGTGGCGACGCGGCGGCCGCAGCCCAGCACTTCGGCAGTAGTGTTTCGATCTTCGACATGCTCGGTGATCGATACCGCTCGGCGCGCTCGCATCTCGAGTTAGGACGCGCTTACGCGACCATCTTGCCTGATCGCGCCGGTGAACATCTGAGCCGCGCGTTGAATACGTTTCGAGAGTTAGGCGCACGGCTTGATTTGTCGCGTGCCGAGGAGGAGCTGAGAGATCTCACTCGCACCACTCCTGAACGCATTCAGGAGCAGTCTGCGTTGACGCAACTTTTAACGCTGCGCCTCGCGGAGGCGGTTGCGTCACGTGAACTTTTACTGCGCGAACTCGCGGCCGTCATGCGTCAGGAAACCGGCGCGAATCGAGTGGTAATCACTGAGCGCGGTGAGCGTAACGAACCGAAAGTTGTGATTGCGATGGGTTGTACGCAAGCGGAGAGCGTGAAGCTCGCGATGGAACTGGACGCAATCGATGATGATGCCGCTCGTGACAATTATTGCCGTAAGCATGACGCCGAAGTGATCTTGTTGAAATCATCGAACGCCCCGGCTGCAAAGATGTATTTAGCACCGCGCAACCGCTCGAGGTTACCGAAGGGCGTGGCCCTCGAACCACTGCTGCGGGTCGTCGAGTTGGGAATGGATGTCTGCGCGTTGCGGGCCGGTGCGCAGAAGAGTGGTACTCATGAGCATGCTGATGAATTGACAGGCACCAGTCTGATGCCTGGGTTTATTCACTCGAGTCCGGCGATGACACAGTTGGTGGAAGAGGTGCACAAGATCCGCTCGTCGGATGTAACTGTGTTGGTGACGGGCGAGTCCGGCACGGGCAAAGAGCTGGTGGCGCGTGCGATCCACGCGATATCGTCGCGGCGCACGAAAGTTTTTGTTCCGTTCAACTGCACGGCAGTGCCTAAAGAGTTGTCAGAGGGTTACCTTTTTGGTTACCGGCGTGGCGCGTTTACCGGTGCTGTTGCTGATTCGCACGGTGTGATTCGAACTGCGGCTGGTGGGACGCTGTTCCTTGATGAGGTTGGTGATTTACCACTCGACGTTCAACCGAAGCTGCTGCGGTTCCTGCAGGAAGGCGAAATTCAGCCACTCGGCGAGCAGCGTCCGAGCAAGGTTGATGTGCGCATCATCGCCGCGACGAACACCGATCTCGAGGAAATGGTTTCGCAGGGCCGTTTTCGTGAGGATCTTTATTACCGGCTAAACGTTATTCGCTTGCGAGTTCCGCCTTTGCGTGAACGGAGATCCGAGATCCCGACGATCGTTAATTATTATGTCAATCATTATTCGGCGAAGTTTGGTCGTAAGGACATACAGATCACGCCACAAGCGGTTGACTTGTTGATGGTGAGTGACTGGCCGGGGAACGTGCGGCAACTTTGCAATGAGATTCAGCGAACTGTAGCTCGTGCTGAAGACGGGACGATTATCACTCCGGAACACCTTTCGCCCGAACTGAAACGCACGTCATCTCCAACAACGCCTTCCGCAGCAGCGGCAGCGTCGATTGCGTCGCTGCCATCGTCAAACTTGCAAAGTGCCGGTACCGGCACGCTTGCAGAGGCACTCGCGGAAGTTGAACGGCGAATGATCTCGGACGCTCTGCGCCGGCACAACGGAAACATCTCACGCGCCGCACGCGAACTCGGGTTGACCCGCCGTGGGCTCTACCTCAAGCTGGAACGCCACGAGCTGAGCGCAAGCGCTTAATTCCTGACTAAATTGGACGTTTTGCGTTGCGCAATCTCTTGCGCGATGTTGGAAATCTTGTTGATGTCGAACGGCTTTGCGACCACCCAGTCGGCTTTCACCGCATTTCTTGTCTGAACGCTAATCGCATCGGCCCAACCGCTGATGATCGCGATTGGCATTGTTTTGGAGCGCTCTCGGATTTCTGTGACCAGTTCCCAGCCGTTCATGTCAGGCATGCCGATGTCAGTAAAGACAGCGTCAAACTTACCTTCGTATTCTTCGTAGAGCGCCAGGGCAATCTCGCCGCTTTGGGCTGATACCACTTCGCACCCGTCGGCTTCCAGCGCTTCAATTAAGACTTCGCGCACGTGAGTTTCATCGTCAACGACGAGCACCCGAACCTTGTCTTCGGACCCGGAGATCTGTATCTCTGTTGAGTCAGGGCCTTTAATTTCGGGCGATTCTGGAACTACCTTCGGCAGTGAAATCTTGAAAGTGGTGCCGCGGCCTAGCTCGCTATCAACTTCGATCGAGCCTTCGTGCCGGCGGATGATACCGAAGCTGACCGCCAGGCCCATTCCCGTGCCTGCCTTGCCTTTTGTGGTGAAGAACGGGTCGAAGAGGCGTTGCTTCACTTCGGGGCCCATGCCTGTGCCGGTATCGGTAATGTGAAGGACGACACGTTCGCGGGTTTCCTCGGTGGACACCCTCACTTCGCCGCCGGACGGCATAGCGTCAACGGCGTTGTAGATCATGTTGACGAGCACTTCGCGCAACTCGACAGGATCGCCTTTGACGTGAGCTTTGCAATCGGCGTCCAGGGCGAAGCGGATTGGCGCAAATTCGGAACGCGCCTCCCAGCGAGGCCGGGTCATTTCGCAGGCATCCTTAAGGAGTTCTGCTATGGAAATGACCTCAAACTCGCGGCTGGGGCGCTGGCGAGCGAAGTCCTGAATACGTCTGATAATGTGGGCGCCGTCCTCGGCGCTCTTGATTATGAGTTCCAGGCCGGCTTCGATTTTGGCCGGATCGTTGCTGTTACGGAGGATAAGTTGCGCGCGTCCGAGAATGCCGGTGAGGGTGTTGTTGACGTTGTGCGCCACGCCGAATGAAAGCTCTCCGAGGGCAGCCATCTTCTGTGCGTGAATTTCCTGCTCGCGTTGTGCTTCGTAGCGGGTATGGGCTTCGGCAATTGTCTTGAGACACTTGCGCAAGCGTTCACGCGTGGCATGCTGCTGTGAGTTTGCGAGCAACTGGTTGGCCTGAGCGCCGATTTCGCGCCGCTCATCATCCGCTAGTTGCTCACACATTTCTTCGATGAGGATAAGCAGCGCCCGCCCCGCGCCTTCTCGGTCTCCGCAGCGTTCCGCGACGCGTCTGGCACGTTCAATAATGGGTTTGGCTTCCTGCCGGCGCCCTAAACGGCAGAGAATAAGCCCCTGCGTGGTGAGGGCCTCCGCCAGGAGGGCATCCTCCCCGCTCCCCTCGAGTGTGTTGACGGCGAGTTCGATTACACGCTCCGCTAACTCATAATTATTTGAAGCCAAGTGCAGTTGGGCCAAGGTTTCAGCGACTTGCGCACCGCCAACGCTATCACCTAACCCACTGAACAGCGTTCGGGCACGCTCAAGATGAGTCTGAGACTCTTCGAAGCGCTGAAGACTGAGCAAGAGGTATCCCCGATTGTTCTCAACCGCAGCGGCATACCTTAAATTCCCAACATGCTCGAACTGTAATCCGGCTTCTCGATAGTGACTTAGAGCACGGTCGAAATAGTCCTTTCGACCCTCTGCAACGCCGAACTCTTTAAGAGTATTGGCCATTTCGGTACGGAAGCGACCCTTCGTCCACGGACTGATTAAATTTTCAAGAGGGGAGACTTGTTCGAGCAGACTGAGGGCCTCATGAAGGTGGCCAGAGTGGCGCTCCACGATAGCCAATCTAATCAGGGCCACAGCACGTAGTTCACAGTCTTCATTCGTGAGGCTTTCAGTACACGACCGCAACGTGGTATGAGCAATTTCGAAAAGTCCTTGGTGATAATAGCAACAGCCGAGTTCAATACGGGCTTCAACGGCTCTGGTTTTTTCTCCCAAGTGATCGAAAAGAGCGATCGCGCCGCTGATCAGCGCTTCGGCTAACCTTTGCCCACCCCCAATTCGCTTAGCCCGTGCAACTGCATCACTCAGAGAGCCCGTTGTCAAAAGCAGTTCAGCCGCAGCGAACCGACCTAGACCCTCTTGATTCGGCCATTCCCCGAGTTTCCACCAAGACGCAAGAACGGAGCAGCCAGCATCGTAATCTCCGATCTCAATCTTGTCACGAGCAATCGTACAGCACGCCAAAACCCGCTGGCTCTCACCAAGAGATTCGAGCTCCGTTCCTATCATCAAAGCCGTGTTCTTAACTGATGTCATGATAAGACAAGGACTGATTATCTAGTATCCACTGATACTCGCCTATACATGGTGCCGAGAAAGCGAGACCGAGACTACCTGTGAGTTTTTCCAGTAAAGTTCATTATTTCCTTCTTCCCGCTGTTTACGTTGTGTACTCAATAATCAATTGACTCTCAATCACATCGTTGACCAGCATTGTCGTGACCTAAGCTCTAAATATAGGCACTGCAAGGTTTAAATCGGGGCAGTAAGTGTGGGAGTCTTTGGCACGACCTTTGAAGAGCATCAGTTCGAAATCAGTTATTTGTTAGAGGTTGGCCCAAAGGAAAGGCTCAGCAGGCGAAACCCTTAAACCGACCACTACCCGAAATTTCAATCGACCAGGAGCAAAACAATGAAGAACCTTAAATCCATCGTATGGTCCACAATGTTGGTTCTGGCTTTATCGGTCCCCGCCCTTGCCAAGACAGGAACCATCTCCACAACCAAAGCCGGAACCATCTCCACAACCAAAGCCGGAACCATCTCCACAACCAAAGCCGGAACCATCTCCACAACCAGAGCCGGAACCATCTCCACGACGCGAACCAATTCGACAGTTAGTTTCGATGGATCTTTGCTTCTTCAAATTTTGTTCACCGTTTTTAACTCATGGTAACAAGTCAATGAAGAGCTTCGGTCAAAATGCTTATTCATTGATTGAAAAATTCGTCAAGTTGAAGTGTTTGCGGCTACAAAAGCACTTCAAGACTTAATGTGAGCAACTAACATGCCGCAGAAAGGTAAGCTATGAAGCTCGAACTTACGACTACGTATCACGCCGCCTGTACCGATCTGAAGGCAATAAACAGCTTGAATGGATTTATTTTTCCGGAAGATTAGGGAAACGTTTTTAGAACTGTCAGGGCTTGTCTAAACGCGGTCATAGACTTCCTACACTCTGGGACATGAACCGTCTTGTCTGTTCTAAACGATTACTCATCTCGTTCAATTTGATTAGTGCTTATCTTTACGTTTTGTTCGAAGCCCAATCTCGACTATGGATTTTTCAACGCGGCCCAGTAGTGCGGTTTGTTGAGTTGTGGCAAGTAGTTTTTGTAATTTCTCCGATACTTGAATTGTTTCTCGCTGCTCTAACCGTTCGCCCATTTCCTCAAACATAATTAACAATGCACGTCCAGCCCCTTCATGGTCACCGCACCTCTCCGCGACTCTGTAAGCCGCCTCAAAACTTCTTTTCGCATCGGTGTACCTGTCTAATTTACTAGCCACGACACCCTTGGTGGTCAAAGCCTCAGCCAAAAGCGCCTCACCGTCTGTGAGTTCTAAGGTTTCAATGGCCCGTTCGATTGTTCTCTGTGCCAACGAATACTGTTTTGTTTCTAAATATAATCGGGCCAACGTTTCGTTTACCTGCGCACCTCGGACGTTGTCAGAATAACCATCAAATAGTCTTCGTGAGCGTAACAGATGCTTTTCGGACTTATCCAGTAATCCAAGGCTCAACAATAAAAACCCCGTGTTGTTTTCCACCGCCGCCGCAAGCCGGTGATTACCGATAGCTTCAGATTCGTAAAGTGCTCGCATGAAATGGACTTTTGCTTCATCAGAATGCATCGGCTCCTTCTCGGAGATTGCCAACTCCTTCAGGGTTGTTGCCAACTCGTGGTAACAGCGACCCGTCACTAACCGGCCTACTACTTCAAGCCTCGACGCCTCTCGCAGCTTGGTTAGGGAACTTATTAAACGCCCAGAATCCCGTTCTACCACGCCCCACAAAACCAACGCAACACTTTTGATTTCTGTCTGATCATCAGGCAAGTCAGATAAAGCGCTTGATAGAGTGTCCCGCGCGACATCGAAGAGCCCCTGTCGATAGAAACAGCGTGATAATTCGACTTGGGCCTCGACTGAACGACTTGTCGTACCAAGTTGCTCAAAAAGAGCAATGGATCCATTAAGGAAAGCTTCAGCTTGTTTTTGGCCATGACTCACTCGCTTTGCGCCGGCAACGCAGCCGATAAGAGTGCCTAACGTAAAGAGAAGATCAGCAGCGGCATAAGGGTTCAAAGAGTCTAGTTTTGGCCATTTCCCCGGCTGAGCCCAACGTCGGAGTATTAGATTACCTGCCTCGAAGTTTCCAATCGCTATCTGCTCTCGCGCGATAGAACACAGGATCTGTACTTCTTCTGTGGCTGTGAGTTGAATGGAAGCAATTTGCGACGCGAGTTTCGTGCCTGATCTTAGGTACTCCATCCGGTTGCTGTGAACGCGGCTTTCCGCGCCTGATTCCTGATAGATTTGCTGACTGGTGCGATAGGCTGCGTACCATTGGTGGGCGGAGGGGTAGTCGGTCTTGAGTTCATTGGCGCGGCGGAGTTCGCGCTCGGCGCCTTTCCAGTCCCATTCGAAACGCAGTTTTACTTTTGGGTCGGG
>JAICGZ010000099.1 GCA_025922875.1 Pyrinomonadaceae bacterium
ACTGTGGTAGGAGCTCCCGGTCCTTCAAATCTGACTGAGGCCGGAGGCGTCAATCCGGTTCCGTCCAGATTCAATGTCAAATCCGCTGGATTAGTTGGATCGATCGCGGTACGAACCGGAGTAATACTCGTTAACCAGGGATTGATGTTGAAAACAAGTGGCCGGCTGGTGCGGCCGTTGAGCCTGACTGTTACGTCAACCTGCGGCCCGCCATCGACTTCCGTCGGCAGCGTAACCACGAGCGATTCATCGGTCGGCGGCGAAAGCGGTATAACTTGAACTTGCTGTCCCGCAACTCGCACGATCGGAGTCTGTCCGGGAAAGCTCAGTCCAAACCCATCGATGCGAAGGGTGTTCGGGATGACAGTAGCACCGGGCACTCGCGCCAGCGCACCAACTAGTGGTGTCAACTCAGTCAATCGTGGCGGATCGAAAGTGATGACATCGACGCCCGTTGAGAGCACGATTCCTCCTCCAACTGGTGGCGGCGGAGTCGGAGTAAGCTGCACGAGCGAAACTTCGTAAGCGACGGACAAGCGATATGGCTGATTGATCGTGGCCCAGATCTTCGACAGCTCTTCAATGCTCGTCGGCAGCAACATCATCTTGATCTTCTCGTAGCTGTTGAGCAGGAAGTCCGGCAACTCTGAATCTGCTTCAAACGTTGGCAAGTGCACATCGTTTAGAACCGGGTTCTCCTGTAAAGTCAGCATGGCGAGTCCAAGCATCGTGTGCGCATCGTCGCCCGTGTCTGAGTCGGGAGCCGGCCGGGTGGCGAGCGGGGTCAGCAAATAAAAAAGCTGTAAGCCGAGCGCGGGTTGGTTAGAAGGTGGTGTCTCGCGGTCGCCAGGCCAGGGCCGGTTCCTGGTAAACGGACTTTCCATTACCCGGTAGAGATAAAGATTGATACCCGAGACCTCCGGCAACAAGTCACCCGGCGGCAACAGCGTGACGACCGCGCCGGGGCTGATCTGCGTCAACTGTGTCACCAGCAATCTTCGCAGTCCGCGTGTTACCTGATTGATTGCTTCGAAACTCATAACCTAGTAAGAAGATTTCTCGCGCAAAGGCGCAAAGCGCTACCGCGTTTCCAGGGGCTTTCTTTGCGCCTTTGCGCCTTTGCGCGAGATATTCTCTTTATTCAGAGGCCTCATAAAATGCATTTGAGTACTTTCCGTGCAAAGCCAACTTAGTGCCGTAACCGGAACCGATCGAGATAACGTTTCTCCAGATTCAACTGCTCGCTTCGCGATGCCGTCGCTGAGGGCGGTCTCGCGGGAGCTACAGGTGGATGATTGTTAACCATCACTTCGAGACTGCCGATGGTGATGCGCGATTGCTCCTGCCGTGGCGCGCTTCCAGCAACCACTGGCGGTAGATGAACCGGTGATGAAGCACGCGGCGCAGGTTCGACGCGATCAGAGTGCGGCTGTGGTCCATCGTCATGCTGCACGCGTGGCGCCGGTAGCGTTTCAGATATGGGGGCTTCGGTTTTGATTGGCGTGGCCGGTGGTTGACGTAGTGGTGGTTGACGTACTGGTGGTTGACGCACCAGTTGATCTTCAGGGCCACGATCAGCATCCGGGGCTTTTGTTTCGACAGGAGGCGCGGTCGTGTCTATTTCCGCTGAGTGCGTCACCTCCGACACCGGTGATATTGGTCCAGCTTCTGTTGAAGCAGGCAACGGAGCACGGGGTGGAGGTTGCTCTGGGGCAACCGGTGGCGGAACTTTGGAAGCGCCAACTGGCCGCAGCGTCTTCGGCAAATGAACCGTGAACGGTGGTTCGCTGCTCAACGACTCCTGTGTAGCGCGCGGTTTTGGCTCTGGCGGATGTACGTCCTCGCGTGGTTCTGTCGTACGTGAAGTGAGTGGAACTTCCACCGGCAAAGGCGGCTTAATCTCCGCGCGTTCTTCAGGCCGCGAAGGTTCACGCCTTTCGTGACTGCTTGCCTCGAGAGGCTGCTCCACATCGCTGGGGAACAATCCTTCGGCTGGTACCGGTAAAGCGCCAGGAAGCAACGGCGGACCGCTACTCGGCGGTTTGGCGATAGCGGCTCGGCGACCCGCTGAAGATGCAACGCGTTCCAGGTAATTCGCCATTGGCACTACTCCATGGCTTTGCACGAAAAGTCTTAAGTTGACTTCTTCTCTGTGCAACAGAGAACAGCGTGTATGCCCACTTCGTGCAAAGCTAGTTGGGCCGCAAAGTTTCATTCAGCAACGCGAGGTAACCGCGGCGGCGTTCGCGTTGCAAACCCAGAATTTCCGCCTCGCTCCAGTGGTAATGAAGGGCGAGGTAATGCACCTCACGCATTAAGTGGCGACTCTGTGCCCGGATCTCGGAAAAAAAGAACGCGGTACAGTCGAACGGCGTCGTGAATGAATGACCACACTCCGGACAGTTGAGATCCAGCTCGAGATCGATCTGAGGCGCCAGACGATCCATCTCAGCGATCACGGCCGAACGTTCAGCAAGTGTCAGCGGTGTACCGCCATCATCAATCACACAGCGCTCGAGCAGGACCTGCACAGCTTCGTCAACCGGCAAGTCTGCAACTGCTTCCTGATCGGCGCCGTTTGGCAATCTAAAACGAACCGTTCGTTGCTGATCCTCGGAGCGCCAGGTGTAAGTCGCGGCGCTCTGTGGTCGAGGCTCGATGGAGATATCCTGCGTAAGAAACTCCACATCCATCGCGAGCTTGCATGCTGGACATGAAAACACCGCGGCGAAACGATCGCCGAGAGTCATGCGCCGCAACTGCAAGATCAGAAAATCACGATCGCCTACCAACAGCTTGCCGGCGATCTCTGAATCCACCGGCATGTCTTCCAACCGCACAAAACAGGTGGAGAGTATTTTTGTCGCCATCTGCGCGGCAGGTGTGTGTGCATGCTGAGTGACCCACTCTTCCTCGCGTCCCGTCAGCGGGCGCAATTCGGCGCGACCCAGGCGGCGTCCATCATCCAGCACCAACCCACCGGGCAGATTGCAAACTCCGTCTGATAGTTGTGCGGCCGGCATGGTTTATCCGATTCGGGCTGGACCTGCGGCTTCGACGACATCCAGATCGCGTTCGAACCATTCAAACTCGAGCTTGATTGTCGTGATCGCGACGGCGTTGGCTCCAGCATCCAGATCGGGAAGCGCCTGATACTCAGATACCCAACACCGGTACAGGTTGTAGGAGATCGCCTTCTGTCCCGCTTCGTTAAAGACGTCGACAGTGATGTTTTTGCGAAACTCGCCCAGGCTCGTGATGCTATGGCTGGCGAAGTCGTTGACGAGGTTGGCCCAGTCTTCGAACGCCGTGTCGTAAGTCAAACCTGCCTCGAGCGTGACGGCTTGAAACGAAGTCTTTCCCGGCAGCTTGCGGCTGGTAATATTTTCACCGGCCTCGCGAAATTCGACCATCTCGGTTGTTCGCTTGAGCGCGCCCATCTTGCTAAGACCCGCCACATACTGACCATCCCATTTCACTTTGAAACGGAACGTTCGATATGGATCGAAGCGATTAGTTTGTGGTGTCATGCGTGCCATCGTTCCCGTTCCTCCTTAATGGTTGATTGCTAGGCGATCGGTTGGTTGACCTTCTGGCTGAGTTTCAGCACAACAAACTCGGCGGGCTTCAGTGGCGCAAAGCCGACGAGAATGTTGACGACACCATTGTCGATGTCCTGCTGTGTGGTGGTAGTGCTGTCGCACTTGACGAAGAAGGCGTCGTCAGGTTTGCTGCCCTGAAAAGCGCCGGCGCGGAATTGCGTGAGCATGAACGCGCGGATGTTGAGCCGCAAACTGGCCCAAAGCGGTTCGTCGTTCGGTTCGAAGACAGCCCATTGAATACCGTAGTAGATGCTGACGCGCAGGAAAATCGCCATTCGTCTCACCGGAATGTAGCGCCATTCGGTGTTGCTGCCGATTGTGCGCGCGCCCCAAACGACGATGCCGCTGGTGGGCACAGTGCGAATGACATTGACCATGATCGGATTCAGTTGATCTTGTTCGGTATCACTGACGGTGGTCGCGACAGTAAGAGCACCCGATACGCCTGCTTCGGTTCCTGCCGGTGCTTTGAAAACGCCGCGTGAATTGTCGATTCGCGCGTAAATGCCTGTGACAAAGCCTGACGGCGGCAGCAGGATCAGAGGATTTCGACCGCTGCCGATCGGATCCGCCGCACGAACCCACGGATAGTAAATCGCGCCGTAATCTCCGGCTGCCTTATCAAGCGGAGTTGCGGCGACTGGAAGCGCGAACGTGCGGGCGTCGCTGACCGTGATCACGCCCTGCGGCTGCGCACCATCGATTCGCGCGCCGTTAACGTCGTCAATGAAACCAACATCCGCGATGAAAAAGCAGTCCTGCAGCGCGCGCTGGTTTTTGCAGTACGCCATTCCGGCATTTATCGTCGCTGCATCGCCGCGACCTGGAATAGCAATAAGATTGACGTCAGTGATTTTATCCAGCGCGTGAATGCCGGTTCCGGTCCGAGTGCTGTCAGTCGCGGCGGCGCCAACGAAATCGACTGTGTTTATCGTGCCGTCGCCACCGCCCGCTAAACGAGTCGGCAACAACCTTCCGGATGGATCTCTCGGAGTGTTAGTCGGGCGCGAAGTGACCTCAACAGGCGGCCCTGGCGAAACTTGAAACGCAATATATTCAGAGCGGCTGTTGACCAGCGTGCGCACATAATTCGCTGGAATCGGATCGGCCGGCGTTGCGCTACGGAAAGTTACATTGTCATAAGTCTCGACAATGTTCGCGCGTGCCTCCTCAACGGTTTTGCCGAACATGACCAGCAATTTGAAATTATTGGTCGTGTCGCCATCTGAACTATCGTCGGTGGCTATCCAAATATCATTTCCCCACGCGCCTTCATTGGCCGCCACGATTGGAAGCGTGCTACTAGGCGGACTGAGCGGCGGGCTGAAGACGGGAACGCGTGCAAGAGAAGCGCCACTTGCCACGCGAACGATATAGAGTCGTCGACCCCCATTCTCATAAAAGGAACGGACGGCGTAGGTGAGAAAGCTGTCGCGGCGGAAGCCCCCAAACTGCCGAGTGTAATCAGTCAGACTGGTGACCATGACCGGTTGTGCTGCGCGACCTGTGGGCAGAATTGTTCCGGGTATTGGCCCTTTGTCGGCTACGCCGATGAATGCGGCAGTAGAAGTGCTGACCCCTTCAATAGGCCGGACACCGGACGACACTTCCAGCGTGTATACACCCGGATGGAGAAGTTCTGGCATGGTATCCTCCTCTAATTGTTTATCAGTCGCGAGATCAACTGAAGGCTAATTTACAAATGAATTCTTACTGGCCCTTTAGTAAAGGTTTACCCTGGCAAGCGGTTTTTACGGTTAGAGATTTCGAAGGCTCTGAGGTACGTAGAGTACAATTCTGAAAAGCCCACAAAGCAGCATCGTAGTTATGGGGGAAGTCCAAACAACGAGTCGTAGACGTGAGGCTGACAGGAGTCACACGCAAACGAGCTAAAAATTTGTAGCGCGAAATTTACTCCCACGTTTTCGATCTGTCAACAACTTTGCGCAACGATGTTGTGTTGTCAGTTTGAATTGCGCCACTCCCTGGAGTGGCGCAATTCAAACTGACCCCAGTACTTTACTTACATATGACTTGTGTTCGTACACTGCTTCGGATTAATCTATGCAGCGTATCCGCAAACCTCTCTCCATTTATTTTCATCTTTAGTCTTTAGTCCGGTATCTCCCCCAACAGCAATGTCATGCTTCGCGCCAAGTACAACTTGAACGGTCACCCGTCTCTGAAGGGAGCTACGAAAATGAGAGTATTTTGCCCCGAGCACAAAAGAGGTTTCTTTGCCCCTCGGCAAAGTCCCATTAAGTGTGAAAACCGCGGCCACCTCCTCGGCGAGATTGACTTTGAAGGCCAGCGCAGATCGCCGGTCGAAATCCAGTGGCAATACTGTTGCAACTGCGAACACTTCTGCCCGGTAGATTTCGACGAGTATGCTTTGCAACGCTGCCCCGTCTGCACCCGCAAAACCTCGCTGCTTTACTTGTGCGATCGTTGCCATGTCATCAGCTTCGAATCCAACACGCCGTTGCAGACCAAGAACTTTACACTCACGCCCGAGGGCGCGCCGCTACCATCGTGCCCCGGCTGCCTGCGACCAGCTTCTGCGGATCTACACGAACATACTTGTGATGAAGTAAACGCGAGTTTTGTTACGGGCCTCAGTGCGTGCCCGATATGTGACGAACGGCTCGATGTCGCCCCGGCGTTTCCTTCACTCGTGGCCCAGTACGTGAAGCGGACAAAATCCGCTAACAAGCTCAATGTCACTTTCGATTATGAGACTGGCGCGTTTGTTCCAATCGACGATGGCGAGTTTGTAATCGTCACTAATGTAGACCAGAACGCGATTGTGTTACCGCGAGCAGGAAAGTTTGCGACGAAGCGTGACTTCTACGAGTTCTATCAGGACTACTACCACTGTCCAAATCCGGACGCTGGCGAAGTGCAGATCATTCAGCCTGCAACGGTGGCGCGGACCGGCAACGGTTGGACGCTTGAAGCTCCAGGCATTCTCGAAGTGATTCGCGAACAGCCGAAGAAGAAGGTCGTCACGCCACCGGTTCACCAACCGGTTCAGCCGCCAGTTCAGCAACCCGTAGTTCAACGTCAGGAACCTGCTGAGCCCGTGGTCACCGCCCCGAAACCGCAACCAGTGGCTCGACCGTGCCCCGACTGCGGTTTGATGGTTGAATTGAAGTATGCATTCTGCTGGAAGTGTGGCCACGCGATGGACACAGAAGCCAAGCCGCGCGTTTCCGAACGAAATAAACCGGGCACAATGCTTTCACCGGCGCCACACGATCCGGATGATGACGAACTCACCATGCAGGAAGCGCGGCCGCATAGTTCGACTAATTCGACGAAGTATCCATGGACCGCCGCCGGCGCCTCGGAGCGACCTGGAGCGCCGAGAGGTTCGGTGCTCAAACTGTTAGGCATCGGAGGCATCGCCTTTGTGCTCGTGTCGCTGGGACTGTTCGGGTTGCTGCGTTCCGACGCGCCATCGGCCACGGCTACGGTTACGGAACCAACTGCGCAAACGGCGGCACAACCTGCTCCGCCAGCTCCGAATGTCTCGTTCACGACGGAAGTTTCCCGCTCAGCGCCGACCGAGACCACGACTCAACAAGTCGCGCCAAACGGCCCTGAGGATGAGTTGAAGAAACTTCGTGAAAGACGAATGGCGGCGAGTGCATCAGAGCGGTCCAGGATCTTTCAAGCGATTGCAAAGGTTGAAAGGCAGTACCCACGTGATTACCGGTTTCCGTATGAACGCGCGAAGTTAGCGGCTAAAGGCTCGCGGGCGAGCTCCCGCAACGCAGCCTTCAAGGCCCTCAACGCTGCCGCGGAAAAAGCCATCAACACCGGTAAGGCCAATGAGATGCTGAATGGTTTGGAAAGCGATAAGGCTGGAGACTTTAGCCAGCTCTCGCAGGGACGTTACGAGTGGGGCCGTCTGGTCGCCGCATTGAAACGCAAAGACCCGAGCCTGTTAAGTGAATGATTTCGCGCAAAGGCGCAAAGGCGCAAAGAAAAACCTTACACTCTTCTTTGCGCCTTTGCGGGAACTATCTAGTGCCCCTTCTCATCAGCCGAGCTGCGATCGATCAGTTTTGAAAATCGACTCTGTTTTCCGTCCTTCGTTTTGTCCTGATAAAGAAACGCCAGGTTGTTCTCATCGAAACCGGTGAAGAATTCATCCCAGCTAATCGCTTCCAACGAATCACCGCCCGAGTAACCCGGGTAATCGATGCGCAGTAGGCCCGGACTATCATCGCGCTCCGTGTCCTTGACTCTGGCCGGATGACCGCCTCTTTCTTCTACCCAACGACGAATCTCGTCGTGATCGGTTGTCGTTTTTGATTCCGCTGATTCCTTCGCCATAGTTTTGCCTCCTAGTTAGCCGTTATGGTTTAGAATCTCTGTCCGTTCTTTGTGTCAACACGTTTACAAAAATGAATCAGACCGTGAGACAAATATGAGATCTGTGTTTATCGCGCTGACTCTTATCGTTAGCGTACAGCTAACGCCGGCCCAGCAAGTGGTCCGCATCACTGAACCCTCAGCCATCAACCCCGCTGAAGTTTCCATTGCTATCAATCCGAAGAACCCTGAGAACATCATCGCGGCGTCGCTTCAGATAGGACGCCCGCCGAAACCACGCGCGGGGAGTTATAACTACGTTACGTTTGACGGAGGCAAGACCTGGAAGACCGTACCGACCCCGAATCCGAGCAACCTGGTCCAGGGCGACGACATACTCGCCTTTAGTAACGACGGCATCGCGTATCACGTGCACCTGTCATTTGACGGAATTCGTATGGCGAGGCCTGTGCGCGCCGAGAATGGAATGATTGTTAACGTGTCGAAGGACGGAGGTAACACATGGACGGAAGGAACTGCGGCAGTCAATCACGTCAACACAGTGATCCCGTTTGAAGATAAACCCGGTATGGTCGTCGACAACGCAGCGGCCTCGCGGTGGAAAGGCAATGTGTATCTCGCGTGGACCAGGTTCGACGTCTACGGCAGCGCCAATCCCGAACACCGCACGCAAATCTATTTCACGCGTTCGACCGATCAGGGCCAGACGTTTTCAATGCCGTTTCGCATTTCCGATACAGGCGGAGATTGCCTGGATAGTGACAATACTGTCGAAGGCGCTGTGCCCGCAGTCGGTCCCAATGGCGAAGTTTATATCGTTTGGGCTGGACCTCTGGGTTTGGTATTCGACAAGTCGATTGATGGGGGTTTGACCTTCGGCAAAGACAAAGTGATCAGCGACATGCCAGGCGGTTGGGACTTTTCGATCGAGGGTCTGGGCCGCGCGAACGGAATGCCGGTCACAGGAGTTGATCTAAGCAACGGACCAAACAAGGGAACGCTCTACGTCAACTGGATCGATGCGCGAAATGGCGATCTGGACGTGTTTGTCATGTCGTCACGAGATGGTGGTGAGACGTGGTCGACTCCGGTGCGCGTGAACGACGATCCGCTAAAGAACGGCAAGGTGCAGTTCTTCACCTGGATGGCTGTCGATCCTGTCGATGGATCGGTCAATACTATTTTTTACGATCGACGTGACACTTCCGGCACTCAAACGCGGCTTACGCTGGCGCGAAGCGTCGACGGCGGTCGAACGTTCGTGAATCACAAGATCGATCTGCCACCGTTTGCGATCCATTCGAGCGTGTTTTTCGGAGACTACGGTGGTATTTCGGCGTACGGCGGGCGTGTGGTCCCGGCGTTCATGCATTTCGTGAATAACAGCAGCCTGGCGGTTTCGGTGGCGTTGTTCCGGTTTAAGCCAGGAACGCAGGAACTCATAAAATAGTTTTCCCGCAAAGGCGCAGAGAAGCAAAGAAGCAAAGAAAACCAGCTTTGCTCCTTTGCACCTTTGCGGGAAACTATCCAAGTTCATCAATGCGCTTGCGCTCAATCGCTCGTTGAGCAAGCGCGCCGCATGCCTTCACGAGTTCAATCAATCCCGCAAATCGTGGATCGCGCGTCAATCCTTTCTGATACCGGAAGTAGATCTGTTGCACGATGACCGCGATCTTCAGCAGCCCGTACGCAAAATAGAAAACCGGATCATCAATGCGCCGACCGGTGCGCTTCGAGTAATGCTCCAGCAGTTCAGCGCGAGTGAAACTGCCGGACAGGTTCGTTAGTCCGAAACCATATCGCTGCCACTCTTCCGGATCGGTCGTCTCAACCCAGTACCCGAGACTGGTTCCGAAATCCATCAGCGGATCTCCGATAGTCGCCATTTCCCAGTCGAGCACCGCAACAACACGCTCGAGATCTTCAGGCGAGAGCACGAGATTGTCGTACTTGTAATCGTTGTGAATCAGCGCTGATCGTGTTGAGTCTGCGGGAAGATGTTGCGCCAACCAATCGGCTAATCTATCGATCTCTGGAACATCGTCAGTGCGGGCGTTGTAATACCTTTTGGTCCAACCGTCGACCTGTCGCTGCACGTACCCTTGCGGCGATCCTAAATCACCCAAACCCGCCGCTTCGTAATCGACCTCGTGTATCTCAGCAAGGTTCTCAACAAACGTCTGCGAAAGACCACGCATTACATGAGCAGAGAGTTCGATACCTTGCGGTGGTTGTGCACGCAAGATGACTCCCTTCACGCGCTCCATCACGTAGAACGGCACACCGAGTATCTCTTCATCCTCGCAAAAGAGGAGCGGTCGCGGGACTTTGTCGTAAACCGGATGAAGATGCGAAAGGATGCGATACTCGCGGCCCATGTCATGCGCGGTTTTGATCTTCGCGCCGATGGGCGGACGCCGCAGCACCAGTTCGCGATCTCCGGCGCGCAGTAAGTAAGTGAGATTGGAAAAGCCTGCGGGAAACTGTTCGACGGTTAGTGGTGCTTTGAGATCTGGTAGATGCCCGGCGAGATATTCAAACAGGCGTTCGTTCGGCAGCTCTTCGCCTTTCCGGACAGCGCGTGCTTGGTCCACAATCCTGTGCATCACGTAACATCCTGCAATCCTGTCATATATTTTTTGAGCACGCTTCTAGCCACAACTGTTTTGTGCACCTCATCTGGTCCATCGTAGATCCGCGCCCCACGCTCGTGCCGGTACCAGTACGACAAAAGCGTCGCATCAGTCAGCCCCAGCGCGCCGTGCACTTGAATCGCGCGATCCAGCACCTTCTGCAAGATCCCAGCTACAAAGAACTTGATCAACGAGATGTCTTCCCGCGCTGACGCAGCGCCCTGGCGATCGATCGCGCGTGCAGTCTGTAACACCAGCAACCGCGCAGCATTGATCTCGGCACGACTCTCCGCAATCCACTCCTGCACATTCTGCCGGCTTCCCAGCAACACACCCGGCGACAACTCTCTGCGCGCGGCGTAGCTGCACATCAGCTCAAACGCACGCTCGCAGATTCCAATCCAGCGCATGCAATGATGAATTCTTCCTGGTCCAAGCCGCTCCTGCGCAATCGTAAAGCCCTCGCCTTCCCTTCCCAAAAGATTGGTTTGCGGTACGCGACAATTTTCGTATCTCACCTCCGCATGACTCGCGTAATCGCTGCCCTCGTCGCCCATGACACTGATGTTGCGCACCAAATTGAAACCCGGCGTGGGAATGGGAACGATGATCTGGCTGGCACGTTTGTATTTCGACGCCTCCGGATCGGTTACCGCCATCACAATCGCGAAGCTCGCTCCTTCGGCGGATGAAGTGAACCACTTGTGACCATTAATGACGTAGTCGCTGCCGTCCTTCACTGCCGTCGTGCTCATCCACGTCGGATTCGATCCGGGATGCTCAGGCTCAGTCATCGAGAAACAACTGCGCACTTCGCCCCGAGCCAACGGCTCGAAATACGTCGCTTTCTGTTCGGCAGTGCCATGCTCCATCAGGATTTCCATGTTGCCGATGTCGGGAGCCTGGCAGTTGAACAGGTAATGACCGATTGGCGTGCGGCCGAGCTCTTCGCTGACAAGAGCAAACTGCGAAAGCGCCAGACCCAATCCGCCGTGTTCCTGCGGCAAGTGCGGCGCCCACAAACCCATCGCTTTCACTTCCTCGCGCTTCGCCGCTAACACGGGCGCGAGATCGCTGAAACGAAGCCGCAGAAAGTCGGGCTCGAGTGGGTAAACTTGCGTGCGCAGGAATTCTTTGATCCGGTCGAGCAGTCCGAGCAGTTCTTCGTTGTGATGGTCGGTCATTCGTTTACTGGTCGAATTTGTTGTAGGGGTGGCCCTCCATGGCCACCCCTCGGTTTAAAATCGCGAGCCAAGGGGTGGCCACGGAGGGCCACCCCTACAATAACACGACCAGGGAAGCTTACTGCTGCTCGAGTTGCTGGCGGGTGATCGTCCAGCGATGTTGAACGAGCTCACTGGTGGAGCGATTGAGACTCTTGTCGCGTGAGAGCGAGGTAAAGATGTTCATCAGCTGTTTCTCTTCCGCGCTGGTGGGCGCCTTGGCTTTCCGTAACGTCACAATCTGCGAGGCGAGCGCGTCAGCCATTTGCAGCTTGAGGAGATAGTTGCGGGGATATTTTTCCGACAACTCGCGCGCCAGCTTAATCGCATCGTTCCAGCGTTTCTCGCGTTTATAAAGATCGATGAGCAGGATGCGAGCGACATCGCGCGCCCACTGACCTTCAATCGCAACACGTTCGAGTGCCGCCAGTCCGCGCTTTTTTGAGCCACGCACGCCCATGGTTCCCGCGAGCACCTTCGCGGGTAAAGGCAGCGAACCGATGATGTAGTTCTGTAAGCCGATGGTAAGTTCCGCGTCGCGAAATTGCGGCGAGAGCGTGAGCACTTCGCGATGATGGTCCACCGCGCTTGAACCTGAGCGCAACGCCGCCATGAATTTCCGTTCGGCTCCGCCCGCAAAAGCTGCCTCGAGGCCCTCGGCGGCGCCGAGAAAATAAAGCGCCTCAACGTCGCGCGGGTTTTGACGCAGCCGCGCTTCGGAGAGAGTTTTTGCACGGCGGGTCCAGCTGCGAAATTCTTCAGCCTCGCGGCGATCTACTTTCGTCTTTTCTTTGGCGTCTGTGCTGTACAGGGTCGATTTGCGTTCCCACCCTTCGTTCAAGTGTTGCAACCACAAACTCGAGGCGTAACACTGCGCGCCGGCCGGGTGCTCCGGTGCGATCTCCATCATCTTCTTAAAACGTTTGCGCGCGCCTTCGTAATCGAGGTTGTAGAGCGCTTCGTATCCTTCAGCGCGGAGCGTATTCAGCTCCTTCTGACCTGCAACACTAACAACCGAAACGAGCGTGATGAGAATTGAAACAATCGTCTTCATTTCTGGCTAAACCCTCTGCGAATTACTGCCTATTTTACACATGGGAACGGTCAACGCGGAGCGGGCTGAGATCTTCGCAGAGAGCGGCGGAGGGATGGCGCTCATAAGTGACACTTAAGTCACTGCCACACGTACAGAAAACGACAAAAACTGATCGCGGCGTGTCTCATAAAAATACGTCATCTTGGTCCCTCACACACAATATTGCCGTTAAAACTTTGGCCTGCCGCTTGCTCAACTTCATCACAAACTATTGCTTTCGGCGGGAGCGAACGATTCCAAGGGAGGGGTCATGAAAGACACGCAAGTTCGAGAACTCTTGTACCAGGCACTCGAAACTGAAATTGGAGGCGTTCAGGTTTATGAGACGGCGCTACGCTGTGTCAAAAACGAAGACCTGAAGAAAGAGTGGGAAGAATATTTAGAACAGACAAGAAACCACGTGACCGTCGTCGAAGACATATTGACGAAACTGGATCTGGATCCGAATGAGGAAACACCGGGGAGGAAAGTAGTCCGCACGATCGGCGAATCGTTAGTGGAGTCGATGGAATTGGCATTGGAGGAAGGCGAACCAGGGGCAGCGCAACTCGCGGCCGCCGAAGCGGTTGTTTTAGCCGAGACCAAGGACCACCAAAACTGGCGTTTGATCGGCGAAGTGTCGAAGAAGGTTAAGGGCGAAGTGGCCAAGCTCCTCAAGGAGGCCTACGACGAAGTCGAGCACGAAGAGGATGAGCACTACTACCACACGAAGGGTTGGGCGCGCGAACTCTGGCTCGAGTCACTGGGCATGCAGGCCGTGCTGCCACCGCCTGAGGAAGTGGAAAAAGTAGAGACTGCGATGGGCGCTGCGCGTGCGGAACAGGCACGAAAACAGACGGCTAAATAGTTTGTCGGCGGGTCGGATCGAAGCTCAGGCCTCGATCTCGGGGCAACGAAAGAGGCGAGTAAGTTGTACCACTCGCCTCTTTCGTTTTGTTGCCACAAAGAAGCACGAAATTTCAGCCGGATGGTTTGTGCTTTTTGTGCCTCTTGGTGGCGGTTGTTCTATCGTGGCAAGCCGGCGCTGATTAGTGAGTACGCGACAGTTAAGCGAGAACGTTGTCAGTTTCACGAACGATGCGAACCGGAGTGGGCCACAGATATTACGGATTTTCTCGGTTCAGAACAGCAAATCGTGTTATCTTTTGGAACTCACGGCGCGCTTGGAAGTGACACTGCACAACATCCTGCTCTCCCGCTGGAGTTTCCCATGTATCTGCGAACTGTTCTTTTCTCAACGTTGATGTTGCTGTGCTGTGGGCCGGCGTTGGCCCAGAGACCAGGACCTGAGTTTTGGCGGAGGGTAAGTTGTGAACCGCTGGAGCCAAGAACGAAACTCGAAGCACTCGACGACAGGCACAGTACGGTCATAGTCAAAGGCTTTACACGGATCACGACGGTCGATGTGCGCGGTGTGCGGATCGACGCTGTGGAGATGCGCGAGTTGGGCAATGTAGCTCGCGCTAAAGGGATCGTCATCGCACTAAGAGAAGGAGGCGAACGACCCAGGGACAACCGTGCTTTCATCGATTATGAAGAGATCGATCCGCTGCTGAACGCAATCGACGCTGTGGCACGCGTGGATGAAACGGCGACGAAGCTGGCTGGCTTTGAGGCGAAGTATAAGACGCTTGGAGATTTCGAGATCGGGGTCTTCCGGCAAACCAGCAGAGGAACCGCGGTCATCATGACTACGGGTCTTTGCGATTTGGCAACGCAGACGCTCACGCTCGACGACCTCGCGAAAGTCAGGGCGATGATTCAGGAAGCGAAGACGAGGCTCGATGAGGTGCGTTAAGGGACGCCTGCCTCAATCAACCACCCGCACATGCATCTCAGCGCCATTCGTCCGGATCTCCGGAACGTACATCGCATGACCCAACACTGGTAACGCATGAAACGCGCCCGGCGCCTCGGCTCTCATCTCGTAACGGAGTTGCCAAATTCCTTCCGGTAGACGATCGATAAACATCGCAACTTTCCGATCGCGCAACTCCTGATACACCCAACGCGTGCGGTCCGTTAAACCACCACCCGACTTTAGCTCACGAATATAGAGACTCTCGCCACTGCGAATCTGCACCGCCTCGAGCCCCGCAGGCTTGAGGTCTTCGAAGAGCAGGTACTCGTAGTTGTTCTTCGCTTCAACCGTCAGCACCACCTCAATGCGATCACCGCTCTTTACTGTCTCGCCATCATTCAACGGCACTCTTTCCGAAACGATCCCTTTCAACAGCGTCGGATGATTTACGAGTTTGAAATACTGGCGCCGCACGAAGATCTCGTTACCGGCGGGTTTCAACGGCTCTTCCAAACTGAAGAACTCCGCTGCGGCTGAAAAGTAGATCGGGCCAGTGCCATTGCTGCGCACGATACTGATCTCATTCTGCCCATCGCGAATCAGTTCTCGTGAGATGGCGAATTTACTCGGCGCGCTGAGCGCTTCATCAGCCGTGATTTGTTTACTGGTAACCGGAGTTCCATTCACCACCAATTGATAACCCATTACGGGCTGCACTTCGCCACTGGCTCGCAAATAGTCGTTCAGCGTCAACACAACAATCGCCGTATCACGTGTGTTGCTCCATTGCGCACCGCGCCTGTTCTTTATGAGCCAGTTGGTAACGGGCTCAATCAGCTTGTTCTTTGGATCGATAGCGAGTAAAGCGCGTAATGCAAACGATGTTGCTTCGACACCGCCATCGGACCAGCGCCAGTAAACTCCATCTTCGCCCCAATGCGCGGTTCCCATGACTGACGGATCTGACACTTGCGCGCCACGTTGCACGATAGAAGTATCAGGCCGTGAATCAGTCTTAACACCGTTCTCGAGGTTTGCGATCAGTGTCTTCGCGCGATCGTGAAAGCCATAGTGGTGCGCAGCCAGGGCAAGCAGTGCACGCGTGTAAGCGTTCAGCCTGTCGCGATTGTTCCAGAGATTGTCGAACGCCGTCTGCTGAAACTTACTGACCTCTGAAGCTTTTCGCATCGCGTGATAGACCGCCAGCGAATGCAGCATCCATGCTTGCGCGTCATAACTGTTTTCCTCCGATACCAGCTCCTTGTCCAAATAGGCAGCCGCACGCTCGATCACGTCTGGCTTCACATCGATCCCAGCCTGGCGCGCGAGACTCATACCCCAGACGACATATGCCGTCATAAAGTGATCGCTGTCGCCTTCTTTCCACCAGCCCCAACCACCATCAGCATGTTGAAAGTCGTAGAGACGATCCAAACCCTGCTTTGTGATCGCTTCGAGCTCTTTCAAATCCCTGCGGCCTTTAGGATGAGTTGCTGAAGCGCTCGACTCTTCGATGCCGCCAAAGATCTTGTGCATCGCCGTCTCAGGTTTCAAACCAAGATCGCGCAGTGTCTTCGCGGTAATGACCGCGGGTAGAAACCGGCTCATCGTTTGCTCAGTGCAGCCGTAGGGATAGTCGATCAAATACGGCAACGCATCGAGCATCGTTGTCGCCATGCTCGGCGCGATCTGAACGGTGAGATTTGTCGAGCCGGCTCGACGTTCTTTCGGAATGTCGAGTTTGATGGCGACACTATCGCCGCGCATCTTGCCCGACCTCGAAATGAACTTCTCGATCCCGTGTTCGAAAACGGTGAAAGTTTTTTCCATCGCGTCGGCGTACTGGCTTCCACGCGCTTCGACCTTCAGTTTCGCCTGGCTCGCATGGTTGACAGCAACGAGCCAGTCGACTCTTGTCTCGCTGTTTGCCTTCACTTCTACTACCGGCGATTGTTCACCCTTCACGGTGAGACCTTCAGCATTCAGCGCGGGCGCAACACTCATCGTCTGGTCCGTGTTGTTGTTGATGACGGCGGATACCGTTACCTGATCGCCAACGACAAAGAAGCGAGGTGCTTGCAAACGAACGATGAGCGGTTGCCTGGTCCTGGTCGACGAGTTGCTGATACCGAACTGATTGCCTGCGGTCGCGACACGAGCAGTCGCGCTCCACGTCGTCAACGAATCCGGATATTTCACCTTCACTGTTGCCGTGCCGTCAGCGTCTGTCTTCACGTCGGGCAACCACACGATCGTCGAACGGAAGTCGCTTCGGACTTGAACCGCGGGCTCCTGTCCCGGAGCGACTGGTGGCTCAAGGAGCGAAAAGTTATTGTCGCGCCCTTGTACCGGCAGCTCCCTCACCTGCTTATTCAACAGGGATATACCGTCTGTGACTGTCACGGCTTCTGAAACAGAGTTGACTACGCCTGCGCCCGCGAGATTCGCCAATTGTTCGAGCCGGTATTGCGCGCGCTCCTCATCTTTCTCTTTCGCGCCGGCGTCTTTGCGATCGCGTAACTGCCCCGGCTCCACCTCAACGAGCCGCGCGTAATTCTTTTGGTTGAACGTGCTTTGAGTCTGCACCGTGTGCGCGCGTTTGCGGCCGTAGTAGAACTGGCGCGGATCACCGGCGTAGTCCTGCTGAATGTATTTGACTGATTCATCGATCAGCCCCAAAGCGATCTCCGCCGAGACGGGACGGCCGCCGGCATCTTTCGCAATGATGGCCAGGGTGCCTTCCTCTCGCGGTTGGTATTGCTCGCGGTCAGCGTTTACGGCCACGGACAGAAATCGCTCGACCGGCGGCACCACCACTTGCTTTGTGTCCAGAAAAACCTGCACGTTGCTGATCATCAGAGCGTTGAGATAAATGTTCGGGATATGCTTCTCTTCGATCGGCAGCTCGATCAGTTTTGCGGTCCCGGTCACATGGACCACACGTGAGCTGAACAAGTCTTCGCCTTCCACGCTGAAAAGAACGTAACGATCACTCATCGGGACAGAGATCATCACCGGCGCAGTCTGGCCGACACGGAAAGTATCTTTATCGACGACGATCTGAATGCCCGTGTGGCGATACCCTAACTCGGTCGTCGCATTCGTCGCGACGAACACAAACGTTTCTGCTTTGACTGGCGGCAGAAACCGATCGCGCTTCGGGTCCACACCCTGACTGCTTTGCCACGCGACCCGATAGTAGCCTTCTCGTTCAGGCGTGAAATTAAATTGGGCCACACCTTCGCTGTCCGTTTTTACTGTCTGGGTCAGTATGTCGTCATGTTGATAACCGCGAAACTTTAACCGCCATGGACGCTGGTCTTTCGTGACTTGAGGAGGAAAGCCGCCAGACTTCTTCAGCAACTCGCGCAACTCCTCACCTTGTACTTCACGGCCGCGTGGATCGATCCAAACTTCCCACCAGTAGTCGCGCGTGACTTTAACGACCCCGTCCGTTTGTACAGGCTGCTCGTTCGCATCCAGCGCTTTGATATCAACAGTAACTGTATCTTTCGGGCGGTAAATATTCTGTGCCGGGCGCGGATAGACGTAGTAACGCTGGCGAGTGACACGCACGTTATCACTGGTGATGATTTCGCGGCGCGATGAATCGACTACACGCGCCTCGATGCGAAACTCGTAATCCTGATTATAGTTTTCGCGTGGCGTGTCGAAACTGAGTTTTGCTTTGCCCGTGGCGTCTGTTTTGATGGTCTCGCGTTTGACGACCGAACCCTGCGCGCCGTAGTTGTAGCGATTTTCGAGATCGCTGTAGTACCACGGATACTCACGGCGCGGATACCAGTATTGGTGAAAAAGATTCCGGTAAACGATTACCTCAACCGTCGCGTTGCTCACTGGACCACCGAAGTAATAGTCAGCCTGAATCTCGACTTCAACTTTCTCGCCCAGCCGAAAGGCTTTCTTCTTACCGTCCTGCTCGGGCGTTTTCACCTGGACTTTAAACTCCGGCAGCTTGTATTCCTCGAGCCGAAAGAGCTTTGCATTGCCGATGTGTTGGTTACGATTTTGGTCCCAAAACTGGATGTTGTATTCGCCAAGCGGTAACTGCTCACCCAACTCGAGCGATCCCCACGCGCTACCGAACGTGTTGAGTGTGGCCTTGCCTTCAGTGACTTTCGTGCCGCGCGGATCATTGATCTCATACTCGACAACCTGGTTAGCCGGTGTCACATAAGCGCCATTGTCGAAGCGACGTGCGATGAACTTCCACTGCAGAGTTTCTTTGGGACGATAGGCGGGTCGATCGGTAAACGCGTAAATACGCCAACTCTCGTTTCCCGATCGGGCGTACGCGGTGCCCATAGCAAACGCCTGCCTGTCGTGGGCAGTGCCGGCGGCAAACAGGTTGCGCGAGCCGGAATTAGTTTTAACTGTAAAGCGGGCGAGCCCATCTGCATCCGTTGTTTGGCGCATGCGGCGCCAGCGCCATTTGCCGTCGTAGTAAGTTTCCCAAAGTGCGATGGTTGCATTCGGGATCGGCGCGCCCGTTAGTGCATCCGCGAAAAACACGAGAGCTTGATCGGTGGACGACTTGAGCACCAGCGTCGCGTCGGAAACAAAAACGAGATCACGCGCCGACACCGAACCACTCTTTGCTTCAAGCAGATAAGCGCCGAGCGGCAGCTTACCGTCAATTCGAGCTTGCTCGCTGTGAGGTTTATGAGCTTCGCTGTCGTTGATGTCCCTGGTCCATTTTTTGACCGGCGCGCGACCGGTAGTGTTCATGTTCTGGACCCACGTGCTGAATTCGCCCTCACCCTCATCTTGTTCCTCCGACGATTTGCCGAAGCGCACATCGCGGGTCATGCCTATTTTGTAGAGCGCAAAATCGACGCGGCGGATATTTCGTGTGGTCAATCCAAACTGAACTTCGGAACCGGGCAGAAAGATATTTGACACGCCGACCGCGAGCGCCGGGTTGGTGATG
>JAICGZ010000100.1 GCA_025922875.1 Pyrinomonadaceae bacterium
CAAGAAAGTTTTTGACGACGCGAAGACTTACTACGATCGAGCGTCGCACCTCTACGATACCGGCGCGCGATTCACACGTGCTTCAACCGCCGCCACGACAGGTGTGCTAAAAGCGCGCGACTGGATCAAAGAAAATCCGGGCAAGGCTGCAGTTGTTTCTGCCTCGCTGGTCCTTGGTATCAGGGCAGGCGCTGCGTTTCCGGGTTTGGATGCCGTGTTGCTGGGCGCGCATCCACACTGGTTGACGCACTCGGCACTGCCGGTTTACGGACTGCGCAAGGCGAGCGAAAAGTTTGACGGCTACCTGAAGAAGCGTGAGGAACTGATCTCGCGGGGCGAACTCGGTGAAGCGGAACAACAGCGGGTGGAGTTTGAACGCAAGATTGCCAAGTATGTTGGAGCACCGTTACTGGGCGCATTTAGTTGCGCCGCCGGCGCCGCGATGTGGGCACAGATTTTTCAGCCGGGTGCGATTACCGGTGCGCCGATCAGTTGGCTGTTGGGCGGCAATCCATTTCTCGATGGTGTTTGGTTATTCGCGAACGGAGTGATCTGCTTCCATCAGGGTTACAAGTTCTTCATGATCGCTTTGGCGAACCAGGAAGAAGTCGCGCGGGTCGTGAGGGAGATTAAGGGGCTTTTACCGGCCGCGGCAGTCTAACATCCGGTAAATCCTGTCTTAAGTGATCGTTATCGGAAACGGCCAGAAGCAGAGCACGAACACGATTAGCGTTACGATCGCAATCACGATTCGCTTCGTCCCCAACGGTTCCATCACCGACGGTTGGGGATGTGGTACCTCCAACATCACTCCCAACAACACTGCATAAAGAAAGCCGCTCGGGCTGCCGTGCCACCAGAAGCCCAACACTGCCAACACCGACGCACTAATGAAAGCCAGGCGGCCCACGACCCGGTGCGCGCGCGGGCCGAACAGCGCAAACATCCCGTGACCGCCATCGAGTTGGCCCACAGGCATCAGGTTCAGACTAGTCACCAGCAAGCCGAGCCACGCTGCCATGTAGTAAGGATTTGGCGGCAAGTTTGGATCGAGAGGTATTCCAAACAGTTTGGCGATCAAACGAAACAATAGCGGGTCGTTGAAAACGATCCAGTGATCTGTAGGTTCCAGTGGCGCGCCCAGCGTCAAGACCCCAACGACCGACAGTGGAACGGCAACAACAAATCCCGCCAATGGCCCGGCAAGACCGATATCAAACAACGCGCGTCGCGACGGAATCGGCGAGCGAATTTTGATGAACGCTCCAAACGTTCCCGCCAGAAATAAGGGCGGAGCCGGGATGAAGTACGGAAGCGTCGCGTTCACTTTGTAATAGCGACACGCGAGGTAGTGACCCATTTCATGCGAGAAGAGAATCGCCAGCAGTGAAGCGGAGAACGTCGCCCCTTCCGCAATCAAACTGGGATGCCCGAACGCATACCTGAGCAACTCCACGATCGAATACAAATAAGAGAGCGGAATGTAGAACAGATAATCCAGCGGATTTGCCAGGGGTGGCTCAGTGGGCGTGAGCTCCGGAGCGCCCAGCATGATTCCCGCGAATGTTGTCGTGAGGATCGTGAGAATTAAAAGTCCGCTATGTAGTCTCAACTCTCGGGTCATAACCTCGTATAAAGGTCACAAAAAAGCACAAAAGGCACAAACGATAAATCTTTATTTGTGTCCTTTGTGCTTCTTTGTGACTACCGCGCGTTCCTAAAAATCGTCGTCGTCTTCGCTCGTATCGTCATCCACTACAGTTTCGCCGTCTTCATGCGCCTGTAGTTCTTTGCCGGGCTTGAATCGAATCGTTTTGCCTGAAGGAATCGCGACTTCCTCACCGGTTCGCGGATTCCGTCCAACTCCTCTCTTTCGCGGCTTCACTACGAAGACGCCGAAGCCGCGGAGTTCGATACGTTCACCACGGGTCAACGCTTCTTTCATCGACTGGAAAAGAGCTTCGACGGCTTGTTCGGCTTTCATCTTCGGCACGCCGGTCTTATCAGCAACGCGGTTGATGATATCTAACTTGATCACGTCTAGGGCCTCTTTTCTGGTCCGCCTCGGCTGCGGAATGCAGGTCAGGATGATAGAGAGCGTAGGTAAATACTGTCAAGAAAGATCCATCCACGGATACGCAGATTGAATCTATGTAATCTGTGGATGGGATTGTTTGACAAGCGCGTGAGGTGAAAGATAACCTCAAAACCGATTATGTTTGGAATTCGAAAACGCCGGCCACCTCCATTTGGTGGCGTTCACGTCGACGACGACAAAGATATCCAGGAACACAAACCCGAGGACGCCTCGCGGAATGACCTGTGGTCTGAAGCGCGCCTATTGCTTCGTGATCTGATCTTCGCACTGATGATAGCTGCGCTGGTTGTCGTGTTCATCGTGCAGCCGGTTAAAGTTGAAGGCACCTCGATGCTGCCTCGCTTGCACGATGGCGAACGCATCTTTGTTAACAAGCTGATCTATTACGACGAATATCGCTGGGCGCCCAAACTCGATCGCGGCGACATTGTTGTCTTCTGGTTTCCCGACGATCCTTCGAAGAGTTACATCAAACGGGTCATCGGTTTGCCGGGTGATACGGTTGAAGTGCACGAAGGAGTGGTGCGTGTAAATGGTCGAGACATCGAAGAGAGTTATCTCGATCCGCGACTAAACTTGTCGCATCGAAGCCAGGCGCCGATCTACGTAAGACCCAATTATTATTTTGTAATGGGCGACAATCGCGATAATTCGAGCGACTCGCGAATCTGGGGTTTGGTGCCCAAGAAATATATTTACGGCAAGGCGCTGTTTCGCTACTGGCCACTCACGTCGGCGAGCGTTATACATCACGAGGACATCACTCCTCCTGGTCCGCAATCGCCCGGTGTGAGGCCGAATTTTCAGGATGCACCCATTAGTGAACCGGGAAGTGAACCGATGCGTGAACCGGCCCCACAGCCATGAGCCTGAAATTCGATGATTGATTGGCTGCGTTTCCTGCTGATGATCTTTTATGCCCCGCTGCGTGGGATGCGCGGAATACGCGACCGCGGTTCACTCGCGCCCGTCGCGTTAATTGCCTTTCTCAGCCAGGCTGCCTACAGCTTCATGACGGAAAGATTTGCCGGTACTGCGGCTCGTACCGGAGTGTTTTCGGACCTCTTCCAGGCGGCGATGATCGTTGTACTGATTGCGGTAGTCCTGGTTCCGATTCTTACCCTAGTCGCGAACATGTTCGACCGCAGGGGCAGCTTCCGCGTAGTTATCACACAAGAGTATGCGCCGGTGGCAGCGACGATGTTTTATGTACTGACGGCTGCCAACGTTCTCGCTCTGGTGATCGCGGCGCTGCTTCATTATTCAGGAATTCAGGCGCAGCAGGTTGCAAGCATGATTCAACATGCGGATCAAACTCGCGCCATGCTCCCAAATACGCCGGAGTTTGCCGCGGCGGCGGAACAGTTGAAGGATCCGGCAATACTTTCTGAGAATCTTTTCCTGATGCCCAAGTTGCTGTTCTTCAGCATCGGCCTGGTTCTGGGTGTGAAAGACACGTTCAGAATGTCAGCCGTGCGGGCATTCGCCGTAACAGTTATTTCGTGCTTTGCCGCACTGTTCGTCGCGCCGATCGCGTTGCGTTTGTTTTCAGGAGTATTCGGTTCTCCGTTTTTGCTGTTTCTTCTGTTCCTGCTGCTGCGCGGTTACTTCAGCGATATTATGGGCAGCCATCGCGCGAAGGCAGCCTTCAAGCAGAATCTTGAATCCGCAACACTGAACCCGGCGGATGCTTCGGCGCATTACAACCTTGGTTTAATTCACCAGAGCCGGGGTGAGTTGGACGCAGCGCGGGAACGGTTTGAACGCGCCCTGCAAATCGATCCTGAAGAGGTCGATGCAAGCTATCAACTCGGCCGCATCGCGCGACAACAGAAGAGATACCCGGACGCGATTCAGAACTTCGAACAGGTAGTCTCGAGAAATCCGGCGCATGCGCAACATGAGATCTGGCGAGAGGTAGCTGCGACTTATATCGCTGCGGGACAGTTTGAAGATGCGCGCAATGCACTGGAGCAGTTTCTCGAGCACAGGCCGTCGGATCCGGAAGGACTGTATCTCATGGGTCGCGCACACGCCGGGCTAGGACACAAGCGCGAAGCGACGAGCTTGATGCAAGCGTGTATCGAAGCAGTGAAGACAGCGCCGGCGTATAAGTATCGCGCGAGCAAGCGTTGGTTGAACGAGGCGCAGCAGTTTATTAAAAGCAGCCAGTAGCGACGAGCATGAAACCTCCACCGGACAAGCCCGTGGTATCTTGAATCCAATGACCAATCGAATTCCAGCACTCTTAGCACTTGAAGATGGTCGTACGTTCCGTGGCCGGTCGTGGGCGGCCGAGGGCGAAGTCTGCGGCGAAATGGTTTTCAACACTTCCATGACCGGTTATCAGGAGGTGCTTACCGATCCGTCGTACGCCGGACAGATCGTTTGCATGACCTATCCGCTGATTGGGAACTATGGCGTAAACGAGAGCGACGCGGAATCGACAAGGCCGTGGGTCGAAGGCTTTGTGGTTCGTGAAGCAAGCCGCATCACTTCCAACTGGCGCGCCGAAGAGAGTCTCGAGTCGTACTTGAAACGATGGAACATCGTCGCGCTCGAAGGTATCGACACACGTGCCCTCGTGCGCCATATTCGCGATAAGGGCGCGATGCGCTCATGTCTCTCAACGATCGACCTCGACGAAAAAAGTCTAGTGGAAAAAGCACGCCAATCGCCACGGATGGAGAATCGTGAACTCGCCAGCGTAGTGACCACGAAAGAACCTTACGAATTTCCAGCCGAGGGTGAAGAGCGTTTTCACGTTGTCTGTTTCGACTACGGCGTAAAAAGAAATTCTTTACGTGAACTGGCACAGCTTGGAGTGCGAACGACCGTCGTGCCCTCGACGACTTCCGCAGCTGCCGCATTAGCTCTCAAACCCGATGGAATCTTCTTATCGAATGGACCGGGCGATCCAGCGTCGATGGATAAAGAAGTCGCCGAGATTCGCGAGCTGTTGCAGGCGAAGGTACCAACGTTCGGGATCTGTTTTGGACACCAGTTGCTGGGTCGCGCATTTGGTGGAAAAACATTCAAACTCGTGTTCGGGCATCGTGGCGGGAATCAGCCGGTGAAGGAGTTGTCGAACCGCAGCGTCGAGATTACTTCACACAATCATGGTTTTGCAGTGAGTGCCGACAGTCTTCCGCCTGAAGTCGAAGTTACGCACATCAATCTCAACGATCAATGCGTCGAAGGTATGCGTCATCGCACTTTGCCCGTGATCTCAGTTCAGTACCATCCGGAAGCGGCGCCTGGACCACACGATGCCGAACATCATTTTGAGAGATTTGTGAAGTTGATGGAAATGAACACTTCTAATTAGTTGTGCGCCTCTTTGGAGTGCGGCGGCCTGGCGCCGCTTTGCTCCGATCTTGCGTGATCGAGGCCAAAGCCGCGCCAGGCCGCCGCACCCAGGGAGTTTCTACTCGTTCAGCGGCACCTTCAATTCGCCGGTCGTGAGATCAGGACGAGCACGAACCATTTGCTCGGGTGTGGTTTTGGCGTGAAGTTCATCCGCCGTTGTTTGGGCTGGCGGTAACTTGACCGCCTCAGGAGCAGGTGGTTCAAGAAGATCCGCAAACCCTTCGCTGCCACGGTGCTCCAGCCAGTGACGATAGCTAACCGTCAGAATCGCCACCACCGGAATCGCTAAAAAAATACCCGCCACTCCCGCCAGTTTCTCACCCGCCAGGATCGCGAATATCACCGCCAACGGATGAAGATGAATGCCTTGGCCGATTAGTCTCGGATAAATGAAGTAGTCATGGACGACTCGCAAAACTCCCAGAAACAAGAGCACCAGAAAAGCATTGAACGGACCGGCATGGAACATCGCGAGTATTCCCGCGATGATTGCGATGATCAATGGTCCAATAAGGGGAACGAACTCAAAGATGCCGGCCATCACGCCCATCACCAACCCGCCCGGCAATCCCAGCAAAGTGAAGCCCAAGCCGCACACGACGCCGATAAACAGACATGCGGTCAACTGCGCGCGAATGTACGCGGCCAGCGTGCTGTTGATGTCCTGGAAGAACTCGTCGCCACGCCAGCGCCAGCGGCCACGCGGCAGCATCAACAAAGCCGAGCTGCGAAAACTTTCCGCGTCCTTCAGCAGGAAGAACGCAAGGATCGGAATCAGAATCAGCCAGGGCAGATAGACTAAATAGGTCAACGAGGACGTGAAGAAATCTTTGACAGTGTTGAAGACCGAGGTTTGTATCTCCGGGATGGCGCTGGTCAAAACCGAGACTAAAGGGGCGGGCAGGCGACGGGAGTACTTAACGAGCTCCTGCATCCTGTCGCCAAGCGACTTCCAATACACCTGCGATTGGGCGGCGAATTCAGGGAATTGAGTGCTGAGGCTCGGCACAATCACGAAAGTCGCAAACGTGATCACCGCCAGAATGATCAGGTAAGCGAGCGCGATTGCGACCAGCTTGGGTATCTCGATCGTTCTTTTACCGATGCTTCTTGGTCGACGCAGGAACTCGACCAGCGGCGACACGAGGTATGCGAAAAAGATCGAGAGCACGAGCAGCAGAATGATCCCCGTGATCTTGGAGATCACCCATAGAACGATTACTACCGCCAGCAGAATAAAGATGAGACGCAGAACGACGCGCGTCGGTGGTCCGGATGCTTCCATCGCCACCTTCGCCGCTGTAACCGCCGTCTCTTTGTTCTCTTTATTCACCATGCCATTCTTCTCTGTGCCACCTCTGTGTTCTCGGTGTCTCTGTAGAGAACACAGAGGCGGCACAGAGTTCAGTGTGTTACGTCACCTTCGTCTTCACTTGTCTCTTCACCTTCGCCTTCAACGGCCGGCGGTGGTGTGACACGAGGAGCGGCAGGCTCCCAAACCAGGCCTCTCCATTCATCAGTTTCACCCAACAACTGTAGCGCTGCGAGCGGATGGCCCGGATGACGCTCGATGCGGAGCACTTCCGCAATCACCTGTAACTTCTCACCCGTTTCGCCGAGCACTTCGAGACGCACACGGCTACCGACCTGAGGCAATTGTCGCGGCAGGTGTACGAGTGTGCCTTCTGGGCCGACGTTTTCAGTTGTGCCTTCCGCGATGACGTGCGTGCCGCTTGGCTCGTCCCACTCGGCTTTTACCTCGAGACTGGCGAGATAACGTGGTCCTGAACGATTATCGGGTTCGATGTGCCGGGGCATTGCCGCGCGCCCTCCTTTTTGATCAAACTCAAAATAGGTCCTACAGGTCCTATTCTTCTTCTGCCCTAAGCTTCTCCAACACAGAAAAATCTTCCAACGTCGTTACGTCGCCCGCCACCGAGCCGCTGGTTGCAATCTCGCGCAACAGCCGGCGCATGATCTTGCCTGATCTGGTTTTCGGCAACGCATCAGTAAATCTAATGTCGTCGGGTCGAGCAAGCGCGCCAATCTCTTTCACTACGTGCGCTCGCAACTCCTGGTTTAATGCGTCGGATGCATTATGCGAACCTTCCAACGTCACAAAAGCAACGATCGAGGATCCCTTTAGCTCATCCGGGCGCGCGACAACTGCCGCTTCCGCCACCGCATGGTGAGACACCAGTGCACTCTCAATTTCCGCAGTTCCGAGTCTATGGCCGCTTACATTGATTACATCGTCGATCCGGCCCATTATCCAGAAATAACCCTGCTCGTCGCGCCTCGCGCCATCGCCCGCAAAGTAAATCCCGTCAATTTGCGACCAGTACTGCTGGCGGTAGCGTTCATCGTCGCCCCATATCGTCCTCAACATCGAGGGCCAGGGCCGCTTAATGACTAAGTAACCGCCCTGGTTTGCGCCCACCGGCTTTCCGTCTCGGGTCATTACGTCTGCATCGATCCCGGGGAACGGCTTCGTTGCGGAGCCGGGCTTGGTCGGAGTGGCCCCCGGAATCGGAGTAATCATGATCGCACCGGTTTCAGTTTGCCACCAGGTGTCTACGATCGGACAACGTTTCTTCCCGATCAATTCGCGGTACCACATCCATGCTTCGGGATTGATCGGTTCCCCAACAGTGCCGAGCAAACGCAGGCTCGAAAGGTCGTGCTTCAAAGGCCAGCGATCGCCCCACTTGACGAAGGCGCGGATCGCGGTCGGCGCAGTGTAGAAGACGTTTACTCGATGGCGTTCGATCATGCTCCAAAAGCGATCCGGCTCGGGAAAGTTTGGTGCTCCTTCATACATCAAAACACTCGCGCCATTCGATAGTGGACCATAAACAACATAACTGTGTCCGGTGACCCAACCAATGTCCGCGGTGCACCAGTAAAGATCTTCATCTTTGATATCGAAGACCCACTTCGTGGTGAGGTGGGCTTGCAGGAGATAACCAGCCGTAGTGTGCAGGATGCCTTTCGGCTTACCTGTCGTTCCCGACGTGTACAGAATGTAGAGCGGGTGTTCGCTGTCCAACTCTTCGGCGGCACAGTCCGCATCGACAGTCTCCATCAGCTCGTGCCACCAAAAATCGCGACCTGGTTCCATGTGCTGGTGCGAGCCTGTTCGTTGTACGACGATACAAGCGTTGACTGATGGTGTTGACTTAAGCGCTTCGTCTACAGCGGTTTTGAGTTTTACTTCATTGCCGCGACGCCAACCACCGTCCGCCGTAACAACAAGCTTACATTCGGCATCGTTGATCCGATCGATCAACGCCGAGCTGGAGAATCCTCCGAAGACGACCGAGTGCGTTGCGCCGACGCGCGCGCACGCAAGCATGGCGATCGCCAACTCAGGAATCAGCGGCATGTAGAGTGCGACGCGATCTCCTCGTTGAATGCCCGCGTGCTTCAGGACGTTGGCGAACTTGCAGACTTCCGTGTGCAGTTGTTGATAAGTAAAGGTGCGGGTTTCGCCCGGTTCACCTTCCCAGATGAGTGCTGCCTTGTTGCGTCTCCACGTCGTCAGGTGGCGGTCTAAACAGTTGAACGAGATATTGATCTTTCCGCCGCCGAACCACTCCGCGTGTGGCGGGTCCCACTTCAAAACGGTGTCCCACTTCTTGAACCAGTGGAGCTCTTCGGCCATGCGAGCCCAGAAAGATTCCGGGTCGGCATCGGCTTCAGCGCGGAGCTGATCGAGTTCGGCGATTGACTTGATATGTGCCTGCTTTGAAAAAGACTCCGGCGGTGGGAAGACCCGCTCTTCCTGAAGTACTGACTCGATGTTCGAAGTAACGGTCGACATGCCTGCCTGTGTACCACGGATCATTGCCGATTGCCAATTGCGGATTGCCGATTTTCCGATTTCACAGACGTTTAAGGTATCCTGCGACAAATTGGCAATTGGCAATCGGAAATCGGCAATGATTTACGTTGGAACCAGCGGCTATAGTTATAAGGAATGGAAGGGAAGCTTTTATCCCGAAACGATTCCGTCCAAAGACATGCTCGCGTATTACGCGGCGCATTTCCAGGCGGTCGAACTCAACAATACTTTTTACCGGTTGCCGCAACCGAGCATGGTGGAAAGTTGGAAAGCCCAGGTGCCGGAGAATTTCCGGTTCACGATGAAGGCCCCACAAAGTGTGACTCACTTCAGACGACTCAAAGATGCCGGGTGGGTAACGCGGGCTATGATCGATACAGTCTCGGCGCTGAAAGATCGTTTAGGCGCTGTGCTGTTTCGACTCCCGGAGGACATGGAAAAGGACCTCGGGCGTTTGGAGACGTTTCTGAAGGAGCTACCGGCAGGCACACGTATAGCGTTTGAATTTCGACATGCCAGTTGGTTTGACGAGGAAGTATTAGCTTTGCTTCGCAGTCAGAACCGCGCGCTTTGTGTTTCAGACCGCGATGAGATGCCTACCAACCATATCGATAAAACGGCGGATTGGGGTTACGTGCGATTGCGGCGTGTTAATTATTCCAAATCGGACCTCACTAAATGGATCAAACGCGTGCAAGCGCAAGATTGGAAAGATACGTTTGTGTTCTTTAAGCACGACGATGAAGCAACCGGTCCAAAGCTCGCAACCCAGTTTCGCCACAGATTTACACAGATGAGGGGTTAAAAATTACCGCCGCATGCTTCATGCCCGCAGTCACAATCAAGTTCAATTGTACTGCCCGATCCTTCACATGATGCACTACAGTATTTGCCACCATCTTGCGGGGGGCAGGTACAACTCGGATTTTTGCACGTGTTATCGTCAGCCATAATCCTCCTGAAATGCCGGTTATTTGGGGTGCATAGAGAGTACCACACTAAACCACTTCCCTCGCAATCTCAGCCGCAACACGCGCGTTGTTCTCGAGCAAGGCGATATTCGCTCTCAATGTTGCGCCCTCACTACGTTCAGCCATCTGGCCTAACAGAAACGGCGTTAACGCAGGCCCCACGATCCCTTTCCAATCCGCATCTTCCAAAGCGGTGGTTAACACGATCTGTAATTCGTTTGCCGGGACTTCAAACTTGGCGGGAACAGGCACAACCACCAGCAGCGCCGATTCAATCCCGAGCGCTTGTTGCGCACCAAACACGCTAAGGACATCAGCCGCTGTTTCGACGCGCGCGTCGACCGGCAAACCACTGCCTCTCGAATAAAACGCCGGCAACTCGTCGCATTGATAACCCACGACGGTGACTGCATGTGTTTCGAGCCATTCGCGAGTCGCTGGCAAATCGAGAACGATCTTCGCGCCTGAACAAACAACGACGATCGGAGTGCGTGTAAGTTCCGGCAGATCAGCAGAAACATCAGGCAACGAGCCGCGATGAACTCCACCGATTCCACCGGTCGCAAAAACCTTGATACCGGCGCGATGTGCGATCCAGATCGTAGCAGCGACAGTCGTCGCGCCGTTCCAGCCTTGTGCGACTGCGAGCGAGATATCTCGAGTGCTGATCTTCCTGATGTGTTCGTCGTCAGCCAGAAACTTGATGTGATCGTCGTTGAGTCCGACGGTCAGTGTGCCGTCGATAACGGCAATAGTCGCCGGCACAGCTCCGGCTTCGCGTACGACGTCTTGCAGCCGGTGCGCAGTTTGCAAGTTTTGCGGCCGCGGCAATCCGTGCGCGATCACTGTCGATTCGAGCGCCACAACCGGACGTTTGTCTCGAATGGCCTCAGCGACTTCCGGAGATAAGTTAAGCAGTTCGCGCATTTGCAGTTGCCGCCCTCGTCAATGTAAACACGGTGCCACCACCTTCGCGTGGCTCCCACGAAATACGCGCGTCGATCAACCCGGCACGCGCACGCATATTAGCTAGCCCGCGCCCTTCTGAGTTTGCCGGCTGAGATGCGAACGGACGCCCGTTGTCTTCAATGCGCAAAGAGAAATCGGCTTCCTGTGAAATCGTCACAAACATCTTCACTTCCGTGGCGTCAGCATGACGCCAGATGTTGTTCACTGCTTCCTGCACGATGCGATAGATCTGCAACTGCACGCTCGGCGGCAGGTCGCTGCGTTCTTCAATAGCATCGTCACAGTGAAACTCATATTTGAACCGCTTCTCAGCCGGAGCGTCCTGCACCGCATGAGACAACGCAAACTCGAGCGCCGCCGCAAAGCCGACGTTTTGCAGCACTGAGGGGCTGAGGTCTTCGCAGATGCGCCGCACTTCCTGTGAGATCACTTCGATCTCATCTCTCAGCGCTGCTGTGGTGTTTGGCTCACCATTGCTTTTGATCTGATCCGTCAACAACGCGAGATGACGCAAATCGGCGAGTGTTTGATCGTGCAAGTCGCGAGCGATCCGGCCACGCTCACGTTCTGCTTCGTTAGCGAGATTGAGTCGCGCGTCCGCGAGTTCGCGATTAGCGTCAACCAGGGCAGCGCTGGTGGCGACGATTCTTCTGCGTTCAAGGATAGCCCAGAGCAAGGCGAGCAACGCCAACGCCAACAGAATTGCCAGAGCAGTCGAGGTCCACGGAAAAGGCGCCTTCGCAACTTCCAACGAAAAACTCAAAGGCGACGAAGAAGTCAGATCCTTCGTGAACGCACGCGCGGTTACCGTATACGTCCCTGGCTTCAAACCCTCCATCGTGAACTGCGACTCTCGCGATAGTTTCTGTCTGATCGATTGCCCACTACCGTCAACAAGCGTAAACGCATACTGAAACTGCTCGGGAAAGGTGCGACTGCTGATTGCTGTTACGTCAACCAGCAAGCTGTTCTGCGGGTATTCGAGATTCAGGCCGGCTTTTAATTCGGCCAGGGCGTGCACGCGTTTACTTAGAATGCGCGTAACTGATAATGAAGGCTCCAAACGACCCGGTTGGTAGCGCGCAACACCCCGGTTCGTGCCAATTAGTAGAACGTCGCTTTGATCCTCCCTGCGTTGCGGCCAGACGGCAAAGACATTTTGCGAAGGCAGCCCCTGCTCCGAATCGAGTTCGGAGACCACCGCTCCAACTACCGGGTCCAACAAGACGCGCAACAGCCCGTTTCCTCGCGTGCCGCACCATATTTCGTTTGTCTTCTCTGACTGGATCGCAAAAAGATGACGCACATCAACATTCGGAACTGTAACAGTGCAGCCGGTGTCTTTCCGGCAAAGAAAAACTCCCGTGGAGGTACCAAACCAGAGAGAGCCGTCGGGCGTACGCGCCATGGATCTTACAGCCGGCCCTTTCAGTGTCGAGAACTCCGGTTCCTCAGCGATCGTCTTGCCATCTGAAGAGAAAACTCCGTCTCGTGTCGTTCCGATCAACAGTCGTTCTTCACCGTCAGCGAGAAGGCTAAGCACCTCGCGCGCATTTCCGCCACTGTTGGACCAACTAAGACTCGCGCGTCCGCCGTCGAGGCGATCGATACCACGACCATAGATTGCGAAATAGCTAACGCCGCGAAACTGAGTGATAGCGCGTACGCTCCCAATCGCATCTGCACCGCCCGGACCTGTTTCAACACGCGTGAAGACTTGCTCTTCCAACCGCGTCGTTTGCCTTGGCCCTATGTACAAACCATTTGCCGCTGCCACGAGCAAGCGCTGCGACTTATCTTCCGCGAGTGCGTAGATCACGTTGCGTCCCAGCGCCGTCACTGAATTCCACGAAGAAGTTTCGGCGTCGTAAACGAAGAGTCCGCGATTGGTGCCGGCGAGAGTTTTGCCGCTGCTTGTCTGGTAAAGCGATCTAATGAAGTTCGTATCGCTGTTGTCGCCGACTGATTCGACGCGTGGCGCGTGTGGATCGTAGCGGCAAACTCCGCGATCAGTGCCGAACCAGATAACGCCTTCACGGTCGACGAAGATCGCGTAGATGTGATCGGAACGTAAACCACCGGCAGTTCCGTCAAAAGTAAAACGCTGGACCTTCGTTTTTGAAATTCGAAAGATGCCGCGACCATCGGTGCCCACCCACATTTCATCGCCGATGAGTTTAAGTGTCATTACTGGACCAGTTGGCGCCTCGTGGCGTTTCAAACTCGCCGGATCGTTCCCGGAAAGCGTGGCGGGCTCTTCTTTCCTCGCACGTGCGCCAACCCATAGCTTGCCGTCGTTGTCGTGTTCGAGTGCGTTGACGAAGAAGGCGGCCGGTCTCGGCTGTACTTTTGCTGCGCCATTAGTGATTTCAAGCACGCCGCTGCTGAGCGAGCCAACAAAGAGACGGTTATTTATCGATGTGATGCTGGTGAGTGGGAGTAGACCTGGACGATTTCGGTCGTGGCTTTCAAGAGGTTGGTTCAACAGCTCGCGAGTCTCGATCACTGTGCGGCTGCTGGTTGTCGTCTCGTTAACAGTTGTTACGACGCGCGCGCGGCTTTCGTAAACGCGGCCCTGTTCGCTCGTCATGAATGCCACACCGAATGGATCGGTGAAGATCGCGGAGATAGCCTGGCCCGTGGTTTCGTCGATCTTAATAAACTCTCCCGCATTGAAACGTGCGGCGCCGGCTTCCGTCCCGATCCACATGGCGCCATCCTTGTCGGTCCGAAGTGCAAGAATGCGTCCCAGCGGCAACGCTGGATTGTTGATTGTTTGCGTTCGGCGTCCATCGAATTTCGCCAGGCCCGTTTCAGTTCCAAACCACATCGCCCCGTCGAGCGTTTGCGCAATTGCGCGAACCCGATCGGAAGGCAATCCGTGAAATAACGTGACTGCGCCCCACTGATGCAACCCCGTTATCGGTGTTGGCGATGGCGATGGAGAGGGTGAAGGCGAGGGCGATGGTGACGCTTGCGGTTCCGGTTGTGTCTCGCCTGTCTGACCCGAAGATCCATGAGGGAACAGAGCGGCGGACAACCACAACGAAACACAAAGCGCACAAACAATTTGCCTAATCCATTTTGTGCTTTTTGTGCCTTTTCGTTGCCTCATCTCTTCTTCGAGGCGAGTTCTCGTTTCTGTTCTTCGTTGAAACGCTTCTGGTCCTTTTCGAGCCACACTTCAAGATCGGTAGATGCTTTTTCGAGTTCGTCGCTGTTCAGCAAACCACGACGCAGTGCTTCGAAGAACGCTCGCGTTCGTATGTTGTAAGCGAGCTTTTCGTACGCTTCCTGATCGGTTCCTTCTGCGACACTGACGAAAAGTTTTTCGTAAAGCGTTGCCAGCCTGCTTTCAACGCCGCGCAGGCTCAACGAACACTTGCGTGCAATGGCCCAGTTTGAAAGTCCGAGCGCAAGGTAATAAAGTGCCTCGGCTTCAAACTCCGTCAACAACGGTCGCTTGAATGAGTCCTTGAACGCTGGATCGATCATGTCGGCGCCGTCTTCCAGCACCGCGGCGACGAAACGAAGAAACCGTGACTCGGGATTGTTCTTGTGAATGAAGCCGTACGCCGGCGGCGGGTCGACAGACTTTACGATTTTGCGGATCTCGTTGATGTAGATCTCGTGCGGAAACTGTGTCCAGAAGATAATGCGCGCGGTGGGGAAGTCGCGCCAGATCGCGCGGGCCGCCTTTACGCCGGAGAGCTTTGGCATCTGGATGTCGAGGATGCAGACCTCGGGCTTTTCGCTGAGCGCGAGTTTGACCGTCTCTTCGCCGTCGCCGGCTTCGAATATAGGGACGTGTGAGGGAAACTCCTTCTCGAGGATTTCGCGGAGGTAATGGCGCTGGGCCATGTTATCTTCGGCAATCAGGATTGACATGACAGTTGATAATAATGCGCGATTAACTCAGGTGACAACGTGGTGCGCCACACTCGGATGGTTGTGAGGCGCCACCAGAAGTTTCGCGCAAAGGCGCAAAGCCGCAAAGTTCTTCTTTGCATCTTTGCGCCTTTGCGGGAAAAACGTCTACAGATTTCTGAAAGGTGAGTTCATGAAACTGCGTGAAATGTTTTGTTTGGCTGTGTTCTCTCTGTCGCTCGTAACTACTGCCGCCGCGCAAACCCGCGACGAAAGACTGTGGCAGCGGGCACTCCAAATTCACCGCCGCGCGATCGTCATCGACACCCACAACGACGTGACAACCCCGATGACCAATGACGATTTCGATCTTAGCGGCCCCCCACCCGTTCCCTACCGCACAAACATCGAACGCATGAAGCAAGGCGGGCTCACCGCCGAGTTCTTTTCACTTTACATCAGACCGTGGTATGTCGAGCACGGCGGATCCGCGCGCCGCACTCTGGACATGATCGATTCTGTTTACCGAGCAGTCGAGCGCCATCCGAGGGATTTGATGTTCGCAACGTCAGTCGCCGATATTCGCCGCGCGAAGCGGCAGGGAAAGATCGCGGTGTTGATGGGAATCGAAGGTGGTCACGCAATCGAAGACTCTTTAGCGGCGTTGCGCGAGTTTTACAGGCTCGGTGTTCGCTACATGACACTCACCTGGAACAACACCCACAACTGGGCCGATGCCGGTCGCGGTGAAAAGAAACACAACGGTCTAAGTGAGTTCGGCAAGGAAGTCGTGCGCGAGATGAATCGTCTGGGAATGCTGGTTGACGTTTCCCACGTTTCTGACGAAACGATGAGCGATGTGTTGGACGTTTCTAAAGCGCCCGTGATTGCCTCTCATTCCTCAGCACGCGCCATCAGCGACGTTTCGCGGAATATTCCGGACGACTTATTGAAGCGCATCGCAAAGAATGGCGGCGTGGTCCATGTGAACTTCTACAGTGCCTTCGTCGACGTGAAGACCGTTGGACCGCAAAGCGCCGAACGCGACAAACGATTGAAGGCGCAGCAGGATGCGATCGACGAGAAGTACAAGAACGATCCGGAACGGCGTGCTGAAGAGAGCGACAAACTCGAACAAGCGAACCCGCTGCCGCCCCTGCCCATTTCCAAATTGATCGATCACATCGATCACATCGTTAAAGTCGCAGGCATCGATCACGTAGGCATTGGCGCGGACTTCGATGGCGCGAACGATATGCCTGAGGGCGCAAAGGATGTTTCGATGTTGCCAAACATCACTTACGAGCTACTCAAGCGTGGCTACAGTGAACGAGACATCAGAAAAGTTCTTGGTGAGAATTTCCTGCGAGCGTTTGCCGAAGCTGAACGAGTCGCACGCAGTTCAAGCAGGTCGATCAGTGGTGATGGCAGCCTCAGAAGGATTAACAGGAAGTAAATCTTGGAATAAAAAAAGAGCACGGCGCTTACGTCCGTGCTCGAAGCAGAAAAGAAGAAAAATTAACTACTGATTCTGTCCACCACGATTCTGTCTCTGTCCGCCGGACTGACCCATGGTCCCTCCGCCGAACTCGTCATCATCCTGCGTTCGTGGTTCCTGGCTACCACCGTAGCCACCCTGGGTAGCGCCTTTTTGACCACCAACGTGCTTACCGTGACCGCCGCCTTCGTGGCCGATATCCTGGTCACCCTGGCGTCCCGGTGTTTGCTGGCCAAAATTCTGGCCCTCTTTACCGCTAGTACCCATGTTTCTCTGCAGATCGTCATTCTTCATTCTGTCATCTGCCATGTCTTCATCCTCCCATGTGTTCTATGGTTGCTGGCCCGACCGGACCCGTGCTCCGGTCAGTTCGAGTAGCCGGTTAGAACTTAATCAACAACCATGCCAGTTATCGAAGGCACGTAAACCGCATTTATAGCCAATTACGAGGAAGATGAGAGTTGCCAAACGATACGCGTGGAAAGGAAATAATACACACGCATGCTATTATTTCTCGCAATAAATGACTGCCGCAGGTCTCTACGTCCATATTCCTTTTTGCAGTTCGCGTTGCTCATACTGCGACTTCGCTACTGGCCTTTATCAGACCGGACTTGCTGAGCGATACGTTCGTGCTGTTGTTACAGAGATACGATCATCACATCATACTGACCGCAACGTTGATACGATCTATTTCGGTGGTGGCACGCCATCATTGCTGTCGCCGTCACAACTCGATCGTATTCTCTTTGCCTTGCACGATCGTTTCGAAATTGATAACTCACCAGAGATCACGCTCGAAATAAATCCGGGCAGTGTCAACTCCGAAAAGCTTCGTGAGTTTCAACGTTTGGGCGTTAACCGCGCCAGTTTCGGCGCGCAAACGTTTGAGGACGCCGAACTCGCAAAGCTCGGTCGATCGCATACTGCCGCAGACACACTCAAGACTTTTGCAGAACTTCGCAGTTCCGGCTTCGACAACGTAAGCTTCGATCTGATCGCAGGCTTACCCGGTCAAACTCTCGCGCGATGGCAACGAAATATCGACGTAGCGCTCGAGCTGCAACCAGAGCATCTCTCTTTTTACTTGCTTGAGGTCCATTCAGGCACGCCTTTAGCCGAGCATATTCGACGCGGAATTCAGCCGGTGCCTGACGATGATCTAGCCGGAGTAATGTACGAGTGGATGCTCGAGCGCGCTTCTGCCGCTGGTTATGAGCACTACGAGATCTCGAATCTGTGCCGGCCCGGTTTTCATTCGCGGCACAATGTTAAGTACTGGACCGGCGCGCCTTATTACGGGTTTGGTTGTTCCGCGCATTCTTATGATGGCTACACGCATCGTTGGTCCAATCATCGTGACGTTTTGAAATATGTCGAACTCATCGAGGCCGGCGCTTCGCCGGTTGTTGATGAACAGCAGCTAAGCGAGGTCGACGTGCGAGCCGAAGCAGTATTTCTGGGTATGCGATTGATGCAAGGCATCGATATACGTCTTTATCGTGAATCTTTTGGAGTCGATCTGCGTGCCGAGCACGGCGAGGATCTGGATCGATTTTGCAAAGCCGGGCTGATCGAATTTGCCGGCGACCAGATCAGATTGACCCGCACCGGAGCTTTGTTGTCGAACGAAGTCTTTTCAGCTTTTGTATAGCTTCTCATGATCATCGCAATCGACGGTCCATCGGGCTCTGGTAAATCAACTCTGGGCCGAATGCTCGCGCGGGCGCTGAATCTTTTGTATATCGACACGGGCTCGATGTATCGCGCGGTGGCGTTGGCAGTGATCGAAGCGCACATTGATCCAACCGATACGGAAGTCGTGACCGGGTTAGCCGACCGCATTGAGATCGATCTTGTAGGTGATCCCGATTCGCTGAGTGTGTTACTGAACGGCCGTGACGTCACGGAGGAGATTCGCACTGAACGTGTGACTGCCATGTCGTCGATCGTTTCCACTATCCCCGGCGTGAGACGCGCGATGGTCGAGCGCCAACGTACGATGGGCAGGAGAGGCGCGGTTCTGAACGGCCGCGATATCGGAACAGTTGTGTTTCCTGACGCGGACATCAAGTTTTTTCTGACGGCTGTGCCGGAAGAAAGAGCAGAACGCCGTTTCAAAGAAGATCAAATGACTTCGAGTTCGTCCGCTACTCTGGCAGAGACACTCGCAGAAATGATCGTGCGTGACCAGCGCGACTCAACCCGCACCGATTCGCCTTTGAAAGTCGCCGGCGACGCAATCGTTATCGATTCCACTGGTAAGACAATCGACGAAGTATTTCAAATCATGATGGAAAGAGTTTCCAATGTTCACAGGCATCATTGAAGAACTCGGCAGCGTGCGCAGCATCGAGGAGCGCGGCGAGAATGCTCGCATTGTTATCAGCGCCCACGTTGTTACTGAGGGTACCAATCACGGCGACTCGATCTCCGTGAACGGCGTCTGCCTGACCGCGCTCGACATCCATCCGGATTCTTTTGCGGCCGACGTCTCACGCGAAACATTGCTTCGTTCTACGCTGGGAAATCTCAAGCCGGGTGCGCCCGTCAATCTCGAGCGCGCCGTGACGCCGGCGACGCGGCTCGGCGGCCACATTGTTCAGGGACACGTCGACGCCCGCGGCCAATTCGCCGGCCTCGAAGATCACGGCGAGTCGTGGACGATCAGGATTGCTTATCCAAAAGAGATCGCTCGCTACCTCGTGTTCAAAGGTTCGGTCGCCGTTGAAGGCATCAGTTTGACGATTTCGGCTTTGACTGACGATTATTTCGAAGTCGCCATCATTCCCAAGACCTGGCAAGTCACAAATTTGTCACACCTGAAACCTGGCGATGGCGTCAATCTCGAAGTCGACGTCATCGGGAAGTACGTAGAAAGATTACTCGGAAATAATGCGTCACATTGAATCGAACATCTCCATGGATTGCGGCGCGCAGGAGGCCCTTATAAACCACATAAAAAAAAGACCGTAACTAATCGCACCCTCGAGCCCACCACCCAGCATGAGAACCTATATATGCA
>JAICGZ010000101.1 GCA_025922875.1 Pyrinomonadaceae bacterium
CGGTGTGGGTCTTTACCCGACGAGTTCCGCGGAACAGATCGCCTACATCATTAACCATTCTGATGCTGAGTTTGTGCTGGTTGACTCACGTGAACAACTGCGGAAGGTGCTCAGCGTTCGCGATCAGCTTCCGAAAGTGCGCCACATCATTGCGCTCAAAGCGGATTCGTCCGGCGATGTAATCAATTACCGCGACTTCATCGCGCGTGGTCGAGCGGAGCGTTCGCGGCTCGCATCGTTGTTGAACGAACGCGCGGAAGGTGCGGCCCCCGGCGATGTTGCGATCATGGTCTACACCTCGGGTACAACCGGAGCACCGAAAGGCGCGTGTCTGAGTCATCGCTACATCATCAACAGCGTGGAGTCACTGCGCCAGACGATTCCCATCTACGATACAGACGTCTCCTTTTCGTATCTTCCGTTCTGTCATGTAGCGGAACGGATCTCCGGTCTTTACAACCGTCTTTACGCCGGTGCATCGGCTTACTTTGTTGACGATCTGGCCCGTCTCGGTGATTACATGCTCGAGGTCAAGCCGACGGTGTTTGCGAGCTTGCCGCGTTTCTTCGAGAAGATTCACGCGCACGCCGTTTCGGATATGGAGCGTCTGCCTGAAGCAGAGTGGTCCAGGTTTAAAGCAACGCGGGTCAAGGATTACTTTGGCGGGCGCATTCGTCTCGCGACGTCAGGAGGAGCGCCGTTGCCTTTGGAAGTTGCTGAGTTCTTCGCTGCGGCAGGTCTGCCGATCCTGCAGGCGTATGGCCTAACGGAAAATGTTTGCGTGGCGTTTAATCGTCCTGACAATTACAAGTTTGGAACTGTTGGACCACCGATGCCGGGCTGTGAAGTTCGCATCGCAGCGGATAAAGAGATTCTCGTGCGCAGTGAAATGATGTTCAGTGGTTACTACAAGGCGTCGCAGGAAACCGCGAAGATGTTCAGTGATGGTTGGCTGCTTACCGGCGACCTTGGGGAGATGGATGAAGACGGTTTTCTCAAGATCATCGGTCGCAAGAAGGAGTTAATTGTCACGTCCACGGGGAAAAAAGTCGCGCCCGCGCTACTCGAGAACATGCTGAAGGAACATCACGCGATTAGTCAGGCGATGGTTTACGGCGAGGGGCGAAGTTACCTGGTTGCACTCATAACACTGAATACACCGATGGCGCGCGAAACCATTCAATCAATAGTCGACGATGTGAATCGCCGTGTGTCGTCGACTGAATCGATCAAACGCTTTGCGATCCTGGACCGCGATTTCGAAATCGCGCGCGATGAGATCACGCCCACAGGGAAACTGAAACGCGATGTGATTACTGATCGCTTTCGACACGTGATCGAGGGACTCTACGAGTTTTCTCCCGCAAAGGCGAAAAAGGGCAAAGAGGGAATATGAACCCTGGATTTACTTTGCCGCCTTTGCGCCTTTGCGGGAAACGCCTTTAAGGAGAACAACAATGACAAGGTTTACCACGCGACTACTCTTCAGCCTATTGCTTTTAGTGGCTGTGAGCTCAGCAGCGTTTGCCTCACAAACAAACGCGCCTGTCGAGAAGGAAACGCTCGTCTTTGGTCAGAAGATTCGTTACCTCGAAGCCGGTTCCGGACCAACTGTGATTCTGTTGCATGGGCTCGGTGGTTCGGCGCAGGCATGGCAGTTCAACATCGCGCCGCTGGCGGAAAAGTTTCATGTGTTCGTGCCCGATCAGATCGGCTTCGGAAAATCTGACAAGCCCCTCGTCAATTATCGCATTCGCACTTACGTCGACTTCCTGGATCAGTTTTGTAAACAACTAAAGATCGATCGCGCCTCACTTGTCGGCAACTCCATGGGCGGATGGGTCGCGGCGATGTTTACCGCTGCCTTCCCGGATCGCGTCGATAAACTCGTGCTCGTTGATGCTGGTGGCTACGCGCCGCCGAAAGATTTTGATACGCGCGTGTTTTACGCCTTGAATCCGACGACGAGAGAAGGGATGAAAGTGCTCGTCACCAAGGTTTTCTACAACAAGATGTTTCACACTGATGCGGCGATTGACGCGGCGATAGCTGCTCGACTTGCCGCGGGTGACGGTTTCACGATCAAAAGCATCACCGAGTCGATCATTCGTGGCGAAGATTATCTCGACGACACGGTCAAGACGATCAAGCGACCGACACTCATCGTTTGGGGACGCGAAGATGGCCTCATACCGTTAGCCGATGGCGAACGCTTGAATAAAGACATTACCGGTTCAAAGCTGATCGTATTCGATCAGTCTGGTCACATTCCAAACTTGGAGAAGCCTGCGGAGTTCAATGCGGCGGTAATTAGATTTCTAACTGCGGACGCACAATGAGATTTAGCGTTGGCGATAGCGCCGAAATAACAAAAACAATTACCGACGCGGACGTCCAGGCGTTCGCTGAGGTAACGGGCGATCACAATCCCGTTCACGTTGATGATGAATTTGCGAAGACGACTCGTTTCGGGCGACGCATTGCGCATGGAATGTTGACTGCTTCACTCATCTCCGCGGTGCTCGCGAATAAGTTGCCGGGTGAGGGAAGCGTCTATCTCGGGCAAACGCTCCAGTTCGTTGCGCCAGTGTTTCCGGGCGATGAGGTCACAGCTCGCGCCACCGTTAAAGAAATCCGCGAAGACAAGCCCGTAGTCAAACTCGAGACAATTTGTCTCAACCAGCGCAGCGAAGTTGTCGTCCGCGGGGAGGCAACCGTCCTCATCCACAGAAAGGAATCTGCGTAATCTGTGGATAAAACCCCGGTTCGCAACTACTCCTGGTATGCGCTCGGGTTGCTGACGCTTGTTTATGTCTTCAACTATCTCGACCGCACAATCATCTACATCCTCCTGCCGCTGATCAAAAGAGAGATGGCGTTTACCGATTTGCAGTTGGCATTACTCGGTAGCATGTCGTTTGTCATCTTCTTCACCGTCCTCGGAATTCCGTTTGGCCGTTTAGCCGATCGCGTTGTACGAAAAAACATGATTGCCGCGGGCCTCGCGGTGTGGAGTCTGTTTTCAGGTCTAACCGGTTTTGCGAATGGATTCTGGTCGTTGTTGTTTTGTCGCATGATGGTAGGCGTCGGAGAAGCGACCCTTGGACCAGCAGCGTTGTCATTGTTGAGCGACTATTTCCCGCAGCGCGTCAGGGCAACGGTGCAGGCTATTTACTCTTCCGGTATCGCGATTGGAGCCGGACTCGCTTTCTTTCTCGGCGGTTGGCTGGGCCAAAACTACGGTTGGCGCTTCGCGTTTTATGCATTGGGTTTCCCGGGGCTGCTCATTGCGGTGTTCGTATATTTCCTGCGTGAGGAACCACGCGGCCTGACGGAGACGGCGACAACAAAATATACAGCAAGTGACTGGAAGATACTTTTCAAATCAGTCCCACTGCGATACCACTATCTTGGCTACGGCTGTTTTGGTCTTGCAGCAAACAATCTTTCGTTTTGGGGACCAACGTTTGTTACACGTGTCTACCAGCTCGACCTCGTGACGATCGGATTTTACGGCGGAATCCTCACCCTGATAGCAGGTGTGCCCGGAACGATTCTCGGCGGCTATCTGGCTGATAAGTTTCGACGCTTTGGCCGCGGCGGTCGCATGTTGTTTGGCGCACTTGCCGCGCTAATTGCGGTGCCTTTCTGGCTGTTGTTTATCTTTTCCGGAAATCTCTTGTTGCTGCTGATTGCTAACCTCGTCTTGCTAGCGCTTTCACTAGTGTGGCTTGGTCCAGCGGCGGCCGATGTTCACGACATTGCCGGTCCGCAACTGCGTGGTCTCGGAATCGGTGTTTACTTCTTCGCCGTAATCATCGCCTACGGAATCGGTTCACTCGTGATTGGCCAGGTCAATGATTGGCTCGGAGCCGCTGCCGCACCTCTCAACATGCGCTTCTCGATGTTGCTATGCCCGCTCGCGTGTCTGGTAGCAGCCCTCAGCCTCTGGCAAGGCTACCGCGCAGCAAAACACTTGTAATCCCCGGACGTTCTAAACTAAAACTGAGTTACAGTATCGCGCTATGAGCGAACCCCTCGCTGCTGACTCAGTGATTTCCCACTACCGCATCGTCTCCAGGCTTGGAGCCGGCGGGATGGGTGAGGTTTATCTGGCGCAAGACACTAAACTTGACCGTAACGTTGCGCTCAAGATACTCCCTCCTGAACTCGCCTTGCATCGCGATCGCATGGAGCGATTTATTCGCGAAGCAAAATCAGCAGCCGCGCTCAGCCACCCCAACATCGCTCAGATTTTTGAAATTGGTGAACATGAAGGCACTCACTACATTGCGATGGAGTTGGTCGATGGCGTCACTCTGCGCCAACTCATTCACGGAAGGCAAACCGATTTAGTAAAGCTTCTGCGTTACCTGCAACACGCCGCGGAAGGGTTAGCAAAAGCTCACGCTGCCGGCATCGTGCATCGCGATCTAAAACCCGACAACATCATGGTGACGCGTGACGGTCACACGAAGATCCTCGACTTCGGACTCGCGAAATTAATTGAGCCGCAACCAGTCCCGAGCGCTGAAAGCTCGGACAGCGAGATTGCGACTGCGATCCTGCCGGCGCAATCAACCCCGGGCACAATTCTCGGCACGATCGGTTATATGTCTCCGGAGCAGGCGCAGGGCCGAGTCAGTGAGATCGATCATCGCTCAGACATCTTTTCGTTCGGATGCATTCTCTTCGAGGCAGCTACTCGACGAAAGCCCTTTGAAGGAAACAGCACGCTCGATCTACTCCACAACACTGTCCATGCGCCGACTCCGAACCTGAAGGAAATAAACCCGGGCTTGCCTGATGATCTACAGCGAATAATTCGAAGATGCCTGGCCAAGGATCCGGATCGGCGCTACCAGTCGATGAAGGAAGTCGCGATCGAACTGGAAGAACTTCGTCAGGAATTAACGTCAAGTTCAGGTCTCCACGATTCTGTGCATCACACTGCGAGCGGCGCCAGCGCGCCCATCAGCGACTCGCGTACACTTCCCGATCCTTCGTCACCCGCGACCGGAGCAGTCACACCCGCTTCGACGATCTCGAGTTCGGATTTTATTTCCGCAAAGATCAAGAGTCACAAAACAGGTTTCATCATCGCTTCGATCATGGCGGCGATAGTCGTAACAGTTGGAATTCTCAAACTGAGCGGCGTGGGACTTCCGCGTTTTCTTGATCGAAACACTTCTCCAGTCGGCCCACTGCACCAGATGAAGTTCACCAGAATTCCGGTGAGTGGCGAAGTGGGTCGCGGGTTCATCTCACCGGACGGCAGGTTCATCGCTCGCATTGTGCGTGAGAAGAGCAAGAACAGCCTGCGGCTGCGGCAGATCGCGGGGACGGTCGAGCGGGAAGTTATGCCGCCTACCGATCGTGACTTCTATGGCGGAGTAACCTTTTCTCCGGATAGCAGCAGCCTTTACTACGTCATGGGTGAGCCGGGAAAAGTCTTACGGCACCTCTACCGCGTCTCGGTTCTCGGCGGCGAGCCGCAGAAGATCCTCGAGGATATAGATACTGCGGTAGGGCTCTCGGCCGACGGAAAGCGTCTTGCGTTTCGGCGCCACTTACCTAAAACGCGCGAGGACACACTTGTTGTCGCAAACGCAGATGGAACGGGCGAGCAGGTGATTGCCAAGCGCAAGTCGCCTGCGATTTTCGGCCAACCGGAATGGTCCCGCAGCGGTCGAGTTATCGCATATCCGCTCATCAGCAAGGATAACGAGGGCGATTATACGGTTCTTGAGGTGATTTCTTTGTCCGATCGCAAGACGCAAGCGATCTCGCCGGCCCAGTGGCGCTTCGTCCAGTCGATCGAATGGCTGCCTGAGGACGAAGGACTCATCGTCACCGGTAGGCTGCGTTCCGCCCAGCCGGAGGAGAGGCAACAAATCTGGTATGTGCCATTTCTCGGAGGTGAGCCGCAAAAGATCACGAACGACCCGAACGACTACTGGGGCCTGACCTTGACCGCAGACGGTCGCACCGCGCTCGTGATGCAAAGTGACGTCTCCTCGAATATCTGGGTAGTGCCTGCGGGTGACTTCGCGCGCGCTCGCCAGATCACAAACGGCAACACCGAGATCGGCGCACTTTGTTGGACACCGTCGAGCCAGATAATTTACTCGACTTCTACCGGACGAAATTTTGATCTCTGGATCATGAACGCCGATGGCACCGGCAACCGGCAACTGACATTCACCACCGATCGTCACGAAGTACAGCCAGAGCTCTCGCCCGACGGGCGATACGTTGTCTTCCTGGTCGCATACCCGACAGGGCTGAGGAGCGTCTGGCGCATGAGTATCGACGGTCGTGGTGCGAAAGAACTTGTGCGCAATGTCGATCGCTTTGCGGAACCGCACGTGTCTCCCGACTTGCAGTGGGTCTTCTACAACTCGCTTGACGAGTCGGGCAGTTCTGCGTTTTGGAAAGTCCCATTCGATGGCGGTGATCCGGTAAAAGTGAGAGAGAGGGCGACGTGCCGTCTCTCACCGGACGCGAAGTGGTTTTCATGTGCACACCGGGATTTTGCGCCAGATGCGCCTTTGAAAGTGCTTGTCGTTCCGGCGGCGGGTGGCGATCCTGTTCGCACGCTCGATTTCCCTCAGAATGCGCATTCGCTCCACTGGTCGCCTGACGGACAAGCGTTCGACTACATCGCGGAGCGCGATGGCATGACGAATGTTTGGCGTATGCCGCTCGAGGGCGGTAAGGAACAGAAACTGACTGACTGGCAGACCGCTGTAGAGGTTTGGGACTTCGCCTGGTCCAGGGACTCTCGCACCCTCGCAGTAACTCGCGACAACGAGGACCACGAATTGATCCTCATTGAGAATTTCAGGTGAGATAGACAGGATTGTAAATCCTGTCTATCTTCTTTCCTATTGACAGACGATAGGTGCCTCAATATATTCCTCTCCAGTCGAATGTCGAGAGGAGTCTGGTGATGCTGGACGCGATTAAGAGACGCTTGCGCGCATTGTTTCGCAGGAATCAACTGGAGCGGGAGCTCGATGACGAGTTGCGTTTTCACCTGGAACGCGATGCCGCGCAGAACCTGCGAAGCGGCATGAACTCCGAAGATGCGTACTATTCCGCTCTCAAGTCTTTTGGCCCACTCGAACGATCAAAAGAGGAATGCCGCGACGCGCGCGGCGTGCGGCTAATTGAAGAGTTTCTGCAGGACGTGCGTCATGGCACGCGGCTACTCGCGAAAAATCCGGGCGTCACTCTGATAGCGGTGGTGACGCTCGCCCTCGGCATTGGCGCTAACACTGCCATCTTCAGCGTCGTCAATGCCTTTCTTCTGCGACCCCTGCCTTACGGCGAACCGGACCGGCTCGTCATGGTGGATTCACAGCATCACGGTCAATCGATCGGAGTATCGTTTGCCGACTATGAAGATTGGCGCCGCCAAAATCAGGTCTTTGACGGCCTTGCGTTTTTCAATTTGCGTTGGAATGCAAATCTGGAGTTTGGCAACGAAACGGAAACGCTCAATCTAACGTTTGGCACCCCAAATTTGTTTTCAACGTTGCAGGTTACACCGATGTTGGGCCATGGTCCGGCAGCGGGAGAAACAGACACTGTCCTTCTGAGTCATAACTTGTGGCAAAGACGATTCGGCAGCGATCCGGGGATTGTCGGCCGTCAGCTTCGAATTGATGGGAAGAGTCTGACCGTAATCGGAGTCATGCCGCGAGACTTTCGCTTTCCGTTTCAGAGTGACCTGTGGTGGTTGAGTGATCGTTACTTCAATCGTCAGACCCGCAGCTGGCGTATCGATCAGACGATTGGCCGGCTAAAGTCCGGCGTCTCGACCGAACAGGCGCGCGCAGAGATGCAGGAGATCGCCGCACGGCTTGCCCAATCCTATCCCGATACCAATGCCGAAGTTACGGCAACTGTTATCCCGGTGCGAGATTTCTGGTTCGGCAAATTACGCAACTCCTTCTGGCTTCTACTCGGTGCGTGCGGCTTTGTGCTGTTGATTGCCTGTGCGAATGTCGCGAACTTGCTGATGACGCAGGCGACGGTACGCGAGCGCGAGTTGGCGGTTCGCGCCGCGCTTGGAGCGAGCAAGGCACGTCTGATACGGCAATCGTTTTCCGAAGCTCTTCTGCTCGTTTCGATCGGATGCGTGAGCGGGATCATCCTCGCTGCGGCCGGACTACGTATGCTCGTCACAATGCTGCCTGAAGAACTCCTGCCTTTCTTCGTTAAGATCGAACTTGACGGTCGCGCACTTGCATTCACGCTCGTAATTTCCGCTCTTACGGCCCTATTCGTCGGCCTGATACCGGCGTTGCGAACTGCGTCAGTGGATCTGGACCAGTCACTCAAAGAAGGCGGCAAGTCGGGTACAAGCGCTCGGATGCAGCGCGTTCGAGGATTCTTAGTGGTATCGGAAATCGCACTGGCGATCGTTTTGCTGGTTGGTGCGGGACTCATGTTGCGAAGTTTTGCGCGTTTGCAAAATACGTCGCCCGGGTTCACGGCGGAAGGCGTGCTCCATCTGGAAATTAATCCAACGTATCAGCGTCAGGAGGATTACCGGGTCGAGTTCATGTCAAGACATTACCAGAAGTTGCTTCAGCAGATCGCGACAGTGCCGGGCGTGGTTGCTGTCGCGGCTAATAATGATCTGCCGTTTGTTGGTCAGAAGCCGTGGTACAGAGGAGAGTTTTCAGTTAAGGGTCAGGGAACTGAAGAACAGAAGCGAAATCCGACGGTCAATTACCAGGCCGTCTCGACGAACTATTTTCGAGTCATGCAGATCCCGCTCCTTCGTGGCCGCGCCTTTACTGACCAGGACACCGTTAGGCCCGACGGTCATCGCGACGTTGCGATTATCAACCGGAAGCTGGCGGAGCAGATGTGGCCCAACGAGGATGCGTTAGGTAAGCGAATCAATTGCGATGACAACGGTGCTTGCGCGGAGATCGTCGGCGTTGTCGGTGATGTTAAGCACAACAGCCTCGTCGATGAAGCCGGTTACGATATCTACTATTCCTGTTACCAGAGTTACAGTAAGCAAACTCACTTTGTGGCACGCACGCAGGGCGATCCGATGGCGCTGGCGAACGACATTCAGCGGGCAATCTGGCAGGTTTCTCCCGATACGGGTGTCTTCAACGTTATGCCCGTGACGAAGTTGTCGGCGAACACGATCTGGCAATCGAGACTTTGGGGACTGTTGTTCGGCATCTTCTCGATCATTGCGTTGGTGCTGGCAACCGCGGGTATCTATGGAGTGATGGCTTATTTTGTGACTCAGCGCACGCGCGAGATTGGTATTCGAATGGCTCTGGGCGCGCAGTGGCGCGATGTGCTAAAGCTGGTTTTGAGGAGTGGGATGTCGCTCGTTGTTATCGGTCTGATCATCGGTCTTGCAGGCGCGTTAGTCTTAACACGCCTGATGCGCATTCTACTGTTCGAAGTGTCTCCGACTGATCCGATTACGTTTGCTGTGGTAGCGCTTTGTATAATCGTCGCCGCTTTGCTCGCCTGCTATATCCCGGCAAGGCGCGCAACAAAAGTCGATCCGCTGGTTGCGTTGCGCTACGAGTGAAGACTTTTGTAGGGGGCGGCCCCTCCGTGGCCGCCCCTCTCACGAAGAATGTGCGATCTAAACGAGGGGCGGCCACAGAGGGCCGCCCCTACAATTGCGCCGTGGCATGCATTAGGTCACGCGGACGGCGTTAGTTGTCACGCTCGGTTTGCTGGTTACCGGTGACTTCACCGGTACCGTTAAAGCAGAACGGATCTCCTTCCAATGGATCGCGATATCTGCGAACACCATCGACAGCGCGAGGCAGGACCAGATGATGGCCTGCACGATTTCCACTCCTAAAGTTTCCCAGCCAGTCACACCCATAACAAATCGTCCCGTAATGAAGACGAGTGCGACCGAGTAACTGCGAATGGCCCACTGCCGGTGCAGTGCGATCTTGCGCTTGTATGCAAACAGAAAAGCGAGAAGGGTGACGCCCATGAGCATTGCGGCATCCACTCCTGCCAGGATTGTGAACGAACGCGGCGCGCCCGTGCGTTCCTGGTAATACTGAATGTATGCACCGAGTGGAGCCAGTACCAACGCCCCGACCACATACAGCCGGCCCATAACGCGATGGGATTTGGTAAATCGTTGTCGCAACCGATCGGAAAACTGCAAAGGTGCAAAGAGCAGCACTATAGCGCCGAACACAGCGTGTGGCAGCAGCCACCACTTAAACGGTTCATAGCGTTGCCAGACGGGATGTGATGAGTCGATTAGAAAGCGTTCATTGTGATAAAGCACATACGTGCTCATTATCGCAATCAGGATAAATACTACGTATTTCGCGTTAACCTTCATGGGAGGGACTCCTTCTCGTTTCATGCAGCGGCAGGCTTAACGTGCTGAATCCATGTATTAACGCGAAGTTCCGAGGTATTCAGGGCCACAGACTGCACAGAAAATTGGTGTGAAAGTTCGCTGATTCCGCAGCCTCGCCAGCCCGCCGTGGGTTTGTTAGCATCTACCCACATGGCACACGACGAGAACGACTGCGAGCAGGCCGAAGTGCGACAAGGCGGCGAGCAAATGAGCGAGGCCGAAATCGACTACAACGTGATGGGCTCTTTCCCAGCGAGTGATCCACCATCGTGGACGTTGGGCGTCAGGCCCACAAAAACGTGTCGTGAGGTGTTTGAGGGAGAGAAGCCATCACCGCACGACCCCTCGCACAAAAACGAACCGGAAGACTAAGCGACAAAAAAGCACAAAAGGCACAAACAAGCAGCGGAACTCATTTGTGCTTTTTGTGCCTCTTCATGGCTCCATATCAGAGGCCGGTTCGTCGCTCCATCTCTTCGGGATACCGTGCGCCTTGCACCTCGATCGCTGAGGCAGTGCTGTCAATCTCACGCAGATCGTCAGCAGTAAGTTCGACTGCAACAGCTCCGATGTTCTCCTCCAGCCGTTGTAGTTTTCTTGTGCCTGGGATCGGAACAATCCACGGCTTTTGGGCCAACAGCCAGGCGAGCGCTATTTGGGCAGGCGTCGCCTTCTTCCGTTCTGCAATCGCGCGCAGTAAATCCACCAGCGCCTGATTTGCTTTCCGTGCTTCCGGCGTGAAGCGAGGCACGACGTTGCGGAAGTCCGACCTGTCAAAGGTAGTGTTTTCGTCGATCTTTCCCGTGAGGAAGCCTCTACCGAGAGGACTGAATGGAACGAATCCGATACCGAGCTCCTCGCACACCGGCAACACTTCGTCTTCAGGCTTTCTCCACCACAGCGAATACTCATTCTGGATTGCAGTGATTGGCTGGACTGCGTGTGCGCGACGGATCGTTTGCGCTCCCGGCTCAGAGAGTCCGAAGTGCTTCACCTTACCTTCGTCGATCAATTCCTTCACCGCTCCTGCCACGTCTTCGATTGGCACGTCTGGATCAACCCGGTGTTGATAGAAGAGATCGATCATGCCGGTGTCGAGTCGCTTGAGCGACGCCTCGGCGACTTCGCGAATGTGCTCAGGGCGACTATCCACGCCCTGCTGCTCGCCCTTTGGACCAATTTTGAAACCGAATTTGGTAGCTATCACCACTTCGCCGCGGACCGGTGCAAGCGCCTCGCCGACAAGTTGTTCGTTTACAAACGGCCCATACACTTCGGCGGTGTCGAAGAATGTGACACCACGTTCGACGGCCGCGCGAAGCAGTGAGATCATCTCCTGTTTGTCTCCAGCCGGACCGTAGCCGGAGCTCATTCCCATGCAGCCGAGCCCGAGAGCTGAGACCTCCAGGTTGCCAAGTTTGCGCTTCTGCATTCTCTCTCCTTTGATTACTCCGATCTCAGAGAAACCATGTCGATGGAGAAGCGATACTTTACATCAGATTTGAGCAGTCTCTCATAAGCCTCGTTGACCTTTTGAATAGGAATGACTTCGACATCGGAGGTGATGTTATGCTCGGCGCAAAAGTCGAGCATCTCCTGTGTTTCTGGAATCCCGCCGATGGTAGACCCGGACAGACTCTTGCGTCCTGGAATGAGACTGAACGCGGTAACGGCGAGAGGCGTCGGAGGTGCACCCACAAGTGTGAGAGTGCCGTCGCGGGCGAGCAGGTTGAGATACGCGTTGATATCGTGATCGGCGGAGACGGTGTCGAGGATAAAGTCGAAGCTGCCCGCGTGCTGCTGCATCTCGTTATCGTTGCGAGAGACCACGACTTCATGGGCGCCGAGTTGAAGCGCGTCTTCTTTCTTATTGGGTGAAGTCGTGAAGGCTACGACGTGGGCTCCGAATGCATGAGCAAACTTCACGCCCATGTGGCCCAGCCCGCCGATACCAACCACGCCAACTTTCTTACCCTTGGTGACGCCCCAGTGGTGTAACGGTGAGTATGTTGTGATCCCCGCGCAGAGTAGCGGCGCGGTTGCAGCGAGATCGAGTTTGGAGGGGACTCGCAGCACGAAGCGTTCATCGACGACGATGCTGTCGGAGTAGCCGCCATAGGTGACGCCGCCGAGGTGCTTGTCCGGAGAGTTGTACGTGAGGATCACGTTTGGGCAATACTGCTCGAGGCCCTCTTTGCAGTGCACGCAGGTACCGTCGGAATCGACCATGCAACCGACTGCGGCGAGTTCACCGGGTTTGAACTTAGTAACTCCTGAGCCGACGTTCGTGACACGGCCGACGATTTCATGCCCCGGGACGATCGGGTAAATGGCGCCAGTCCACTCGTTACGCGCCGAATGGAGATCGGAGTGACAGATGCCACAGAAGAGGATCTCGATCTGAACGTCGTACTCGTTTGGATCGCGGCGTGGAATTGTCGTGGCTCCCAGCGAAGATGTTTCGCTCGTGGCCGAATAAGCTTTCACGTTATACATAAGTATCAGTGCTCCTTACCTCAAGTTCTTCAGTCACAAAGAAGCACAAAAACCACAAAGAGTTTCGCTGAATGTTTGTGCATTTTGTGTTTCTTATGGCGGGACTATCTCTGAACCCGGATCGCATTCGACTTTGAGTTAAGGAAGTTGGAACAGAGCGTGAGAACTGCCATGCCGCGTGCTTCTTGAGGTGTTATGTCGTTGAGTACGTACAGAACTTGCTCAAATTGATCGGGCGGGAACACGGCGACTGCTGATTGCAAACTGAATCCGGTCGTGTTGGCTGCCACATCGGTAATCGGTGTGACACCAGTGATACGTTTAAATGGCGGCGCCTGGTCCAGGTTGAGAGAAGCCGGTTGCGCCTTTCGCATTAGCTTTACAGCGTATAACAACCAATCAAGCGACGCCTGTGTGTCTAAACGGCCATAGGTTGAGACAATACCAAGCGCGATGCGTGCCGTACTTTCATTTGGCTCGCTTCTTTTGATTAAGACTCCGGCTTCGCGTAGCCACTCACCTGCGCGATCGGTGTCTTTATCCTTAACCAGCCTTTGGGCGCCAACCACGAAGCAAACGGCTCGTTGAGCTGCATCGTCATTCTTCAAATTCAGTCGATGTGCTTCGTCGAGTTTACCCGAAGCAATAAAGTGTAGTACCGCGCGATAGATAAGCCAGCTTCGCACTCCGTCGCGTAAATTCTTATCATCGATTTTTCCGGTTAACTGTAACCCGCGTTCGTAACGTTCGACTGTAGTGGCTACTGCCGCCGTTGCATAGCCGATATCACGCGTCAATACATCGCGTCCTTTTGCCGCCGTTTCTTCGAGTAGGTCCACTCTGCGTTCGGCAAAGCTTTCCTTGCTTTCGCCTTGTCGTACTTCAGGTATATCCGCTCTCCGTGGAACTGGCGCAGTCGAGAACCGGGCTTCAGAATCAAGCTGGTGTGCACGCGCCTGGAGCAAGGCCGCCTTGTCCGGCAACTCTTGTGCGACCTCTATCCACAAGATTCCAATAACGCTTACTAATGCGCGCGCAGTGATTTGAGCATTGACCTCCGGCAATGGTGCACTAAGCAACAGATCGGACGCGACCGCCAGAAATTCACGCGCCATAGCAGGATTTTGACGTCCCGCCGGGACAGGCACGCGCGGCCCGCCTAGAGCTAACTGCATTTGATTGCGATTGTCCGAAGTGTTGGCCGCAAAAACACGGCCCGGTGTATAGAGATAAGCGTAAAGAGTGACAAGTTCGTTTGGCTCACTCATGCCCGATGCTCTCAAACGCGCGAGCGCGGCGCGAAAAACAGTCTCTGCCAGGGCCGAGTCCTTCAGGTAAATTTGAATGAGAGTGGTCTGAAAATTAAAAGAGACACCATCGCTCAAGCTCTCAATTAACAACTCCGCTGCCGCTTTCGGATTGTCCGCCACAAGTTGATTCGCCATCTGGAGAAGCACGGCGCTGCGCGCGCTTCTATCATCAAACGTCCCCCGATCTTTTTTCTCGGCGGACTTGCTCTCTTCGATCATTTCCTCGAGCCATCTGGCAGCGAGCTCGGGTGCTCGTTTTCTTGCGACCAGCAACACATCACGCCTAACACCATTCCGCAGAGATCGATTCACAACAGATGAACGATCACGCTTTGGCTCCTCAACTTTCGCCGTCGCAGTCCACGCGGCTTTCAAATGGTTCTTTGCGTCCTCCTGGTTCACATCCCAGACAAGATCTGCAATTTGGGCTTGAGTTCGAGCTGCAACTCCTTTGTCGTCCCATTTCTTCGCCTCATCGGCTGTCGAGTTGAGTACATCAAATATCCTCTTTAACAACTCGACCTGACTGGACGAGACTTCCCGCTTAGCATCTTGCACCTGAGCGTGCAAAGGATTGATGCAAGCAAGCGCAATCACAACTATGAGGCAATAAAAAACCCGTCTCATCATTTCTCTGTGTAATCTGCGGATAGCTTTGAGTTGCTTTGCCCGAAAAGCGGGGGATACACGCTCTTCTCTGTGTAACCTCTGTGTTCTCTATGTCTCTGTGGTTGTTTTTCCAGGCAAGAGTGGACCACAGAGGCACAGAGAACACAGACCTTTCGGGCAAAGCCGCTTTGTCTCTCATGGGAGAGCATCAAACCATTCTACAAACGATGTCCTGGCTTGATCGGTTATAGCTGCTCCAATCCAGCCCTTCTTAATGATTCCATCTTCAAGAAACACCTTGACCGGAACGCGATTTATTCCCATGGTGGATACAAACGAGTTACCTTCGTCGTAAAAAACTCTAAAAGGAAATGTCTTCTCGATAACGTCTGGAGAGGCTGGCGGTCCTCCGAACGGAACGAGTCCATAAAAGACAACGTCTTTTCGCCTTGCTAAGAGTGTTTGAAGAAATTGGCTCTCCGCGAGGCAAGCATCGCACTCGGGCGTAACAAAGACAAGGATTACTCTTCCCCTTCTGAGTACCTGTTCGTCGACTTTTGATCCGTAGACATCAAGTAGTTGCGCATGCGGAAGCGGCTTATTGATAAGAGACTTGGACGCCTCAGGTGCTACCGCCTGTGAGTGCTGATTCCGGTTGTAAAAAAAGACGAAACCAAGACAGAAAACCGCGACGAAAAAGAAGATGGCGCCGGCGATAGAGATCCATCGCTTTGACATAACCAACCAACATTCCACTACCCGCTAGTCGCCCGGCTTACGAGGTAATTGGGAGTAGTTGAGTGTCCCGTTCTGGTTAACACCAAAATTCAAGTAAAGCGTCTTGCGAGCGAAAGCTTGTTTTTGATCCTGAGGATGTGACTCATAGGGGGCGGTCAGAAAGACACCCGATTTATAAACCGTCGTATTCAACTCGGCATCGAAGATCTTCACAGAGAAGCTTGTCATCAGAACCGCAAATTTTGTCCGCTGCGTATCGGGAATTTTTTGCTTGAACGCCACTCCGGATAAGGCAATGGTCTGCTGCTCCGGTGTTCCTAAACGCGTTTTCTTTTTATGGCCCTCGGCAAGCAGTATTCTTCCTGGAAACTGTTGCGGCGTCAGGTTATGACCGCCCCTTCCTAAACGTTGCAGGGTCTCGTGATACTTGTCCTCCGGAATGAAATACAGTTCGTATGAAAGCTCCCAATAGCTTTGCTTCTTGTTTGCCCCCGGGAGCTTCTCGAGGGTTGCGATAAAATCGATATTGTCGGCATAAAGATTCGGAGCGTACAGATTTGGTTGGCGTACCTTGAATCCGCTGCTTCCCGTTTGTACTGCGAAGAGTGACACTGCCATTGCCGGTGGCAAAAATAAACTGAAGACACACACGTGCAAAAAGACGATCGTAAGAACGCCTCTAATCATTTTTATTGGTCCTTTAACACTCCCAACAGGAGTTACTCATCGAGCGCAAACCGCCTAACATTGGGGGCCCGAGACTAACTCAAAGCCCGCCTCCTGCAACACGTTCCTACATGTGTACCCGGGAAAGAGATTAGAACACTGACAATCATAGTAGCACCAGCCGTCGCAAGAACCCGTTAGTCTACAGTCAAAGTCTCCATACACATTGCCGCCTGCCTCTATGTCTGTACAGGCCTCCGCGACCGCATGAGAAAGACCAAGGGTTAGAATGGTGCCTATAGCCAGCAAAAGCACCCGCCGCTTAAGACTCTTCATAAACGCCTCCTCCTCCTGAGATCGAATTGACTCAGATTTAAACCGTTTGAGACATCGTACTAGCCGACGGCGACATGAGAAGGGAGGGAAGTAATTCTCTGATCGTCTGGGAGGATGTGTCGGATCGACCGTAAGTTGATCGAGGTGAACGCACTATACTCATCAGCGAACACAGTGTCAACAAATTCAATTAAACAGAGTGAAACGGGTATTATTGCCTCACTTGATCGTCACCACTGATCCGACAGGTATATACTCTCCATAAACTTTCTTGTGCGAGGTGTGCGACGTGACTCAGGCTGAAAGAGGAAAAACCTTCCGTGCGCTCCATGAACGCGATCGTGCATTCATTATTCCGAACCCCTGGGATATCGGAACGGCCCGATTATTGGCCCATCTCGGTTTTGAAGCACTGGCAACCACCAGTGCCGGGTTTGCCTTTTCTGTCGGACACCGCGACAACGAGGTTCCACGCGACGAGATGATGATGCATCTGGCGCAGATCGCATCAGCCACCAATCTGCCTGTCAGTGCCGATCTCGGAAAGGGCTTTGGGGATAGTCCTGAAATAGCTGCCGAAACAATCCGGCTTGCCGCGGCGGCTGGTGTTGTGGGCGGCTCGATTGAAGATATGACGAGCGATCCTGATCGTCCGATCTACGAGGTTGAGTTTGCGGCCGAGCGCGTCCGCGCGGCGGTTGAGGCAGCGCGCTCACTTCCGTTTACGTTCACCTTAACAGCGCGCGCCGAAAACTATCTCGTCGGTCGTCCGGATCTCAAAGACACGATCAAGCGACTTCAGCTTTATGAAGAAGCCGGAGCAGATGTTCTCTATGCGCCGGGTCTGACGAAGAAAGAGGACATCGTTGCGGTAGTCACTTCTGTTGGTCGTCCTGTGAATGTTCTCACGGGAATGCCAGGCGTTCGCTTAAACCTGGCGGAACTGTCTGAGATCGGTGTCAAACGCATCAGCGTCGGCAGCGCCCTCTCACGCGCGGCTATGGCAGCATTTCTTCGCGCCGCGAATGAGATGCAAACGCACGGTACCTTCACGTTTGTCGACGAGGCTGCGAGCTCCAGGGAAATCAGCGCGATGTTAGACGCTGACAGTTAGACCTTGACCGCAGCGTGCACGGGCGCGCAAATTAAACGACATGAAACCATCAGAAAACTCGGCGCACCATTTCCGCACTTGCAATATCTGTGAAGCAATGTGTGGTGTTGAAATCAGCGTGCAGGCAAACGGCACGCTGCGCATCGAGGGTGATTCAGAGGATGTCTTCAGTCATGGTTACATCTGCCCGAAAGCAGTTGCTCTGCAGGACATCCACTACGATCCGGATCGGCTCAAACATCCGGTGCGACGGACCAATAGTGGATGGCAGCAGATCGATTGGGACGAAGCGTTTGATGAAGTGGCGGAGAACCTCAAACGCATTCAGTCTAAATATGGGCGCCATAGCGTGGCCACGTATGTCGGTAATCCGACCGTGCACAACCACGGCGCAATACTCTTTCTCCCGGGCTTTATCCGCAGTCTTCATACGCGTAACCGCTTTTCGGCGACCTCGGTCGATCAGTTGGCCCATCATTTCGCAGGGTTCTTCATGTTCGGCCACCAGTTGCTGCTGCCGATACCGGATCTCGATAGAACAGATTTCCTGCTGATCCTCGGTGGTAATCCTGCAGTGTCCAACGGCAGCCTAATGACCGCGGCAGATGTCCCTGGACGGCTACGCGCGATTCGCGCGCGCGGCGGCAAAGTGATGCTGATCGATCCGCGCCGCACCGAGACCGCGCGCCTGGCCGATCAGCATATCTTTATTCGTCCGGGTACGGACGTGCTGTTGCTGCTGGCACTACTCAATGTCATTTACGCCGAAGATCTACTAAAGCTCGATCGTCTTGCGAAGTTTACCGATGGTGTGGAAACCGTCGGCAACCTCGTAGCAGACTTTTCACCTGAAAAGGTCTCGCCGGTTACGGGAATTAACGCGGACCAGGTGAGGGAACTAGCGAGAGAGTTTGCGAGTGCAAAGACAGCCGTTTGCTATGGCCGCATCGGCGTCAGCACGCAAGAGTTCGGCGCCGCCTGCCAGTGGCTTATCAATGTAATCAATATTGTTACCGGCAATCTGGATCGACCCGGCGGTGCGATGTTTACAAAACCGGCTTTTGACGCCGTGGCTGCACCAGAAGCACTGGCGCCGCGAGGAAGCTATGGTCGTTGGCACAGCCGCGTGAGAAAACTACCTGAGTTTGGCGGCGAGTTGCCGGTGGCCGCGCTTGCCGAGGATATCCTTACGCCGGGCAAAGATCAGATCAAGGCAGTGGTAACTTCCGCGGGTAACCCGGTGCTTTCAACACCAAACGGCCGTCAACTCGATCGTGCGTTTGCAGGCCTGGAGTTCATGGCATCGATCGACTTCTACATCAACGAAACCACGCGACACGCAAATATTATCTTGCCGCCCACTGCATCACTGGAACGCGATCACTACGATCTGGCATTCCACGTGTTGGCGATTCACAACACAGCGAAATACTCACAGCCACTCTTTGCCCCGCAAAAAGATACCCGTCACGACTGGCAGATCTTTCTTGAACTTCAAACTCGCATGGAATCGAAGGGCCTTCGCGAGCGGTTGGCGGCAAAAATAAAACGAGCATCTATCGCACGATTCTTTCCGCCATCACGATTACTGGATCTCGGCCTGCGCTTCGGCCCATACGGCAACAAGTTGAATCCGTTCTCTTCAGGGCTCACGCTGGCCAAGCTTAAGAAACTCCCGCATGGCATCGATCTTGGTCCACTCGAGAGCTGTTTTCCTAACCGGCTCCGTACACCTAACCGGCTGATAGCACTCGCGCCTGAAATTTTCCTCCACGATATCGAGCGGGTTAAAGCGCGACTGCTCGACAGCAACATCAACCATAATGGCTATGACTTGTTGCTCATTGGCCGGCGTCATCTACGCAGCAACAATTCGTGGATGCATAACAGCGAGAGGCTGGTGAAAGGCCGTC
>JAICGZ010000102.1 GCA_025922875.1 Pyrinomonadaceae bacterium
CCAACTTGTCGCCCACGCATCTTCGCTCGTGTGATGTTCCCATGCGTCGATGTAGGCGAGCATCGACTCACGCGCAGCACGAGGCACTGGTCCAAGGCTGTGACTGAGCAGATGAATGCCCGAGGCCAGCGTGGGAAATTCTTCGCGATGTCGGTCTATAGTCATTAGCAACTGATTTAGCGCTTCCCTGGAGTGCGCCCAGTTCGGTCATTTGTAATTCATCAATGTCTTCTCGATCGCTAGCGGATCTTTCGAAAGTCCATCGAGGATGGCCTTTGCTTCGTCGCCGATCGGCGGATCGTGTCGCTCCTCGCGAATCGCAGTCAGAATTTCCGCAGCCACAAACTCTTTCGTCAGCTTCGGTACGTTCGCGCCGCGGCTCATGTCGGTATCGATCGTCGTCGGCATTACCGTCATGACGCGGACGCCGTGATCCGAAAGATATGCGCGCAATGCCTGACCCAACGACAACAGCGCCGCCTTCGTCGCGCAATACGTGCCTACAATCGGTAGGTTCACTTTCGCAAAAGCGGTGGCCACGTTGACGATCATGCCGTCGCGCTGTGCGATCATTCCCGGCGCAATCGCTCGCGTTACACGCAACACGCCAAGGTAGTTGACCGCCAGCTCCTCTTGAATGCTCGCGAAACTCATCGTCAACGGGTTGCCAAAACCTGCAACACCAGCGTTATTGATCAGCACATCGATCGCACCCAATCTCGTGACCGCCTCGATGTCCCTCTCGCTCGTAACATCCAACTGCACCGGAGTCACACGCTCCGCCTTCAACGCCACTCGAGCTTCGCGCTTGCGAATTCCGGCGATTACTTCGCCCGCGCCCGCATCAACAAACGCCGTGACGAGCGCGCGGCCGAGTCCTCGACCAGCGCCGGTGATCAGTACTCGTTTGCCTTCAATCTCCATGTACTTCGGAAACCTGCTTACTGCGTTGCATGCGAGCGAGTTGATAGAGTCCCGCGCCGACGATGCCCCACACGAATATCAATTCAATGCTCGTTAAACTTTGTCCACTGATCCGCTCGCCCAGCGTTTGCGTTCTCAACACTTCCGCGTCCTGTCGCAACTGAATCAGGATCAGCAAACCCATCGATAGAAGCGAGACAATCGCGGCCGCCTGTTGCACTCGACGCGGCAACGCAATCTCGACCTCGCTCGCAAGGCCTGGGTTCAGTCGGGGCAGGAACAAAAATACTAAGCTGTGAATGAAATAAAGCACGACCAGCGCAAACACTGCAACGTTCAGCGCGAGTGAAAGCTGTCCGCTGACCAGCAACAGCGCGCAACAAACGAGGGTCAACGTGAGGCCGCGTATCGGAGTCGCGGTTGCTTTGTTGATGAAGCCGAGCCAGCGTGGCGCCAGTCTGTCTTCGACAAACATGATCGCGAGTCGTGAAGGCACGAAGATGGTGCCATTGAGAGCCGTCATGATCGCGGCGACCGCGCCTATCGTCACAAACATCGCAGCGCCTGCGGGAAGATAGATCGATGCCACTTCAGCCATCGGAGCGCTGCTCGCTTGCAGTCGTCCGCCCGGCAACACGCCAAACGAAACAATCGAAGTGAAGACGTAAAACAGCGCAGTGATAGTGATTCCCTTCAATAAGATCCGCGGCAAGAGACGCGTGCTGTCTTTCACTTCGCCCGCAGTTTGCGCGATCGACTCAAAGCCGGCGTAGGCAAAAAACAACGGCAGCAAACTCGCGCCAAAGCCGCTTACACCTTGCGTGAAAAACGGCGTGTAGTTGGAACTATCCAGAACGAAAAGTCCCGGCACGATGAGCACGAGCAACGCCAAACACTTCAACGCTGACAGGACGACTTGCAAGCGCCCGAACCAGCGTATGCCGATGACGTGAATCGCATAGAATACGACCAGCGCCGCCAGCGCGAGCGGCAAGCGAAATCTCTCGGCGTCGATGCGATTGCCGCTCAGCGCGATCAGGTATCCCGCCATCGCGTTGGCAAGATACGCGCCCGCGCCGATGTAAGAGATGATTTTGAGCCACGCGCCAACGTAAGCCAGACGAAAGCCTTTTAACGTTCGCGAGATGTGTAGATACTCGCCACCGGGCTCGCGACCGAGTGGCGTTGAAAGGTAAGCGGCGTAGGGAATCGATGTCGCGAGAATCGCAGGCGTCAGGACGAGATAGCCGAGAATGACGCTTGGACCAGTGATCGCCCACGCCTGGCTCGTGACCTGAAAGATCCCCGCGCCGATGAGAATGCCGATCAGCGCGGCATAGGATTCGAGTGTGCCAAGATCGCGTCTGAGCCGAGACACGGGCTTAACAGGATTTACAAGATTTTTCATAATTTTATCTTGTGAATCCTGTCCATCATGTCATCCTGTCCATAAGCTCGTTAGATGGTAAGCGTGGGTTGAGCACTTTCTCGGCGCTTTCGACGCCCGCGACCGGAAGTTTTTGCGAGTCGATCAATCCGAGTTGGGCCAGCACAGATGCCTGGTCCCAGTAGATATGTTCGTGGGCCAGCTTGCCGTCGCGGAAGTGCACGATCACGACCAGAGCTACCTTGACGTGTTTGCCCGTGGGCTCAACACCGGGCAACATCCAATCCATCTTGCTCGTGTGAGTAAACTCGAAAACCATTTCGTCAACGATTCGATCGACACCCACTGTTCGCGACACCGGCGTCATCGCAGTGTCGGGCGGCATCTGCGGAATAAAACGTTTTGAGTAAAACTCACGCAACTCCTCATGACCCACGCCGCCAGTCATCACAGGCACGTGGTTCACGTACGAGTCAGCGACCATCGTTTCGAGCGTATCGTCAGTGTTGCGCGTCGCGAATTCATACTTCACGTGATCGTCCCAGCGCGTGGAAAGAATTTGCTGCGCAGTCGCGAGGCCCGCGCCGGCGAGATGGCTGACGAAGAACTCGAGACTGCGAAGATTAGCAAGCTCGGCAGCAGCCGCGTCGTAATGCTCGCCGCCCGGTCGTCCAAACGCGTGGTCGAGGCCCGCGTAATCGTAAATCGTCACGAGTGGATTCGAATCGAGCGCCGCGTGAATCTGAGCCTGTGCTTCAGGCGGGCAGAACTTGTCGCGCTCGGCGATGTGCAACAGCAATGGACTGGTGAGATTCTTTGCCTCGTCTAAAGTTTTTTCAATACTGACGCCGTAATATCCCACAGCGCAGTCAGGCTTGAATCGCACCGATAACAGGTACGCGAGATTCCCGCCCATGCAAAAACCTACCGCGCCGGCACGGCCGCTGCACGACGAGTGATGTCGTAGAAACTCGAGAGCCGCGGCTGCATCTTCGACAGCTTTCGCTTCGTCAACTTTTAGATAGTACTCGACAGCTTTGTTCCAATCGTCGCCTTTGTCGGTGAGTTGTACGCCGCGTTCAATTCGCCAGAACAGGTCCGGACAAACAGCGACAAAGCCGTGCGCCGCGTACCAGTCAGCGATGCTGCGCATCTGGCTGTTGACGCCGAAGATCTCCTGGAGCACGACGATGCCTGGTCCATAACCGCTCGCAGGCATCGCGAGGTAGGCATCGAATTCGCCGCCATCGAAAGATTTGATTGTGATCATGGATCTAATAATAGCCACAGATTACACGGATGAACACTGATTAAGCTAAGTAAATCAGTGTGAATCCGTGGCTAGTTGTCTCGCACCCATTCCTTGCCGGCGGTGCAGACGCGCAGGAAGTTGCACATGCGGCAATGCGGCGCGGGCTTCACCGGAAAGTCCGCGGGGTCAGAAGAGTAGATCGAGCGTTGCATCGCTTCATCGATGGCCTCCGCGCAACGTACTGGTTCAAGGAGTTCGCCGGCGAGATGGACCTCGATGTTTGGTTCGAGAAAGTGGAGCGTGGCACTCAACTTACCATCTCCGACCGAAGGAAGCAGTTCGCGGACCGCGAGTGCATACGCTTGCATCTGGCGTTCGTAGTCTTCGGCGGCAGTGTGAACGGCTTTGGTCCTGCCAGGATCTTCAAAGCTAAACGCGATCTGTCCTTTTTTTGAAGTCACGCGATGCGTCTGCGGCTCCGGTGTTTTCGCGCTGGTGATGCGATGTGTTTTGAAGTCGATAATCTCGATCTGCAAACCGCCATCAGGTGAACGCGTGATCAAGAGCTTGTCGATCACGCCAAAGAGAATTCCTAAGGGCCGCCGCAAACGGAAGCCGATCTCACTCCACAAACCGATCTCGCCCGAAGGCCTCTCACCGGAAACTTTTGGCGCCGCTTCGACACGTTTGAAGACTTCGCTGGCCAGATAGTTTTTCGCGAGCGGCCGCAGGTCTCTGATCGCTGCGTCAAAATTGATCTCAACTAAACGATCCGCAAGCTGTGCGTGGCGGCGGCGAATAACTTCATCAAAACTGCGGCGCAGGCATCCGTCCACGCTTTGATCCAACGTGTAGAGCTCACAGAAACGATGAATCACCGCTCCCTTTAAAGTAGCGGTCAAATTTGTATGCGGCTCCGGCGCATCCGCATTGTTCCACACCGACAACTCATCCGCTCCCGGCACGCGCAACACGCGATCGAAATAGTATTGCCGCGGGCAACGGTGATAATTGATCAGCTGAGTCACACTGAATCGATGAATCGCCTTGCCGCTTTGCCGATCGACAGGTCGTACGAGAGGAAAGATGTCGTGCAAGGCATCGGCCGGCTGCGTGCTCCTTACCGGCTCGTCTTCAACTTCAGCTTCTTCAAACGGCTCTTCCGCGAGGTTGATCGTCAGTTGCAACCGAACATCCTTCGCCAGTTGAACGACACCGCTTGATTGCCTTTCCTGCAACTCCAGCGACTGCCAGATCCATTTCAACCAACAGTCGTTGTTCCTGTTCAGTGTCGCCAGCTCTTCAGTCACACCCGCCATTATCAAACGATCTTCAGCACGCGACGCGGCGACATAAAGCAATCGCATGCTCTCAAACTGTTCGCGCCACGCGTGCCGCTTTTCAAAATTCGCGAACGTGCAACCGGCGACCAGGTTCCCGCGCCCGTCAGGCACTTTCAAAGTCAGGCCTTGATGACGATCGAGCAGCACCCACGTGTCGGTTGCGACCCGCGAGAGTCGTTGCAGATCGGGAATAATCACCACCGGAAACTCCAAACCCTTTGCCTGGTGAATCGTCATCAAGCGTACCGCGTCGGCGGCCTGATCGATTTGTCCTTCACTTTCACGACTGCCAATCGCTTCAAACTCCTCCACGTAACGCACGAAATCGCGAATCAGGTGTGTGCCCGAGCTCTCGAAGCGTGCCGCCAGTGTAAACAGCCGTTCGACGTTTGCGAGGCGCTGAGCCCCGTCGAAGTTTGCCGCAACCACCGTCAGGAATTCCGATTCCGCGACGGCGTAACGAAGTAGATCCTGGATCGCGTAGTGATGTCTTCGATCTACGAGTTGATTGATCAACTTCGCCGCGCGATCGAGAAGCTCGTGTTCTTCGTCACTGATGTAGGCAATCTCGCGGTGGCGCCGCAACGCGAGATAAAGCGGGCGAGTGAGCGAGAAACCGCGCAGGGGATCCACACTCTCAACTTCATCCAGCCACGGTGCGCAACGCAGCGCGAGCAAACCGTTATCAGAAATCCCGCAAAGCGGTGAATGAAGGACGGCAGCGAGGGCAATCTCGTCGGTCTTGTTGTCGAGAAAGCGCAACAGTTGAATCAGGTCGGTGATCTCTTCGCGTTCGTAAAAACCACGCCCGAGCACTGTTTGATACGGGATGTTCGCGCGACGAAACACGGACTCATAAATCTGCACCTGCGTCATCGCGCGAAACAGCAGCGCGATGTCGCCATAGTTGAGTGTGGGCGAGGCGCGTTTCAGCGAAATGATGCGGCGAGCGATCTGCTGCGCGTCGAGCACGCGCGAATCTTGTTCCGCGCGCGGATCGTCTTCGAGCGACGGTTTGGTGCTGACCAGCAGTTCGACCAGAGGACCCTCGTCGCGCAGCTCGCGTTTCGCATCGCTCTTTTCATGCTTCACATACCCTAACTCATCCAAATTTTTTATCTCGCTGGATGGAATTTCTTCAGGCGCCTGAAACAGTCGCGCAAAAAGATGATTGAAAAAAGCGATCAGCGGCGGCTGGCTGCGGAAGTTCAATTGCAGCGGCTTCTCTTCTCCGCCCTCGGCGAGCAGAGTCGAAGTCATCTGGCGAAAGACGTCAACGTCAGCGCCTCTGAAGCCATAGATCGACTGCTTGCGATCCCCGACGATGAAAAGATTCGCGGGCCTGCGCCCTTTGCTCAAAGCGAGACGTTCGAGCAACACGCGCTGCACGTTGTTCGTGTCCTGAAATTCGTCGACGAGGAAAAACCGGTAGCGCTCGGAGAGTCGCGCGATGACCTCCGGTCGCTCGAGTAGCAAGAGCGTGCGCAACTCGAGATCGTCAAAGTCGAGTGCCGAGATCTTTTGTTTCTCTTCGTTGAGTCGCTGGTCCACACGCGACAGCAGGTTGACCATCTCGAGCGCGTACTGCCGCGCGAATAGATCCAGAGAAACCTGCGGCACGCGACCTTGGAGCGCCTTTTCCCAAACGAGTAGATCGAGAGCTCTCACGTGCTCGGCCACGGGCGCGCGTGCCTGCGGCCGGTGGGCGCGAAAACTTTCCACGAGACGACAGTAATCGGCGAGCGTCTCGTGCGACGGAATACTCTTCAACAACTTCTGCGCTTCGGCCCACGCGGAAACAACGTCGGCCTGATTGGCCTTGGAAGCCATTGTCGTGCGACGCACGCCGAGAAAAGCAGCGATTGCGCGATCGAGTTCTTCGAGCGCATGCGCATGATCTTCTTCGGTTGCGTGCACACGCGCGGTCGCAACGGCGAGCTCTTCGAGTGACAAACCCTGCCCGCGTGCTTCGCGGTAGAGTTGAGTTAACGCGGCGGCCAGCCTGCTGCGCCCGACACCCAAGGTCAGGCGTGAGATCTCGACGTGGCCGTTACTAATAAACTCGGAAAGAACTTCTTCGACGATCAACTCGAGCATCATCGCCGCGCGGTGTTCGTCGAGCAGCAGAAACTGTGGATCGACGCGCGCTTCGATCGGAAACTCGCGCAGGAGTCGAGCGCAGAAACCGTGAATCGTTGTGATTACCGCGCCGTCGAGAGTGCGTTTGTAATTCAGCCAACGGCGGCGCTCGTCGTCGTCAGCGATGCGCAGCATGAGGTTGATTTCGCTGCGCAGGCGCTCGCGCATTTCGTTGGCGGCGCGATTGGTGAACGTGATCGCTACGATCTGATCGATAGCGAGTTGGCGCTCGCGGAGGATGTGAACATAGCGCTCGACGAGGACGGTGGTTTTCCCAGACCCCGGCCCCGCCGTCACCGAGATGTGCTTGTTGATCTCGTATGCAGCCGCTGCCTGCTCTGGTAAAAGTACTCGTTCCTCCGGCATAAAACCGAACCACGGATTACACGGATTAGATACGGATTAATACGGATCCTTCTGTGTAAATCCGTGTATTAATCCGTCTGATCCGTGTTACTTCTTCCGATCGATGCGATCGCGATCGTAGCGACACACTGCGCCGTAATCACAAAACCGGCACGTCTTCTGTTTCTCGGACGGATCGACGACAAACTTCCCGGCGCGCATGCCGTCGAGAAATTCCCAGACTCTCGCGACCACCTGCGCGCGAATCCGCTGCCAGTCTTCATCCGTGAAGACCGAGTTCTTCGCGCGTAGTCTCAAATACTCCAACTGGCTTGCACGATAGAGGCCCTTGTTGCGTCGATCCTGCGCGCCGCGAATCACGTAGTATCCGCCGCCCGCAATCGGCTGATCCGGCAGGATCAGTTTTTCGAGTGCTTCGAGGTAGATCGGGAGTTGCAAACTTCTGCCTGAAGTGATGTCGCTTCTGCTGGCGCCGGTCGATAACTTGTAGTCGTATGCAACGAGCGTGTTATCACGAGCGATGTCGACACGATCGATCTGTCCGCTGATCTTGATCTTCTCTTCGCCGACAAACGTTTCACGACTCAGCTCGAGCGGTTCTTCTGTCGAATCCGGATCCTTTGCCGACGACCTTGTTCCACCGAATGCAACTTCAAAATAAGCCGGGCGCACTTGTTGTGCTTCTGCTTCTTCCTGAATCTCCAATTCGTACAGCAGCACCTGGTCCAAAAGGATCTTGCGAATCTCGCGATCGATCTTCCAGATCTGTTTGTTCAGTGGCGGAACGACACGTTCGTGTTCGTCAAACACACTGTCGGCTATCTGAGCGAGTTCTGCTTGTAACTTCTTTCGGTCCAGCTTGTGCAACGCCTCGCGACGATGCCGTTCAAAAAATCTGCGAAGAATGTCGTGAAGCAGTTTCCCCGCATCGATCGCCTGCAGGTCGAGTGCGGCTTCTCCGCGCGGTTCGAGACGCAGCACTCGTTGCGCGTAGAAACGATAAGGACAATTGCCGTAGACGCTGAGGCCGCTCGCGCTGTGAACAAATTCAGGACCGAACTTGTCGTGCAACAGTTGCAGCAGGTGTGGATTGGTGATCACACCGTCGTACGCACTGAATCGCGGGCCAGCTCGTTCACGCTCTATTTCTATGCGTCTGAGCGCAGCGTCGCTGAGGAAACCGTCGTTGCGTGCGAGCGTCAGCAGCCGGGTAATTCGAGGCTGCGGCAACAGACCTTTTTTGTGCCCACGATGAAGATGGCGTTCCTGCTGCCGCACGAGGGCCACTTTCATTTCGGTCGCGCTCGATACCTCCTGAAGGTGTTTGCCGTCGTAATCGCGACGAACGATCTCAGTTTCGATTCTGAACGGCGCGACCGCGCGACGCAGTTCGTCGATGTAGTAAGAGGCCACAGTTTCCGAATCGTCTCCCAGCAGGAGCGGGCGCGTGAGGTAAAGACGCTCAGTGGCGCGGCAAGCCACCTGATAGAAATAGTGTTCTTCCTTCAGCAGTGTGTTCGGTGAGATGTCTTCGAGTGTCAGGCCATACTCTCTCAATCGATCGCGCTCTTCGTGCGGATAGATCCAATCGCGCGACGCGCTCAGCGGGAACCCGCCTTCCGTTAACCCGGCGAGGAAGATTGCGCGAAAACGCAAACCGCGCACGTCGGTCGCTTCGAGCACACGCAAGCCATTGCGATCGGGCGCGTCAAAAAGCTGCGATTGAGAACCCAGCGAGCGACGAACTTCCTGGAGAAAATTCGAAAGGCGGGTGGATGCGACGGTGTTTGCTGCGATCTCGATGCTCTTGATCGCGGCGACAAACGCGCGACGCAACGCTTCGAGCGCGTTGAAGTTGAGCATCACCTGCGGCAACTCTTCTTCGCCAGGCGTTTTCCGCACCGGCTCCGCAATCTGATCTCGAAAACCAAAACGATCCAGCAGTCGCATCAACTCCGCCCGTAAGTCCGCGGGTTTGCCTTGCCGGGGAACGGCGTGAAGCAGTTCAGCAAAGCGTTGGACCACTAGCGAGGTCCATGCGAGTGCTGCTGGATGAATATCGCGCGACGGGCGGCGCTTCTTCTCGACACCTTTCTCGTCGAGTTTCGCGGTTTCAGCGTTCTCGACGTTGTCGGCAATGTCGGTGTCGCGATCCTGCGCGCCGGGATCGATGTTCAAGAGCTCTTTTGTGGCTGTGGCGCCGGGAAGATCTGTAAACAGTTTGTGAGCGCGAGCTAACCACGCACTCACGCTCAGATCGCTGCCGACGTACGCAAACGCATTTTCGAGTGCATCAGCATCCCAAAAACCGATGCGGTAGCGACTCTTCAGACGGTGCAGTGTTTCAGGCGTGAGCGTCTGGACGCCGTTTCGAAACAACTCCAGATGACGCTCGTCGAAACGCGCCGACAAAACACGTAACTCTTCGTCGCTGAGACGGAAGTATTCCGACTTGATCAGATCCGCAATCGCCGCGATCCGCGTGCTTTGATTCTCTTCGGTAGAAAGCCCTTCGAGGAGCGTTAGAAGTTTGAGTGCGGCGCGGTTGGCCGGAACGTCGGCGGCTTCGACGCGCAACTCGAGATTGCATGGGATGGATTCTTCAACCATCACGCGCGAAATCGTGGAGGCATACGTCTCGTGTTTGCGAACGACGAGCGCCATGTCGGCAAGCTTGTAATTCTCTGTCAGGACCAGACGCTTTACTTCGCGGGCGATGGTGCGGATTTCGGTAACGCGATCGCCGCACTCGAGATAACGGATTTCGCGCGCGACAAAGTCCGGCTCCTCAGACACCGGATCGGACTTCAACGGATTAAAAAGATTCTCGCGCAGTGCCGACAAAGCGCCGGTGGTAACCATGTAATCGCGCGTGTGGACCGTGTCGAACGTCGCCATCGCTTGTAGTTGTCCGATCGTGTCCTGGAAGGGAACAAATATTTCCGGGTTGCTGTCGTCGTGGTTCAGATTGACTATCGTTTCCGGAAAACGCGGGAGCAACTGGCGCAAAATTTCACCTTGTACAGGCGTGAAATCGAAGAATCCATCGATGATGAAAAGCTGCACTTTCGGCAGCCACGGCACGCGCACGAATCGTTCATCGATCATGCCGCGCAGCATCCATAGCGCGCGCAACTGTTCCGCGTCTTCTTCTGTAAATTGATTCCCGTCCAGGAGCTGCGTGTAAGTTGCGTAAATGAGTGCGACTTCTCTGTCGAAATCGAGCTGCGTGACGCCCCTGCTCTCACCGGTTTTTTCCAGGTCGCGAGCACGCGCAGTGAGGATGTCGACGAGTTCGGCGGGAGTGCGAGCGGCGCGCTGAATTTCGCCGAGCAGTGTGGCGACACTGTTCACGCAGCCTTCGCGCGTGGCGAGCGGCGCAAAGGCTTTGAGCTGGTTTGTAGCAAGCAAATGAAGCAGCACTTGCGAGATCAGGCTGCGCTTGAGCGGCAACTCATCGCGATCGATCGGAATGCGCGGCGGCAGCTGTTCATCGTTCTCATCGACAGCCGAATGCAACACGCGGCGCACGAGTCCACGAAACAGATAGACGGGAAGCTCGCCCCAAACGCCGCGATTGCGAGTGCCGTCGAGAATACTTTGGGTAACGTGTTCGAGGAGCGGATACGACGCCGCAAGATAAATAAAGGAGTCGCTTTGGTTGTTGGCAACGAGCTTAGCGCAACGCTCGATGAGTAGCGCGCGATTATCGTTGAGCAGCGGACCTAACCAAATTTCGTTCACAGGATTACAGAAGAATATAGGTCATATAAGTCTTCTAGGGCCTATATGACCTATTTAAAACTATCGTTGAGCCTTGGCCGTGCGGGCTTTTAGCAGCGGCCGATCTTCTTCCGGGAACAGTCCGCCTTCGTCAAAGGCCAGCGGCCGGGCGGCCTTGTCAATGGGTTCGAGTATCTCGATCTCTTCGCCGGCGATGGCGCCGCGCTCTTTAAAACGTCTCGCTGTTACCAGCACGCGAGATTCGAGAGAGCGCACGCCTTTGTTGTAAGCCTCGAGCGAGCGATCGAGGTTGCGGCCGATGTCGTCGAAGTGGCCCGTGAAGACGCGCAGGCGATCGTAAAGCGTCTTCGCGAGGTCGCTGACTTCCTGCGCATTGTCGGCCATCTGTTCCTGGCGCCAACCGTACGACACAGCTTTCAACAATGCGATCAGCGTCGTGGGCGTTGCGATGATCACGCCCTGGCTGACGCCGTCTTCAATCAGCTTCGGATCGTTTTCGAGTGCGGCACTGTAGAAGTTTTCGCCCGGCAGAAACAACAACACAAACTCCGGTGTCGGTTGCACTGTTTCCCAGTACGACTTCCGGCTGAGCGCAGTGATGTGCGTTCTCACGAGCCGCGCGTGATCCTTCAGCTTCGACACGCGAATTTCATCATCAGTCGTCGAGATCGACTCATAGAAAGCGTCAAACGGAACTTTCGAGTCAACCACGATCGTGCGATTGCCGGGCAGCCTCACGATGACATCCGGACGAATGCGACTGTCTTCAGTTGCAACGGTCTCCTGTTCCACAAAATCGCAATACTGAAGCATGCCGGCCAACTCGACCACTCGCCGCAACTGAATCTCACCCCAGCGGCCACGGATGTGCGGCACGCGCAGAGCTTTGACGAGATTTCCCGTCTCCGACTGGAGTTGTATGTGAGACTGTGCGAGCACTTTCACTTGTTCGCGCAATTCGGAATAAGCGCCGGCGCGCGTCTTCTCCAGCTCGCCGATCTTGCAGTCGACTTTATCGAGCGATTCCTTCAGCGGTTTTATCAAATCACCAATCGCGTTTTGCCGGCGTTCGAGTTCGCCTTTGGCGTTCTGCTGAAACGACTCGAGATTTTGCTTTGCGAGATCGAGAAACGAGCGGTTGTTGTTTCGCAAAGCGTCCGCCGAGATTGCCTTGAACGCGTGTGTGAGTTTCTCTTCGGCGTTGCTCAGGAGCGCGAGCTTCTCCTGGCTGGCCTTTCGCTCTTCTTCGAGCCGTGTTTGCAGCGCCGAAAAGTTTGCCATCGTGCGCGAGGCTTCAGCTCGCAACTGGTTGCCCTGATCGACTTCACGATCGAGGGCGTCGCGCAGTTCGCGCAGTTGATCTTCTTTGCGAGCGAGACGCTCGGTCAGCGTGGCGCGGTCGGTTTCACCTTGAGCGCGGCCACGATCGAATTCGTATTTCAGTTTGGTCCGGGTTATGAACCAGAGGGAAACAGTGCCGACGAGAAGGCCTATGGCCAGCATCGACACGGGGAAGACGATTTCCATGCGCCAGATTCTACCACCGGAAAGCTCAGGTATCCATTATATTGTTTGCGGGGGTGCCCTCGACCGCAATTAGCTGCGTTGTCTGAGTCGACGGCGAGTTTTCGCGCAAAGGCGCTAAGTTCGCGCAAAGGCGCAAAGGCGGAATCAGAGTTTTTTTGCTTTGCGCCTTTGCGCGAGATCACCGACCGAAGCTGGCGACCATCCGTTCGTAGACCTTCCTCGTCACGCGAACGTCGTTGAGATTGTATTCGCGAATGAGATCGAGCTTACCGGCCTGATACAGGTCAAAGACCTTGCTGCCTTCCACGTCCGCCGTCTTGCTCGATTCGATCCCAAGAGCCCAGGCGATGTCGTCGAGACTGACTTGACGCCTCGCGCCTAACCACCAGCGATGCATCGTATCGAACACACCGCGCACGTTGTAATCGGCGAGGTTCACGAAAGGACGCACCTTGATCGAGTGCGCCAGACAGCGCTGAAAAATGAACGGAAGATCGAACCCGATGATGTTGTGGCCGACGAGTTCGTCACACTCAGGATCGAAATCTTTCATGAAGCCCACGAAATCCTGTAGCGCTCGCTTTTCGTCCTGCTCGTAGCCGTCTCTGTCGATGCCAAACACGTGCTCGCTGACTTCCGGACCAAGACCGGGAAACTCCAAACCCGGAATCGGACCGACATGAAGCGCAATCGACAGGACGCGTCCGGAAGTCGCGCTCAGCGAGCCGAGCGCATAGCAACGCTCTTCTTCGGCGGCGATGTCCTCGAGATAGCGCTGTTGTTGTTCAGTGCGCATGTTGCCGAGTCGCATCAAGCGCTCGAGTTGCGGTCCCACTCGTTCGCGGAAATCCGGCAACGTGATTGTCTCGATGTCGAAGGTGTACGCGCGTGGCAGTCGTGGATCGGCTTTTTGATGTTCGCGATACTGCTCGATCGTGATTGGTCGGTATTCGGCGACGACAAACTGCGAGCGGTCCTGGAAAGTTTCGAGCTTTCCGGTGATGCCCCAGAGACCGGGCTTCATCTCTTTTTGAGTTTCGAGGATTTCACCCCAGATCTTGAGCGTGATTGTGCCGGTGGCGTTGCGCGCGGAGGCGTCGCAGAAGAGACGTCCCTGCTGCGTCCGGCGCTCCCGCACGGAGGTCACAAATACTATCAGCCACAGATCCTCGCCGTGGGGAATTTCGGGGATGGGGATATTGCCTCTCAAGGTTTATTTGAACTTTCGCCCCATTAGCATCCACGCGATCATCTTGTAATCGCCCATGAACGACCAGAGCGGGTATTTAAATGTCGCGGGTCTGTTTTTCTCGATCAGAAAATGCGCCAGCCAGGCGCAGCCGTAACCGGGAATCAAGCCAAGCGGGAAGAGCCACCACCGGCCAATGGCAATGAGATAGATGATCAAGGCCACGCCCGCGGTCGTGCCGATCAGGTGAAGCCAACGAGTTCCGGGGTGGCTGTGTTCGGCAACATAGAACGGCCAGAACTCGTTGAATGATTTGTAGCGCTCACTACTCATCTGTGTAATCTGTGGATGTCAGGTTTTCTTCAACGTGCTCGACGCGGCTCATGCCAATCAGCGCAGTCGTGATTCCCTCTGTTGAGAGAACGAAGCGAAGCGCAGTTTGTGGGTCAATGCGGCCCTGCAACAGCGACGCGCTCGCCACCACCGTTACACCCAACTGTTGCGCTTCCTCGATTACTGAAATCCCTTCAGGCATCGCGAGATTGAACGGCAGTTGAATGAAACGAAAACCATGCTCATCGCCGCCAATCTCGCGCGCGGCGTCAACCATCCGTGCGAGCGAATGATGCTCGCGTGAATTCGCCGGCACACGAAAACCATTCCAGGTCGCAACTCCATAATACGCCAGCTTTCCTTCACGGCGGTTTTGCTCGAGACGTTCAAACGCCGCCCTCAGTCGCGAGTAAAACTCCGATTCCGACACGTAGCCTAACTGCGATTCAGGATTGTGAATGTAATAGACGTCGACACACTCGATACCCATGTTTCGCAGCGACTGTTCGAGCTGGTCTTGGAGGTAAGCCGGAGTCATGCAATGCATACCGCCAACGAAATCCGCAAACGAAGCAATGCCCGGTTTGACGAAGGTCTCGTTTACGTAATCGCGCATGTTTCGCGGCGGCGATCCGTCGAAAGGCAGATAGCCGCCTTTCGTGCAGATGACGAGTTCTTCGCGCGCGAAGCCGTGCTCGTTTGTGAGTGTTTTCAAAGCCTGGCCGATGGAGCGTTCGCTTCTCTGGAAACGATAGTTCGCGGCGCTATCAATGACGTTGCAACCGAGCTGCACGGCACGCACGACAGCATTCGCGTATCTAACATCCGTGTCTTCATCAGCCTCCCCGAGATAGGTGCCGATGCCGATCGACGAAAGTACGAGGCCCTGTTGCTCTCGAAAATGATTGTTCGAGACGCGGCCCTCGAAGCGTTCGCGATAACGGGCAGTGCCTTCAGGTGTAGCGCGTTTAGGTTGCATTGGGGGAATGTTAACACGAAGTCAGTTTTACAGGATTTACATGATTATCAGGATTAACATGTGTTAGCTTGGACTCACAATGTCACTGCGAACGCAATCCTCTCTCGATGTCAGCGAGGAAGCACTGAACGAAATCTCATCTCAGGCCACGCAGCTAGTCTTCGAGTATCTGACAACCATCTCTGAGCGGCCTGTTCGTGCCGAAAACTACGCCGGTAAAACGATCGAATCTATAGACGCTGAACTATCCATTGAAGGCGTACCACTCGACAAACTGATCCGAGACTGTCGCACGCTGATGGATCTCAGCCGGCACAACGGCCACCCGCGATTCTTTGGCTACGTCGCCTCACCCTCCACTCCAATCGGCGCCTATGCCGACCTGATCGCTTCGGCGCTCAACGCAAACATCACCTGCTGGCGTTCAGGTCCGGCCGGCACTGAAATCGAGCGCATGATCGTGCGCTGGCTCGGCTCATTGATTGGCTATGACCGTGACGCGAAGGGCCTGTTGACTAGCGGCGGGTCGATGGCCAACATGATCGCGTTGCTGATAGCGAGCCGTCGCAAGGCTGATGCGTCGCGGCGAGGTCTTTGGAATGCCGGGCCGCCAATGACGCTTTACGCTTCTGACGAAGTTCACATGTCAGTCGCTAAAGCGGCGGACATTCTCGGCTTTGGACGCGACCACGTGCGTGTAATCGCGTGCGACAACCGCCTGCGAATGCGCCTCGACTCGCTTCGTGAAAGTATCGAAGCGGATCTTCGCGAGGGGTTACGACCTTTCTGCGTAATTGCCAGCGCCGGCACCGTCAACACTGGAATCGTAGATCCGCTCGCAGAGATCGCGAACGTTGCTCGTGAGTTTGACCTCTGGTTTCACGTCGATGGCGCTTACGGCGCTCCCGGTGTTCTCGATCAGCGAAAGAAGCATCTCTTTGCAGGTTTGGAACGCGCCGATTCAGTTTCACTCGATCCGCACAAGTGGCTTTACGTTCCTGTTGATGCCGGCTGTCTTCTGTTTCGGGATGCTGCCGCCGCAATGGCCGCCTTCAACACGGAAGACGCGGATTACATCAAGACTCATGGCTACAGCGACGAGGAGGCTTTCGCGTTCTGGGATTACGGCCTCGAACTGTCGCGCCGTTTCCGGGCGTTGAAGGTGTGGCTGACGTTACAGTATTACGGAACACGCCGCATCGCTGAAGCGATCAGTGAAGACATTTCGCTGGCAGCTTATCTAGGCGAGGTCGTGTCGAAGGCAGATGACTTTGAACTGCTCGCGCCGGTGGAGTTGAGCATCTGTTGTTTTCGTTACGTTCCCGCGGGGATGAAGTCGGACACTGAACTCGATCGGCTCAACGAACGCATCATGGGTTTGGTGCAAAAAGGCGGGCGGGCTTACGTATCGAATGCAACGGTCAACGGTCGCTTTGCCTTGCGCGCCTGTATCACAAACTTCCGCACGACGAAGTCGGATATCGATAAAACCGTCGCGGCAATACGCGAAGCCGGGGGGAAGTAATTGTAGGGGTGGCCCTCCGTGGCCACCCCTCGGGGAATATCGCGACGGAGGGGTGGCCACGGAGGGCCACCCCTACAAAAGGTCACATGTACGATCATGAGCTTCACATCGCAATCAATCTGGCGCGCGCGGCGGGCGCCGCAATTCTCGAACACTACGAGGGGCCGATCCGTGTCGAACAGAAGAACGACGCTGACGACGTCGAGCCGGTGACGCAGGCTGACAGAATCGCCAACGAACTGATCGTCAACCGCTTGCACCGTGAGTTTCCCAACGACGGAATTCTCGCGGAAGAGTCTGTTGATACGAAACACCGCCTCGAAAAGTCGCGCGTATGGATGGTCGATCCACTCGACGGCACTAACGGGTTCATCGATGGCAACGGCGACTTCGCTGTGCAGATCGGACTGGCGGCGGAAGGCGAGTGCGTGCTGGGAGTTGTTTATCAACCTCTGACTGGAGTGTTATATCGTGCAGTGCGAGGTGAAGGAACGTGGATCGAACGCCCGCAGTTTGAACCTGAACGCGCGCATGTCTCTGACAAGAAAGATTTGTCGAGCATGCGATTGGCTGCCAGTCGCTCGCACCGGAGTCCACGCATGAACAAGGTGATCACGCGGTTTGGTTTTCGCGAAGAGGTGCAACGCGGTTCGGTAGGAATAAAAGTCGGCTTGCTGGTCGAGCAGCAGTGTGACGTGTACATTCATTTGTCGCCACGAACAAAGCAGTGGGACACGTGCGCGCCGGAGGTGATACTGACCGAAGCGGGCGGGCGTGTGAGTGATCTTTTCGGCTATCCTCTGAACTACAACGTTCCTGACGTGCAAAACCGCAACGGCCTCGTCGCCAGCAACGGCGCAGCTCACGATCAGATCATCGAGACGTTAGCTCCGTTATTGCAGGAATTTGGTCGCAAGCCCGTTTAGATATTGCCGATTGCCAATTGAATGATCCGCCCCAAACCCTTTCTCACTTACTTTGTCCTCTGCGCCATACCGGTGCTGCTGTTGGCCGGACTTAATTATTGGAATGGGCTGCGGACAGTCGATTCCACCATGGGCGCCGTCGTCCAGCACGATCTCAACTCTTTCAACGTCGCTGTTGATGAAGTAATCCGCGAGCAGGAAAGCGCTATCCTCCGACTCGCGATGACGCCCGACGTGCAGCAAATCGTCGGTGATAAGAATGAGGCTGATGCAAGCCGGCTGAACTCGCTTGTGGACCTCAGCAGGTATTTCACCAGTCTCACATTGTTTGATAGTAACCGGCAGCCGCTATCGTTTCGCATAGCTAACAGCCGGCCTGCCAACGTACCGCAACCCGATCAACGTGTGTGGGGACTTCAGGGAAACGTCTTACTCGATAAACCCGGCAGCTCGTCTTCGACACTCGAATACACTGCACCGATCCACAATGAAAACGGCACGAGCAACGTGGGCGCACTCGTAGGCGTGCTCGATCTGGATTCGGTGTTCTCAATCGCCGCGCGAGGACTGGAATCCAGCAGGAAGTCGGTGATTGTGGTTTTGGATCGCGCCGGAAAAGTGGTCTACCACTCCGATCGGACGCAAAAGGCTGGTCCAATACCAGGCTTTGAATCGATCGCGAACGCAATGACGACGAATCAGAGCGGCGTGGACCAGTTCGACTCGACGTCAGGTTCTTACATAGCAGCCTACTCGCCTCTGCCACGACTGAACGTCGCCGTTGCTGTCGCCCGTGATCGCGCAGAGTTCATCTCCGCCGCTCATCGCTGGGGCATGGCGAACGTGCTGCTGGCCCTGTTGATCGGTTTCGCCGCTGCGTTTGTAATCGAACGCCACGTGCGAAGGCGATCCGCGGGCATGGAACGCGTCACAGAAGATCTATCCGCGATTGCAAAAGGCGAATTGGACCGTCGCATCATTCTCAAATCGAGTGACGACGCGCGCGTCATTGCCGACAACATCAACGTCGTCACTGAACGCTTGCGTGCTCAGATCGCGCGTGAGGAAGAGTCGCGGCAGTTTGACTCGTTCGTTCGGCTGTCAGCCATGTTGACGCACGATCTAAAGAATGCGATCGAAGCGCTGTCGTTGACTGTTGGAAACATGGAGCGCCATTTTGACAATCCGCAGTTTCGCACTGACGCTTTGAAAGGTCTCACCGGCGCAACTGACAAACTGAAAGCTCTCGTCGCGCGGCTGGCGCGGCCCGTAAGCAGTCTCAGCGGCGAACACAAACGCCCAACAAAGGTTGACCTGGTTCCAATCCTCCAACGCGTAGTCGCGATGACTGCTGAGCCCCTGCGAAGTAAACATAAGATTGTCATGACATTGCCGCCGAGTCTTTTTGCGCTCGTTGATGCTGCACGCATTGAAGAGGTGATCGAGAACCTGGTGCTCAATGCGGTCGAAGCCATGGTCGATAAAGGCGGCACGCTCACCATTGAAGCCGGCGAAACAGCCACCGGAGCGCCGATGTTTACGATCAGCGACACCGGACGCGGGATGAGTCGCAGCTTCGTGGATAATCGCCTGTTTCGCCCATTTTCCACGACCAAAAAGACCGGGATCGGTTTAGGACTCTACACTTGCCGCGAAGTTATAAACGCCAGCGGCGGTTCGATCACAGCAGACTCAGTCGAAGGCGCTGGAACGACTTTTCGCGTCGTGCTACCATCCGTTCCACACGACAGGCGTAACTAAACCAAGTGGCGGCAAAGCCTTTTCGCTAAACATACCCGTTACGCCGGTTCCTCCAAGCAGTACCTGCCCAGGAATTTTCCAGGCGCTCGTGTGCGGCTCAATCTGTTTGTGTGGAAACCGGAGCGGATTCGAGAGATGA
>JAICGZ010000103.1 GCA_025922875.1 Pyrinomonadaceae bacterium
GAGGGCATCGTCGCTGAGCCGCAACAACGCGTTGCGCAACTGGAACTGATGGACGAGGCAGAGCGCCGCGTGTTGCTCACGGAGTGGAACCAAACAGCAAGGAGTTATTCGTGGGAAGCATGCGTCCACGAGTTAGTAGAGCAGCAGGCCGAAAGTCGTCCTAAGGCCCTCGCGCTTACATACAAAGACGCAGAGATGACTTTCGGCGAGTTGAACCAACGCGCAAACCGGCTGGCGCAGTACCTGCGGCGACTCGGCGTTGGACCAGAAGTAATGGTCGGTATCTGCGTTGAACGGTCGCTGGACTGGGTAGTCGCACTGCTCGGCATCCTCAAAGCGGGCGGCGCCTATGTGGCATTGGATCCGAGTTATCCGGCTGAACGTCTCGCCTACATGTTGCAGGATTCAAGCGTGCCTGTGCTAATTACGGAAGAACGGTTGAAGCACATGCTGGCTTCGACCAACGCGCAACTAATCTGTCTTGATACAAATTCCGAACGCTTCGCCGCCGAGAGTGATCTGAACCCGGAACCTCGCGCGCACGCCGGCAATCTCGCATATGTCACTTACACCTCCGGCTCTACCGGACGACCAAAGGCGGTGATGACCACGCATGGATCGTTGCTCAATCTGGTCTTCGCGCACCGTCGCTACTTTGAGGTGACTGCGGAAGATCGCTCTCCGCAGTTCGCCCAAATGGGTTTCGACGCTTCAGTTTGGGAGCTTTGGTGCTATCTGACCGCCGGCGCGAGTGTGCATCTGGCAGACGGCGAGACACGTCTCTCGCCGGACAAAATTCGTCAGTGGTTCGTCGAGAAGCAGATCACCATCGGATGGCTGCCGCCCGTCATGGCGGAAACTGTTCTGGATAACAACTGGCCGCAGCCACTGCGCCTGCGGTTGCTCATCACAGGTTCTGACAAAGCGCGGCGTCACCCCCCAGCGTCACTTCCATTCGATTATGTGAACAGCTATGGACCAACCGAGGCGACCGTGATCGTGACGTGGGGAGAGCCGCTCAAGCCGAACTCTGACAGCGCGCCATTGATCGGTCGCCCGATCGACAACACGCAGATTTACATACTCGATAAACAGTTGCGCCCCGTCCCAATCGGCATTCCCGGCGAACTCTGCATCGGCGGCGTCAGTCTCGGGCGCGGATATTTAAATGGACCAGACTTAACGGCCGAGAAGTTTATCCCCGACGCGTTCGGCCCTGTGCAGGGAAGGCGACTTTACCGCACCGGTGACCTGGCGCGTTATCACGAAGACGGCAATATAGAGTTTCTCGGACGCATTGACGACCAGGTGAAGGTGCGCGGCTTTCGAATTGAGCTGGGTGAGATCGAAACCGTGCTCGCGGAACATGCGGATGTGCGCACAGCCCTCGTCCTGGTCAACGAGGATTGGTCCAACGACAAGCGATTGATTGCCTACGTCGTGCCTGCTCCGGGCGCTGATGGACCATGGAATCACCCGCATGAGTTGACGAGCCGCCTGGCGGATCATCTTCGCGAAAAGTTACCTGCTTACATGGTTCCTTCGGCTTTCGTGTTGCTGAAAGAGATGCCTCTCTCGCCCAATGGCAAGTTGAACCGGCATTTGCTGCCCGCGCCTGATGAGAATGGTCTGATCGCGTCAGAGGCTTACGTCGGCCCGCGCACGCTAACGGAGCAAACGCTTGCTGACATCTTCAAGATGGTGCTCAACGTTGAGGGCGTCGGCGTTTATGACAACTTCTTCGAACTGGGTGGACATTCAATACTCGCCACGCAAGTCGTCTCACGTATTCGCGAACAGTTTGACGTAGAACTCTCTCTGCGTAGTTTCTTCACCTCGCCGACCGTGGCCGGTGTAGCCGAGCTGATCGAGTCCAACTCCGGTGCGCAGTTCGTCGCGCAAGGGCCGCCCATCAGACCTGTCTCACGTGTCGGGCCTTTTCCACTCTCGTTCGCGCAACAGGGACTGTGGCTCACAGATCAACTGGCGCCCGGCAGCACTGCTTACAACGCGCCGATGGCGGTCCGTTTTTCAGGATCGCTCGACGTCGAGGTGCTCAGGCAGGCGCTCAACGAAATTGTGCGGCGTCATGAGGCCTTACGCACGACCTTCGCCGAGGTCGATGGCAAGCCGCAGCAGATCATCACGCCGCCGTCGGAAGTGAACGTGCCGTTGGTAGATCTGTGCACGCTGGGTGTGGAGGAACAGGAGGTCGCGCTGAGGCGTCATCTCGACGAGGCAGCGGAACAGCAATTCGATCTCTTACGTGGTCCACTCATGACAGTCGCGATGCTCAAGATGTCGGAGGACGAGCACGTCTTGATCCTGAACATGCATCACATCATCACGGACGGATGGTCGTTGGGCGTGCTCTTCAACGAGGTCGGCACACTCTACGAGGCCTTTGTGACGGGGCGTGAGTCGCCGCTCACCGAGTTGCCAATTCAATATGCCGACTATGCCGCATGGCAGCGCGAGCAGTTGCAAGGCGAGGTGCTCGAAGAACTACTCGACTACTGGCGCGTGCAATTGGCCGGCGCCCCTTCCGTCCTGGAACTGCCGGCCGCCTATTCGCGCACGGCAGTGCAGACGGTGCGTGGTGCGAGCGTTTCGTTTGTGCTCACGCCGCAACTAACGGCAGCACTCAAGGAAATATCGCAGCGCGAAGGGGCGACGTTGTTCATGACGCTGCTGGCGTGCTGGCAGCTCTTACTGGCGCGCTACACGGGACAGGAAGACATCGTCGTCGGCAGCCCGATCGCGAACCGGACGCGCGCGGGCGTTGAAGATCTGATCGGGTTGTTCGTCAACATACTGGTACTGCGGACGAACGTTTCCGGTGAGCTGACGTTTCTTGAGTTGCTGAGGCGGGTGAGGGAAGTGTGTTTGGGAGCGTATGCGCACCAGGACTTGCCTTTCGAGCGGCTCGTCCAGGAGTTGCAACCAGAACGGCAGTTGAGCCGCTCGCCGCTTTTTCAGGTGCTGTTTCAATTGCAGAACACGCCGCAGCAGGAATGGAAGTTACCGGGTCTGAAACTAAAGACTGTTCCCATCGTGCTCGGAGAAGCGAACGCAGACTTGACATTGTCGATGGCTGAGTCAGAGGGCGTGCTGTTCGGTGAGTTCATCTATAGTCAGAATCTGTTCAGCGAGACGATACTCCGCATGGAGCGACAATGGCGCGTGCTGTTAGAAAGCATTGTGGAGGATCCGGAATGTCCGATCTCGGCACTGCCGATGGGCACAGAACAAGAGAGTGCCGAACTTATTGACAGCTTCAACGAAGAACTCGAAGTGTGATCGCCACAAAAAAGCACATAAGGCTCAAAATGATTGGACCATTCTTTTTGTGTTTTTTATGCCTCTCTGTGGCCAATTAAAGAACATGCTTGCCGGACAGATCACCAATCCTGGTCAACTGAATTTTATAGAGCTATCGCGACCTGAAATCGCTGAGGGACAACTCCTGGTTAAACTCGAGATCGCATCTCTCTGCGGCAGCGATATCCCTTACTTTTTGCACGATACGTCGCATCCTTCCGTGGCCGGTCAACCACTGCCTCTTCGGCCTGGATTGTCCCTGCATGAACTGATCGGAACTGTTTACGAGTCGAGGGTGAAACGATTCAAAGAGGGTGATCGCGTGCTGGCGTTGCCATTTCACTACCTCCAGGGAATGTCTGAATACTTTCTCTCGTCCGACAACCTTGCCGTTCCTCTTCCGTCAGGTCCTGCCGAACAGCTCGTGCTCTCGCAACCGCTCGGCACCGTGGTCCATGCCTGCCGGAAGTTGCCGAACCTGCTTGGCAAAACTGCCGTGGTACTCGGTCAGGGACCTATCGGCCAGTTGTTCTGCGCGTTGCTGCGCCGCATGGGAGCCGTGCGTGTGATAACTGTGGACAGTCTTGCAGAACGTCTGCGCATATCCTCTCGGATGGGAGCAACTCACCTGTTTGGCCAGGATGGCGGCGAGTTAAAAGCAGCGATCCTCGACCTAACGAATGGTCTGGGCGCAGACGTCGTAGTGGAAGCAATCGGTAAAGAAGAGACACTGAATCTCGCATCCGATCTCATTCGCCGGAACGGCATCGTGATCCTCTTCGGACTTCCCAATCGTTACAAGTTCAACGTCGCCATTCACGATTTTTTCTACAAGGAAGCTCAGTTGATTAGCTGTGTCGGTCCCGACGTTCAGCATGACTTTCCGACAGCAGTCGAGATGATCGCGACGGGTATCATTGACGTGAGGCCGCTCATCACGCACAAGTTTCCATTTCTCAGAGCGCAGGATGCCTTCACGGTCTTCTCGAAACGCAGCGATGGCGCGATGAAAGTTATTCTGGAAACAGACGGTAAATAAAGTCCTGGGGCCGGCGCCTAAAGCAGAATAATATGACGCGTCCCGCTGCGATCCTCCTCGGTGGTTTGGGCCAGGTCGGAGATCTTATCGCCGGCGCTCTCACGGAGACAGGAACGGAAGTCGTCCTGGTTGATGTGCTGCCAAGACCCGAATCAATCACACCGGAGCATTATCTTCAAGCAGACATCACGCAACCTGACGATGCATTGCTGCGAACAATTGCCGGCGCCGATTGTGTTGTCATGTGTCTTCCGGAACGTGCCGCGTTCGCATCCGCGCCGGCGATCCTCGACGCTATGTCGAGAGGAGCATTGTGGATTGACACTTTATCGGTGAAGCAGAATATATGCAGGCTCCTCCGCCGTTACGAAGAAAAGCTTGAACTGGTCTCGATAAACCCGATGTTCGCGCCGTCGCTCGGCTTCGCTGGTCACTCTGTCGCCTTTGTTGAAATTTCTGGTGGTCCAAAAAGCGAGGAGTTTGCACGGACACTCCGCGCACTGGGCGCAACGGTCGGAACGATCACGGCGGAGACACACGATCGGTTAACGGCAGCGATTCAAGTGGCGACACACGCAGCCATTCTGTCGTTCGGCGCGGCGTTGCTGGAGCTTGACTACGATATCGAGAAAGGCCGGGCGATCGCGACACCGCCACATCTGATGTTGCTCTCGCTGTTGAATCGTGTGAGCAATGCGAATCCGGAAGTTTACTGGGACATCCAACATCATCATCCGCATGCCGTTGCGGTGCGCGAGAGTTTGAGTCGTGCAGTGCGAGCGCTTGATTCCGCTTCGCGCGAAGATTCACCTCGCGAATTCGAGAAGCTGTTCGACCGCCTGCGGTCATTTTTACAAGATTAGACAAGATTGATAGATCTTTGGAGTGTGTTGTGGCTCAATCATACGCACCCGTCGAAGTCTCCGAACGTCCGCGACAAGCTCGCCTGCGGATCTGGTCCATCAGTCCCGAAGCTCGCCTTGCCCTGCTGACGTTTGGTTTCATCGCGCTTATTTCGTTTCTTAGTCTCTACAGGCAACAACCACCCGCTGTCGTACGCGCCAGCGCTTCTCCGGAACAGTTCTCCGCTGAGCGTGCGATGACGTACCTGAACGTCATCGGCCAAAGACCACATCCGAGCGGCACGAGTGAACACAAAGCCGTTCGTGATTACCTCTTGAATGAGTTGTCGCGCATGGGCGTAACACCGGCGGTGCAGAAAACGGTCGTGCTGCGGCCAACCCCGAGAACGCCTTTCCACGTGGGTACGGTTGAAAACGTTTTGGTCCGATTGGAAGGCGCCGGCAACAGCAAGGCGGTGCTTTTGATTGCCCATTACGATTCGGTGCCCACCAGTCCCGGCGTGAGCGATAACGGCGCCGCAGTCGCAGCAATGCTTGAAACTGTGAGGGCTTTGCGCGCGAGCGAACGTCTCAAGAATGACGTCATCTTCCTGTTCACTGATGCGGAAGAAGTTGGTTTGATGGGGGCAAGGGCTTTTATCAAGGAGCATCCCTGGGCCAAAGACGTTGGGATAGTGCTCAACTTCGAAGCACGAGGCAGCGAAGGGCCGGCATTGATGTTTGAGACCAGTGATGGAAATGGTTGGCTGATCAAAGAACTGGCGCGGGCAGGAGCGCCGGCCAGAACCAATTCGCTCTTGTACGAGGCGTACCGGAGGCTGCCGAACGAGACCGATATGACGATGTTCAAGCAGGCAGGTTATCCAGGTCTCAATTTCGCGTACATCGACGGCGCCGCACGTTATCACTCGCAGTCCGACAGTTTGGATCAACTGGACCAGCGAAGCGTGCAGCACCAGGGTCTTTATGCGCTTGCTCTCGCGCGTCACTATGGCAATGTCGATCTGACAAACACGAAAGCAAGTAATGCTGTCTACTTCGATCTGCTTGGCCTTACGCTCATTCATTACCCAACCAGTTGGGTCATTCCTTTAACCATTTTGACTCTCCTGGTTTTTGTCGTCGTGGCGTTCCTTGGTTTGAAGAAGGGCCGGCTAACACTGGCGGGAATCGCTTTCGGGTTCGCCGCGGTCATAGCGACACTGGTCGGCGTTGTAGCTGTAGTCGCTTTATTACAGTTCAACATCTGGGCGCTCTATCGCAATTATCGTTTGATGATTCAGGGTTCCACCTACAACAGCGGTTTTTATGTCGTGAGCTTTGTGGCGCTCGCGATTGCGATTGCAGCTTCCTTATACATTTGGTTTCATCGCAAGACGAACGCGGAGAACCTACATGTCGGCGCGCTGCTCGCGTGGGCCCTCATGATGATCCTTTCCAGCCTTTACGCACCGGGCGCGAGTTATCTTTTTACGCTGCCTCTGCTTTTCGCTCTGGCGCCACTCGCCTGGAGGGTCGCAGGTGAAAAGCGAGATAGACTCACAGCAGGACAAGTGGCGGCGCTCTATGCGTTTGCCGTTCCCGGAATTGTTCTGCTCGTTCCCATCCTCGACATTCTATTTATCGGGCTTCCTCCATCAGACTTTAAGATCGTAATCGTTCTGGTTGTGCTTCTGCTGGCTCTGCTGCTGCCGCATCTGGATCTCATCGCAGCGCCAAATCGTTGGCTGTTGCCCGGCATTGCTGTTTTGGTGAGTTTGACTTTCGTCGTGTTGGGCAGTTGGACCTCAGGCTTTAACCGCGAACGTCCTCAGCCCACCAACCTTTTCTATGCGTTGAACGCTGACAGTGGGAAAGCAGTGTGGGCGAGTACAGACGAACAACTGGATACCTGGACCGCGGAGTTTTTTACCGAGGGTGTCAAGAAAGGCGCAATCAGCGATTACATTGCGTCAAACTACAACAGATTCAGCAGCAGCCCGGCGCCGGTAGCGTCGTTGCCAGCGCCCGAGGTCTCGCTCGTTTCGGACAATACGAACAACGGCGTGAGAAGCGTCCGGTTGCGCATCACTTCGCGTCGTGAAGCACCTTTCATCAGCGTGACGCTTCAGTCGGCAACTGAGGTGATCGGGGCGAGTGTGAATGGAAAACAGATCGACAATAGTCAGATGTCCGCACAAACTGATCCGAATCGGCTGTGGCGTCTTTTGTATTACGCTCCGCCGGCGGAAGGGATTGACCTCGATCTACAAGTACGAGCATCAGAGCCGCTCAAACTCCGAGTGCAGGATCAGTCGTTCGAGCTTCCTGCGTCGTTGACCGCGTCTTTCAAACCGAGACCGGCCGACAAAATACCCACTGCATATCCGTTCAATCCACTGGGCGACGCAACGATAGTGAGCAAGAGCTTCGCCTTCTAGAAACAAAAGTCTCTATTCAGCTTCTTCTCTGTGCAACCTCTGTGTTCTCTGTGTCTCTATGGTTGTTTTTTAGCCATAGTGAACCACAGAGACACACAGAGAACACAGGTGTTGCACAGAGAAGAGCTCGGCAACATTATGTTCTCTGTAATCCTCAGACTGCTCGCCTTCTATTTGAAATTCTCTCGACCGTTGGTGGTCTTTGCAGTGTTGGTTGGTTTACTCGCAGGCTCCACCAGCGTTGTTCTGATTGGATTAATTAATAACCGCATTTCCAATCCGGACGTCGCGGCCCAGGAATTTATCTGGATCTTTGTCGCGCTCGCCTTCGCGCAGTTCGTGCTTACTATCATTCCCGGAATCCTGGCGACACATCTCGCCGAAAGGACCGGCTTTGATTTACGCCTGCGACTCTGCCGCCAGATCCTCCGCACTCCATTGCGCCAGCTCGAAGTGGCCGGCAATCACAAGATACTGGCGGCCCTGACTCAGGACATTCAGAACATCACCACCGCCTGCATTCAAGTACCGCAGGTCTGCGTCAGTATCGGCGTACTAATCGGTTGTTTTGTTTACCTCGGCTCGCTTTCTTCGACAATGTTGGCCGTCTTGATCTTTCTCGTGGCGGTCGCCGTGATCAGCACGAAACTACTCGAAGCGAGAGCTCAGGTTTTTCTGAAACGCGCGCGCGAAAACCTGGATACGTTAGTCAAGAACTTTACTTCCCTCGCCGAAGGAATGAAGGAACTGAAGCTGCATCGTCGCCGTCGTGAAGCCTTTTTTAGCTCGATTCTGGCCACCAACGTGGGGCAGCTGCGACAAAACAACACGATGACCGGCACAACCTACGCCTTCGTGACCGGGTGGGGACTGGTCCTTTACTTCGTCGTGGTCGGACTGCTGATTTTCATTTTGCCTGACTACGATAACCGGATAGGTCGCGACGAACTGACCGGCTACGCCATCACCGTGCTGTTCATGAGAAGTTACGTGATTGCGCTCATGATCCTGCTGCCGTACTTCGCACAGGGAGCTATCTCCCTGCGGAAGCTGGAAGAATTGGGTTTTGCGCTTTCACAATTTCGCGGTGACATCGATAAGCATGTTGATGAGCCCGAGCCAGGTTCATTTAAGACGCTGGAACTAAAGTCTGTAACCCACTCGTACTATCGCGACCGTGAAGACAGTGACTTCATTCTTGGTCCAATCGATCTGACTTTGCACTCGGGCGAAGCGATCTGGATCGTCGGCGGCAACGGCAGTGGTAAGACAACACTCGCAAAGCTGTTGACGGGTCTCTACATTCCTGCGAGTGGAGAGATTCGCATTAACGGCGAGGTCGTTACCGATGACAATCGAGATCAATACCGCCAGAACTTCTCCGCGCTGTTCACCGATTTTTTCCTCTTCGAAAATCTCTTGGGGCTCGGTGAGAACGGTGACGGCAAAGTCGATGTGACGGCCGAACTCTATCTCAACCGGCTTCATCTCGATCGAAAAGTGCAGGTCAAAGACGGCACGCTCTCCACACTCGAACTATCGCATGGACAACGAAAGCGATTGGCGTTGCTCACTGCGTTTTTGGAAGACCGTCCCCTCTATGTTTTTGACGAGTGGGATTCGGGCCAGGACCCAGTCTTCAAGAAAGTCTTTTTCCTCGAAGTATTGCCGGAGTTGAAGGCGCGAGGCAAAACCATCGTGGTTATCAGTCATGAGGATCGCTATTACCAACTGGCGGATCGCATCATTCGGTTGGAGTTTGGCAAGGTCGAATATGAAACCAGCTTTGAGCAGGAAGTAGGTCTTACAGGATCTAAAGATTTTTCAGGAGGTCGAATTTCATGAAGCGACTATTAGTCATTCTGGGTTTGATTGCAGTTAGCTGTTTCTCCACTGCGGCCCAGACCCCCGCGAAGCCAGCCACTGACGACAGCGCCACTCAAGAAGCGCTGATCAAACTGACCAAAGAATGGGTCGATGCTGAGGGACGGCGTGATGGCGCGACGCTCGATCGTCTGCTCGCAGACGATTTCGCAGGCGTAGCTCCGAATGGAGCCAAGGTAACGAAAAAGATGGTTGTCCCGGATCCAAAGGGACCGGGCGGCGGGTTCTCTTTTACCGCCGACGACTATGTGGCGCGGATCTACGGTGACATGGGAGTAGTGACCGGCAACGGCACGTGGAAGACGAAAGATCAGGGCACACTCTGTTTCACGGTGGCATTCGTTAAGCGCGCAGAACGCTGGCAGATCGTTACCATCCACATCTCGCAGGTGCAGCAGCCCTAAACAATGGAGGTTCTACATGAAACGGCTCGCGTTAGTGCTTCTCATAACAAGCCTCTTCTTGTCCGGCGCGCCAGTTGATGTTGGAGCCGGTAAAGACTCCGATCTGCGTCAAGCTGTAAAGCTTGTGGATGATTTGGCGGCTGCCGAATTCGCGAAGAATAATCAAGGCAGCATTACTGTCGGTGTGGTCCACGGCCCGAAACTGATCTGGACCAAAAGCTACGGTTACGCCGACATCGAGAAAAAGGAACTAGCAACTAAAGACACGGTCTATCGCATCGGCGGCACGACCATCAAGTTTACGGCGCTGATGCTGTTGCAACTGGTCCAGGCTGGGAAAATCGGGATCTCGGATCCGGTCGAAAAATATTTCCCGGAGATAAACACCATCAAGGGACGCGACCCCGCCGCACCGCCGGTCACGTTCTTACAACTGGCGATGCATACTTCTGGAATCGCGAACGAGCCGAGTGATATGGCGACCTACACGCGTGGGCCAGTCAGCAATTGGGAACAGACATTGATTGCAGCGCTCCCGCACACAAGATTTGTATCCGCGCCCGGCGCGAGATTTTTTTACTCGAATGTTGGGTATGCAGTGTTGGGAGCAGCGCTGGGCCGTGTCGCTGGTGAGCCGTACATCAGTTATGTGGAAAAAAGAATCTTCGCACCTTTGGGGATGAAGCATACGTCGTTTGAGCCGAATGCCGCCACCAGGCCGCGGCTGGCTAAAGGCTATATCGTGACGGGAGAAAAGGTGGACGGCAGCGTTCCTGAGCGCGAACACCAGGGACGCGGTTACAAAGTTCCCGGCGGAGCCGTCTACACAACTGTCGGCGACCTCGCTCGTTTTATATCGTTTGAGTTAGGACATGGGCCGGATAGTGTTCTGAAAAAGCAGACACTGGAGGAGAATTACCAGCGCATCTTGAAGGTGAAGGGACTGAGCGACGACATGATCGGCTATGGAGTAGGTTTTCAATTGATGAACTGCGGCGACCAGGAGGTTCTTGGTTATGGTGGTTTCGTGCCGGGCTACCATGCGAGGGGCGACTTCGATTGGTCCGCGGGTGTTGGCTTCATAGTGCTTCGCAATGTTGAGGGCGGAAGGATGCACGAATCGACGCGCAGGTTCGTATGTCAGTCGTTCACCCAGTTGGCCGCCGGCCGGCACAATTCAAAACGGTAGTTTGGTTTTCTCTGTGCACAGAGAAGAGGTACATAATAAAAGTGATCTTCCGAAAAGCTGCTCACGCGAGTAAAGTGATCGCGTTTTAGCCAGCTGATCGTGAGGAGATCGCGAATGAGCATTGCGAGATTAATCGTCGCCGGATCGTTCTTAATTGCTCTGTCACTACCTTTCACCATCGACTCATCGTTCGCCACTCAAGACAAACCAGTCGAGCTGGTTTCGAAGAACATTCAAGTCTTCAAAGGAATGCCGGAGTCACAGTTACTGCCCGTGATGCATTTGATGAGAACTGCACTCGGGGTCAGATGCGACTATTGTCACGTTGCCGAGAACGGCAAGTATTGGATGGACGACAAACCCGCCAAACAGACTGCACGGCGAATGATTCAGATGGTGTTTGAGATCAACAAAGCAAACTTCGGCGGCGAACCCGTTGTCACTTGCAACTCATGTCACCGAGGCAGCACAAAACCTATCGGCATTCCCGCTATTGGACAGGCAGCTTTTGAGAATACAACGAGGGCGGAACCCCGTGAACCTGATTCGTTGCCGGCTGTTGAAGCGATTCTCAGTAGATATGTTGAGGCCATCGGCGGCAAACGCGCTCTCGAAAGAATTCAGACGCGAGTTACGGAAGCGTCGTTGTTAAGACCGAAGCTCGTGAACCCGAGCGGCAAGCCGTTGGCGATAGAGATTTACCAGAAAGCGCCAAACAAGTTGTTGACGGTTGTTACTAGTTCTGATGGCAGTGTCACCTACCAGGGCTATAACGGCAAAATCGGTTGGATCAAGACGCCGAATCTTCAGCGCGAGATGACCAGTGCTGAGTTGGCCCAGGTCAGGCAGCAAGCGGATCTGTATAAAGACTTGAACCTCAAGAATCTGTTTTCCACGCTGAAGGTCGTCGCCAAACAGAAAGTCAACGAGCGCGATGCCTACTTCGTTGAAGGAGTAAATTCGAGTGGTAAGACTGAGAAACTGTTCTTCGACGCGGAGGTTGGTCTGCTCGTGCGTCGAGTTGTTCTCAACAAGACGATATTAGGTCTCGATCCAGTGCAAACCGACTTCCTCGACTATCGAGAAGTCAATGGTGTAAAGCTTCCGTTTACGATACAGACTTCCTACCTGGACCATACTCACTACAACACGACAAGAAAGTTTTCGCAGATCAAACACAACGTTCCTGTGGATGACGCGAAATTTGAAATGCCGCGAAAGTGAGCCACAAAAAGGCACAAAAAAGGCGCAGTTAAACAGATGATTGAACCGATTAGAAAAAGTGTCTTGTGTTTGGTGTGCTTTTTTGTGGCTTATCAAGGTGGCTCGACGGAGATTGAGCAGGTCACGGGCTGGTTGAAGAGCAATGCGATCCCGTTGAAGGGTGTGGAAGAAACAGAAAGCTTGGGGGATCTGAAACCGCTCAAGCAGGTTTTGCGCGGCGTGCGCATCGTCGGTCTGGGTGAAGAGACGCATGGCACACGCGAGTTCTTTCAACTTAAACGACGGCTGGTCGAATTCCTCGTCAAGGAAGCCGGCTTCACTGTTTTTGCGATGGAGCTTAGCTACGCAGCTTCGTTAGACATTAACGAGTATGTGCTTAACGGGAAAGGTGACCGGGATAAGCTGCTCGCGAAGCAAGGACTATGGGCGTGGGACACTCAGGAAGTTTCCGAGGTGATTGAGTGGTTGCGGCAGTACAACAGCAGCGTCCCCGCGGGAAAGAAAGTCAAGTTTGCCGGCTTTGACCTTCACAATAACAATCAGGCGATCGAGCGTGTCAGTAATTACCTGACAAAGGTTGCGCCTGAGCGGCTCGAAGACTTCAACAGAGTTGCGCAAGTCTTTCGATCAGACGATTCGGGACGACAGCATATCGAGTACACCATTCAAGTTAGCCCTGCGGACAAGGTCCAGATGCTGGCTACACTAAACGAACTGCTCGGTTTTCTTTATCTGAACGAGATGCGGTTTACTCTGCAAACTTCCGCCGCTGAATTTGCACAGGCTTTCGAGAACGCAAACATCCTCGCTGAGTTTGCCGACACCTACCGCCGGCCTAACAGCGGAGCCGCAAGAGATCTTTACATGGCCCAGAATGTAAAGCGCAGAATAGACGAAGAGAAACCAGGGACACGCGTGATCGTCTGGGCACACAACGATCATGTAGGGACACACAAAGGCGTGCTGGGCAGTTACCTGAAGTCGATCTACGGACCTGACTACTACGCGCTGGGTTTCAGTTTTAATCAAGGCGCTTTTCAGGCGCGCGAAATGGCCGCGAACGTAACCATCGGCGCGCTGAAGGAGTTTACAGTGGAGGCAGCGCCGGAAGGTTCCGTCGAATGGCATTTGAACCGCACCGGAATCAAGAATTTCATCGTCGACTTCCGGAATACAGCGAAAACGGAAGTGATTGAGCAATGGCTCAACACTCCACGCCGTATGCGTTCCATCGGTCTCGGCTTCTTTGGCGATCAGAAGAGTTTTCAGCGCATCAATTTGCAGCAGACATACGATGGGCTGGTGTTCATCGAGACCACGACTCGCGCTCGTCCTAATCCCACAGGACTGAGAGACGCCTGGAACATTTCGGAGAAAGCAAGGAATAACTGATCAGAGTCTCTTCTCTGTGCAACCTCTGTGTTCTCTGTGGTTCAGTAATTTTTTAGAAAAACAACCACAGAGACACAGAGAACACCGAGGTTGCACAGAGAAGTCTAACCCTCAGCCATCGATTTCTCACTCAATCTACAAACAACTTAAAGGAGCTTCACAATGAGTAAGATGGGACAATACTGCAAAGCCTATCCACTGGACGCCATGCGCCAATTCTCCGGCTGGCATGAAAACGCCCAGGCCTTTCGAAAAACAGAAGATGCGTCTGCCAACGGAGATGGTGCGGACAAAGAACACATTGTCTACCTGCAGGAGAACTACGTTGTAACGGACGGGATCTTCATTGATGAAAACATCATCTTCGATGAAGTGACTGACGAGTGGATAGAGTTCTGCCAAAAAACTCTCAACTTCCAATTGCCTGAACAAGCTGAAAGTCTAAAGGCCAACGCCTAATCACTCTGCACTTTCCTCAAGAGGAGGGCCTATCAGACCATGGAAAGAATAATCATTGCCGGCGCGGGACTGGTCGGATCGTTGCTTTCGGTCTACCTGTCAAAGAAAGGTTACCGCGTGGATGTCTTCGATCGGAATCCTGATCCACGAGAGGCGAGGGAAGAGAACCGGGCCGGAAAGGCTTTCAACCTGACGCTTTGCGATCGCGGCTTCAAAGCTCTCGATGAAGTGGGAGTCGGTGATCTCATCCGCCATCTTTCCGTTCCGGCCTACGGGAGGTTTGTTCACAACGAATACGGCGAATTGGCCTTGCAGCCTTACGGCAATAATTCTGAGGCTCTCTATTCTATTTTGCGATCCGACATGAGCACGGCCATGGTCGAGTTTGCCGCGCAGCACCCAAACGTTGAATTTCATTTCCATGAAAAGTGCGTTGGACTCGGTTTGTCGCCGCTCGAGGTCGAATTCAAAAACATGCATACGGGAGAACAGCGACGTGAGAAGGCTTACCTTCTTTTTGGAGCTGACGGAGCGTTTTCCGGAGTGCGGTCATACTTGCAAAGATTTCACCGGCTTAGTTACTCGCAGGAGTTCCTGGACCAGGGATACAAAGAGCTGACTGTGCCGGCCACGGCAACAGCGGATTGGGTTGCGGAAAAAAACGTGCTGCACATGTGGCCGCGCGGTCGCTACATGCTGCTTGGGTTTCCGAACACGGACGGAAGTTTCACCGGTTCTTTGCACATGCCGTTCGAAGGCCCTGAGTCTTTTACGTCGATACAAACAGAAAGCGATGTGATCGATTTCTTTAACGACAAATTCCCGGATGTCGTCGATCAAGTTCCGAACCTTGCTGAGGAGTTCACTCGCTGCCAGCCGAGCCCGATGGTCATGGTGAAATGTTCACCCTGGACGTTGCAGGGCAAGGTGGCGCTCATCGGTGACGCTGCTCACGTTCTCTATCCTTATTACGGGCAGGGCGCGAATTCCGGGTTCGAAGATTGCGCAGTGTTGATGGAGTGTTTCGAAAACTACGGTGACGATTGGAGGACAGTATTCACGGAATACGAACGACTGCGAAAGCCGAACATGGACGCGATTTCAGCGATGGTCACGGAGCATTATGTCGAGATTCGCGACTTGTTAGGTGATCCAAAGTTTTTGCTGAGGAAAGCGCTCGAACGCAAGATCAATCAGATGTTTCCCAACCGCTACATGCCTTTGTACACGATGATTGCGTTCACGTGCATGCCGTACGTCGAAGCCTTGCGCATCGATCGCGAGCAACGCTCAATGATCGACTACCTCATGAACCAGCCGGCGATTGAAACGAACTGGGACAGTAAAGAAGTTGAGAACCTGATCACGCAACTGATGATGCCGGTAGGCGTCGGTGCTGACTAGTTCGAATTCTTCTCTGTGTAACCTCTGTGTCCTCTGTCTCTGTGGTTATAGATCCTTCAGTAAGAATTACCACAGAGACACACAGCGGACACAGAGGTTGCACAGAGAATCCAAAGGGCATTGCCAAAATGAGATACAAATCAACACGGTGGCTCTTTTTTCCAAAGCCTAATCCTGCGGCGGCGATGCGGCTCTTCTGTTTTCCATATGCAGGCGGTAGCCCGTTGATGTTCTGCAAGTGGCCCCCGGAATTGCCGGAGAATGTCGAGGTGTGCCCGGTCCAACTTCCGGGACGCGGAATGCGTTTGAACGAACCTCCATTCACCAAACTCGAAACTCTGATCGAATCACTGGTCCCTGCGCTGCGGCCATTTCTCGATAAGCCGTTTGCGTTTCTTGGTCATAGTATGGGCAGCCTGATTAGTTTCGAACTTGCGCGCGCGCTGCGGCATAGATTTGGGGAAGAGCCGGAGGGATTGTTTCTTGCCGGTCGACAGTCTCCTCCGATACCAGACAGGACCACCGCCAGGTATGACTTGCCTGAGCCCGAATTCATAGAAGAGTTAAGCAAGCTTAACGGCACGCCGCCAGAAATTCTGGAGCAACCGGAGTTGATGAAACTGCTGGTTCCGCTGCTGCGCGCCGAACTTAAACTTTGCCAGACTTACGTGTACGATCCTGGCCCACCCCTTGACTGCCCGATCGCTGTTTTTGGCGGTGTACACGATCGCGAAGTCAGTTTTGAAGAACTTGAAAGCTGGCGTCCGTATACCACTGGCGCATTCTCTCTGCGCATGCTTCCAGGAGATCATTTCTTCATTCAAACAGCTCAATCGGAGCTATTGGCCATGGTGTCTGAAGATTTGAGACGGTTATTAAAGGAGCCTCACGCAAACGAATACGCCAGGCAGGCGACTACATAGAGCTGCAACCGCCAAACATTGAATTAGTACCCTCGGAGGCGTTAGTAATGATCGATCTAATTACCCATTCGGCCCTCACGAATGAACAAATTCTCGCAAAGGCTCGAGGAGATGAAGTCGTCGGCATCATCGGCGGCCTTGGACCGATGGCTTCTGCCGAGTTTCTAAAAGCCATCTATGAAAACAGTCTGCGTGAACGGGAGCAGGAAGCGCCGCGGGTGATCATGTATTCCGATCCGACGGTTCCAGACCGCACGGACGCCATCCTCTCGGGAGACTACGCTGCGTTAATGGAAAGGTTGGTTTCAAATCTGCGCGCTTTGTCATTCCTGGGGGCCACGCGAATGATTGTGTGTTGCGTGACCGCGCATAAGCTGTTGAAAAACCTCCCTCCGGATCTTCAAACAAAGCTCATATCGCTGGTTGACGTTATTTTCGAACAGATTATCCAGTCTCCTGAAAGGCGCTTGCTTGTTTGCTCGAAAGGTACGCGACAAACTCGTTTGTTTGAGGATCACGAGCATTGGCCGGCCACGGAGGAATATATTGTTCTTCCCGATGAACGCGATCAGGAGTTGATTCATTACGAGTTGATTTACCAGATCAAAAAGAGGCGAAACGTTTACCAACTGGTCCCGACTCTCAAAAACCTTCTCGCCAAGTACAGGGTTGATTCTTTCATTTCCGGATGCACGGAAATGCATATAATAGCGAGGCGACTCGTCTTCACAAACGGGAATGGAAATAAACCCGGCAGCATCGATCCCTTGTCGATCATTGCTGAACGAATCGGAGCGGGAACGCTGTAAATGCATAAAAATTGGTCACGCAAAGGCGCAAAGGTGCAAAGCGCTGCCGCGTTTCTAAGAGTTTTCTTTGCGCCTTTGCGCGAGACATCTTCCCTGCTGAGCCCAAGAGTCCATGATGAAATGGAGTACCCCAACTCTTCTGTGCTGTATCTGTCTCTTAGTGACAGCTCAGCAACGGCCTGGCTCGTTGACAGGTAAAGTTACCAACGAGCGTGACGAGTTGATTGTTGGAGCTTCGGTTACGGTAACAAGTACCGGGGCTGCCCGGCAGAGCACCGTCACTAACGCCCAGGGACTTTACTCCTTTACCGCCTTGTCTCCAGGAAAATATACCGTGCGCATTACCGCCAACGGCTTCGCTGTTTCTGAACAAGCAGTTGACGTTGAAGCAGGCGAGCGCAGAACTCATGACGTCCGGTTGGAGATCGTGCTTGAAGCGGAGAACGTCACGATCGCAAACGGGAATGATTTGAATGTTGATTCGGCAAACAACGCAGATGCGTTAAGACTGCAAGGCAAAGATCTCGACGTCCTGCCTGAGGATCCCGAAGCGTTGGCTGCGGCGTTGCAAGCACTGGCGGGCCCAGCGGCGGGCCCCGAGGGCGCAACAATGGTTATCGACGGTTTGACCGCCAATCGCGTGCCGCCTAAAGAATCGATTCGCGAAGTGCGTGTCAATCACAACCCTTTCAGCGCCGAGAACGATCGCGTCGGTTTAGCACGCGTAGACATTATCACTCGTCCCGGCACGGACAAATTACGCGGCAGCACGTTCTTCAATTTCGGCGACGAGAGCCTGAACTCGCGTAATCCATTTGCAACGCACCGCGCGCCGTTTCAAGTTCGTCATTCCGGCGGCAGTCTCAGTGGGCCACTGATCCCAAAGCGACTCTCTTTCTTTTCGGATCTGCAATATCGTTCAGTAGACGATAACGCCGTTATCAATGCGACGGTTCTCGATCCGGCATTGAGCATCACACCTTTTAGACTCACGCTGGTTACACCAAATCGCAATTTTTCAATCAGTCCACGTTTCGATTACCAGTTAAATCGCAATAACTCTCTCGTCGCACGTTACTCATACGCACAGATCAAAGCCGATAACATCGGAGCATCAGACTTCTCTTTACCTGAACGTGCTTACAACCGTTCCTATTCCGAGCAGTTCCTGCAACTGACTGAATCGGCCGTGCTCAGCCCGACGATGATTACTGAGACGCGCTTTCAATACGTACGCAGTCGCGCGCTTCTCAATGGTAACAACTCTATTCCAACGGTTACGGTGCAGGAGTCGTTCATCAGCGGCGGCTCGCAGATCGGCAGGGCGGAGGCGCAGGAGAATCGCTGGGAGTTGCAAAACTCTTCCACTTTAACAACTGGTCTTCACGTGCTCAGGTTCGGTGTGCGCTTGCGCGGTGTAAGCATCACTGACGTCTCCCCACAAAATTTCGGCGGCACGATTGTTTTTGCAGGTGGAATGGCGCCGCAACTGAATAACGACAATCAAATCGTGCTTGATGCGAACGGTAATCCGGTGCTGGCCCCAATCACGAGTCTCGAGCGTTATCGCCGCACGCTGTTATTCCAGGGCCGTTCAGACATGCGCACGCTCGGCGGAGGCGCAACTCACTTTTCACTTGCGACAGGTAATCCGGAGGCGCGCGTCAATCAAACTGATCTCGGATTCTTCGTGCAGGATGAGTGGCGCATTCGTCCAAACGTCAGTTTGACTCTGGGATTACGTTACGAGCGGCAGACCAATATTAGTAGCAACTTGAATTTCGCTCCGCGTGTTTTCATTGCCTGGTCTCCGCGTACCGGTCCAAATACGACACCGAAAATGGTGATACGAGGAGGAGTTGGAGTTTTCTACGATCGACTCAGCGAGCGAGTGGCGCTCGTGGCAGAACGGTTTGATGGTGTCAATCAAACGGATTTCCGAGTGGTCGATCCGGCACAACTGGACCTTGTAAGGTTTAGCTTTGATGGCGTGTCAAATGTGCCAACGGCGGCTGACCTCAGCGGTTTTGCTTCGCCTCAGATCGTCCGGCGCGTAGCTGATGATTTTCAAGCGCCAACGCTCGTGATGGCGGTGGTCAATTTCGAGCGCCAGTTGC
>JAICGZ010000104.1 GCA_025922875.1 Pyrinomonadaceae bacterium
ACTCCTCCGCTGCTGGCAAGTGTGGATGGTAATCAGAATGCCGCCGGGCGGCGCTTTATTCACACCGCCGTACCTGTTTCCGACGAATCCGGGTCAGCCGTAAATCGTCTGTTCGTTTACAGTGAGGCAGTTGAGTAAACCTGCGAAGCAGGTGTCAGCATACAAGCTTGCTCGCGGAACTCTAGGATCAATCGTAATTAAGAATTGTGAGCCCGCGGAGCGGGCGACAGAGGCTGCGGATCCCGCGCTGTCGCCCGCTTCGCGGGCTAAAAACTTTCTACATAACTTAACCTAGGGTTTCGCTCGCAAAGCCTCGCTCCACCCTAGGCTATATGCTGACACGCGCTTCGCGCGTTGGTCCACCCTGGGCTTTATGCTCACGCGCGTTGGTCCACCCCGGCTTTACGCTCACGCGCTTCGCGCGTTGGTCCACCCTGGGCTTTACGCTCACGCGCTTCGCGCGTTGGTCCACCCTGGGCTTTACGCTCGCGCGCTTCGCGCGTTGGTCCAGCCGGGGTTTACGCTCACGTGCGTTGGTCCACTCAGACTTTATGCTTTAGGCTGCTTCACCCGCTAACGCGAATGGTCTCCCCCCGCCCGAGCTGATGAGATTGCGCCGGAACTCGGCCTGCATAATGTCGTAACACTCGCAAACCGTCTGCTCGAGAACCTCTCTGTTGCGAACGCACAGATGGCCGCGCCGATACTCGATTCCACCTAACTCCTGGAGCATTCCGGCCGCCACCGTAATACCCGCGCGTCGAGCGCCAACTCGCGAGGCGATCATCTCCTGAGTCAATCTTAGATTGCTGCCTCCAACGCGATCGTGGATCATCAGCAGCCAACAACAGAGACGCTCAAGAATCGTGTGCCTTGTGTTGCAGACGCATCGTTGCGAGACTTGCGTGACCACCGATCGATAACACCTCAACAAGACCCTGAGGGCGCTCTCGTTGTTAACGAACACACTCTCCATGAACCTGGGATCGAGTTGCAGGGCAGTCCCGCTAATCGATACCCAAATCCATTGTCTGGAGATTCCACTGCCGAGGATTGCAGGTATTCCGACGAGCCCATCACGGCCAACCATCGACGTTTCTACAGTCGTGCCGTCCTCCATGATCGCCAGACCCGATACCACGGAATCCACCGGGAAGTAGATGACCTCGATTTTATCTCCCTGTTCCGAGAGGACCTGATTGGAATTGAGAGAAACGATGGTTAATTTAGGTAAGAGGTAGTCTCTGGCACTCTGCGAAGTGAATAGATCGCGAAGGAGTTCGTTTCTTAAAGCGATATCTTCCAGAAACGACTCGTTTCCAATTTCAGATGTTTTAAAATTACTAGACATCCCGCCGCACCTTGAGGCTTTCTTTCTGGGACTAAGAGTTAATTCGGAACGGGGGTAAAGTTTCTATTAACGAAAGACATTTTACTCCCTTTGATTGCCTCCGTACAGAGAACCGGGCCGGTTTTGTACGTTACGTTACACTTTGTTGTGCATGATGTCTGACATCAGGAATTCCCTGAATCAAAATTGTTCGCCAACGTACTGACATGGTTGTTTGATCAGCATACAGTCATCGCACACAACAAGCAGGGTGGCTGTGGCCGGCATATCCTTCCCGACTGACCTTGAGAAATATATGTCGGTCCAGCCTGTTTCACTTATTGAGTTTTAGCGCCGTCTATTAGATTCCCGTCGACAATTCAACCGGTCCGCCAGGCAGCGAGAACCAGCCATGCGAGATACAAAAGCCCCACGTGTCCTTTACATCGAGGATCATGAAGATACTCGCGAACTGGTGACCCTTGTGCTTGAACAGCGAAGCTATGAAGTTGTAACCGGCTCGACGATAAAGAGTGGGGTGGCGCTCGCCGGTTCACAGGAGTTCGATCTTTATCTTTTGGATTCATGGCTGCCGGACGGTTCGGGATTGGAATTGTGTAAGCAGATACGCGAGTTCGACAAAGCCACACCGATTGTCTTCTATTCCGCGGCAGCTTACGAGATCGATAAAGACCAGGCGATAAAATCCGGCGCGCAAGCGTACCTAATCAAACCGAGCCAGCCGTCGGAGCTTTGTAACATCGTCACCACATTGATCGAATCACATCGCCCGCGTTCAACCCGCAGCGTGGTCTAAACGCTGCAAACCAGCCGGCCAAATACTCCAGAACAGCAAAGCTGACAACCACAGCACAACCACTGTGATCAGAGTTAAAGTAAGCCAGAACATTCCATAAGATTCGAAGGTTCTTTCCCACCCTGGCTGTATCGCATGTGCGAGATTGACGTTCAACTCGCGTGGCGTAACGAACCGCGATAACAACTGGATTGCGAGATACCAGCCAAAGGCCCACCGCCACGCAGTTCGATCCATGCGAACTTTACTCAGCGCGATCAATGCCACGATGAGTCCACCGACATGCGCGAGCGTTGAAGTGAGAAACACACCCCACGCCAGCACCACGTAAACGAACCAAACAATCAAACCCGGAATCATCCAGATCGCCGACAGTCTGATCACGAGAGGCTTTTCGACAAAGAGACCCATCGCAAGCAGCAGGTTGCCGACGTTGCACATCCAGAGCATGTGCCCGAGCTGGTTGATTCTCCAGTAGTGCACTGCCTGAGCCAGAAAAAAGATCAGCGGGAGCAAGCCCAGCAGGCGCATTCGTGTGCGGGGAGAAAGATTCATGGATTCTTATCTACACGATCCATCCACAGAAGAGTTAAAGCAATCTGTTAAATCCGTGGATTGGGTTGCACATTAAAAAACAAACACCTGTCTTGACAAGAGGAAAGCGGGAACACAGACTATCGCCGAATCATGAGTTCTCTGGAAGACCTCCTCAAAAAATCTATCCCAGAACTGAGTGACCTGTTCGTGCGGCGTCGCAGGCCCGTACCTAAAGGATTACTTGAAGCTCTGGAAGTCGATCGGCGGCAGGGTGCGCATCAACTCGCGCGTCGCATTCGCGAAAGATATCGTGAGAATCGCGCCGAAGGCCAGCGTTTGCACTATCTGCTGCGCTTCGAGATCGAGTTGTGGTCATCGGGTTATGGACTCGTCGCCGGTGTGGATGAAGCAGGGATGGCGCCGCTTGCCGGGCCTGTCGTAGCAGGCGCTGTGATACTGCCACAGAACTACAAGCTGCGCGGTCTCAACGACTCCAAAAAGATCCTCGATCCTGAGAAACGAGATGAACTCGCCGTACAGATCAAACAGGATGCTGTCTGCTGGTCAGTCGGAATTGCAGAGGTTGAAGAGATCGACAAGATCAATATCTATCACGCAGGGCTGCTGGCGATGCAGCGAGCGGTGCAGGGTTTGACTTGCCGGCCGGACTTCATTCTCGTCGATGCGCGAAAGATTCCGAACTGCGAGACACCGCAACGCGGCATCATCCGCGGTGACGCACTATCGGCAAGTATCGCGGCCGCGTCTATCATCGCCAAGACGACACGGGACGCACACATGCTCGAGTTGGACCAGGTCTATTCCGGATATGGGCTGGCCACGCACAAGGGTTACCCAACACCTGAGCATTGTCGCTTGTTGAAGTTGCTCGGCGCGCTGCCGATACACCGCCGGAGTTTCGCGCGCGTGAGAGAAGCGCTGGGACTCGATCCGATCCAAACCGAGCTTTTTGCGACAGAAGAAGAGCATCCGGAGATTACACAGATTATCGATGGCTTCGTTAACCGAATACAAGAAGAAGCGGAAGTTTGATAAAACTCCCGAGCCTGGCCCAACGAAGAAGCGCACGCGCACTGGCCGGATGTTCGTGATCCAGAAGCATCGTGCCACTCAACTGCACTACGACTTTCGCCTTGAAGTCGATGGAGTGTTGAAGTCGTGGGCTGTCCCAAAAGGTCCCTCGCTCGATCCGAAGGTGAAGCGACTTGCGATGCAGGTTGAAGATCATCCGGTTGACTATGCAAAGTTTGAAGGCGTTATACCTGAAGGTGAGTATGGCGGCGGCACCGTAATGGTCTGGGATTACGGAACGTACAAGCCGGAAGAGACGGATGACGTTGAGGCTGCGCTGCGCAAGGGCGACTTCAAGTTCACGCTTGATGGTGAGAAGTTAAAAGGATCGTGGGTGCTGGTCCGCACTCGCAATCGACAGTGGCTGTTGATCAAGCATCGTGATTACTACACAACCGAAGAGGAAGTCACGGAGCTTGCGCCTGTTTCGATTCTTACTCGCCGCTCGCTGGCCGAAATCGCAGAGGACGAAGGCGGCGACATCCGTAAGGCTTCGACCGGAGATCCGAAAAAGATCCCGCGCCGCACAGGCGTGAAGCGCCGCAAAAAAGGCGCGAAGGCTAAGGTCTGGCACAGCAACCGAGCGAGCTAGGCCACAAAGAGGCATATTAAAGAAGTCCTCGATAGGACAACTTCCCCTCGATGATCCTCGCTGCTGAAGTGAATGGGTGCTCCTCGGTTTTCGAATGATCGATGATGTGCACAACCGAATGTCCCGCCGCTTTCAAATAATCCGAAATCAAGCTGCGATGACAGCGCCACCACAACGCTTCCGCACACATTACTGCCGTGCGAGCATCGCGCGCGAGTTGAAGTAATTCTTCAACTCCCTTTCCAAACTCGTCGCTTTCCATGTGATCTGCATAAGCGCGGAAAGATGCATTGCGCCACGCAGTGTTATGTGAGTCCTTGCGTGGCGTGCGTCGACCTCCGAGTCTCGGTTCGTGTTTATAGTCGATGCCGATACTCGCCAGCGACTCGGCCAGCGCGGGCTTATTGAACTGCGGGTAACGACGCGAGCCGGGGAAGCTCCGCACATCAATCAATACTTCAACTCCATGCGCCGTGAGGATCTGTCCAAACTCCTCAGCGCTGCGCGTTGAATGTCCGATAGTCCAAACCTGCATAATGTCCGGATAAAGTTTCTCCCGCAAAGGCGCAAAGGAAACCTTCACCATTAACTTAAGCTGTAGGCCCGCCGACCGTTAAAGATAAGCTTCAAGTCGAAAGCGTCCCTTCGTCTCATACATCGGCTTCCACAAGTCACCAAGCCTCGCAACGCGCGCCGGAACGTTATCGATACGAAAGTCTTCGGTCGCGATCCCTCGCTCCAATTCTTTCCACGTAACCGGAGTCGAGACGCTGGGCACTTTGTTTGGCCTCACTGAATAGACCGAAGCCAGCGTGCGTCCCCACGCGTTCTGGTTATAGTCAACCAGCACTCTTCCCTTCGGTCGCTTCGAAACCTGGTAAACCGCCGTCAAGAGCTTCGGCGCCTGCGAAGCGACGGCGTACGCAAACTCCTTCGCAAACGTCCACACCTGCTTTTGAGTCGGACCTCGTTTGATCGGAATGTAAATGTGAATGCCCTTCGACCCGGTGGTCTTGGCATAACTGGGAATCTTTAATGTATCGAGCGCGAGTTTTAGAAACAGCGCTGCTTCACGGACTTTTTCAAACGTCGCATTCGGCACGGGATCGAGATCGAAGTGCAGGTAATCCGGGCGATCGACGTCGTCGCAGCGCGCATACCACTGGTTAAGATCGATGCAACCGAGGTTGATTACCCACATCAACGCCGCCACGTCCTGGATCATCGGGAAGTTGATAATGTTTCCCGACTCATGCTCGATATTACAGATCTCAATCCAATCAGGCCGCGGTGACGGCGCACGCTTCATGAAAAAGAACTCCCCTGCCGCACCGTGCGGATACCGCTTCATCACCATGGCGCGTTCGGTGATGTGCGGGAGCAACACCGGCGCGACGTCGAGGTAATACTGAATCAAGTCTCGCTTGGTAACGTTCGGCTTTGCCCAGAACGGTTTGTTGAGGTTGGTCAGCCTTACCAGCCTGTCGTCGATCTTGACGTCGAGATTGTTCTTGTCTTTCGGTAGCTCGATTTGAGGAACGGGAGATTTGCGACGCTTCGTTAAGGTTCGTTCTACAGTGGCGGGGTGATACTCACGCGTCGGAAAGTTAAACTTCGGCATTAACCTAAAGTATCACTTTAGAATCTTGTTTAATCCTGAAAATCCTGTCTCTAAATGATCATGCCATCGGGGATCACAGCGTTTTTAGGCACGATGATGATGCTGTCGCGAATGAAATACGCGCCGCCTGGTCCATCGACGTCGGCTATGCCGGCTTCATTCAACAGCCGCGCGTTCTTTCCGATGCGCGCATTCTTGTCGATGATCGCATGCTTGATGATAGTTCCCTCACCTATGCCGACGCGCGGCATGCCTTTATCCAGGTCGCTGCGCATCTCGTCGAAGGTTTGATAGAAGTCAGCGCCCATCATGAACGAAGCATCGATCTGAACCCCCTTATAAATCCTGCTGCGCAAACCCACCACTGAGTTTGTCACTTTCGCGCCGTTGATGATGCACCCGTCACTAATTATCGAGTCGTTGATCTGCGACTCTTCAATCTTCGAAGGCGGCAAGTAACGCGCGCGTGTATAGACGGGAGCTTCCGCATCGAACAGGTTGAACTTCGGAATCTTGCTGGTGAGATCGAGGTTGGCGCGATAGAACGCGCCGATCGTTCCGATGTCTTCCCAATAGCCGTCGAACAGGAATGCCTGCACGTGTCTTGAGCTTATAGCCGCCGGAATTATGTGCTTGCCAAAATCGATCGCCGCCGGATCTTCACGGAGTAACTGTTCGAGTTGGTCGTACTTGAAAACGTAGATTCCCATCGACGCGAGAAACGGCCGGCGCTGAGCTTCCTGCGCATCAAGCCCCAGGTGAGTGGTGTCGACCTTCATCGAGAGTAGATCATCACCTTTAGGTTTCTCTTTAAACTCGACAATGCGTCCGGTTTCGTCAATCTTCAACAAACCAAACTCGCTCGCCGCGCGCGGTTCACATGGAATTACCGACACCGTCACATCAGCGTTCGACTGATGATGGCGTTCGAGGAAGCCGCGATAGTCCATGTGATAAAGATGATCCCCGGAGAGGATCAACAACGTGTCGATGCCCCAGTCTCTGATGTGTGGCAAGACTTGTCGCACAGCGTCGGCAGTTCCCTGAAACCACTGCGGATTCTCAGGTGTTTGTTCAGCAGCGAGTATCTCGACGAAGCCGTTCGAAAACTGTGAGAAGCGATAAGTCTGCGCGATGTGCCTGTTGAGCGACGCGGAGTTGTACTGCGTCAGGACGAACGTGCGCAGGATGTCGGAGTTGATGCAGTTTGAAAGCGGGATGTCAACGAGCCGGTACTTGCCGCCGAGTGGAACTGCCGGTTTCGATCGCTGTTGCGTCAGCGGGTAGAGACGATTGCCGGCGCCTCCGCCAAGAATCACGGCCAACAGTTTTGGATTTGCGGGCATTGGTCACTGTTCCTAGTAAGCGGAGGCTCTTGCGGTCGTAGGGGTTTTGCCCGCGGCTTCCTGTGCGATCTTCACGCCGACACTCGCGCCGATGCGCGTGGCGCCGGCTTCAACCATCTTGCGTGCGTCTTCGAGTCCTTTGACACCACCTGAAGCTTTCACGCCAAGCTCCGATCCGACTGTGCGTCGCATCAGCGCCACATCGGCTACAGTTGCTCCGCCTTTTGAGAATCCGGTCGAGGTCTTTACGAAGTCGGCGCCTGCCTTCTTCGCTGCCTGACACGCGCGCACCTTTTCATCGTCCGTCAACAAGGCAGTCTCAATGATCACTTTACAGATGGCATCGTACTCGTGTGCGACTTGTGCGACGGAACGGATATCGTGTTCTACGAGACAATCGTCGCCACTCTTCAGCGCGCCGACGTTGATCACCATATCAACTTCTCTGGCTCCATCAAAGATCGCGCGGCGTGCTTCGTAAGCTTTGACGTCCGGAAGAGTGGCGCCGAGCGGAAATCCGATCACGGTGCAAACGGGAATACCACTGCCGATTAAATTACAGGCGGCAACGCGCACCCACGTCGGGTTAACGCAGACCGATGCGAAACGATAGCTTGCGGCTTCCTGGCAGAGTTTTTTGATGTCGTCGTCCGTCGCCTCAGGTTTCAACAAGGTGTGATCTATCAGGCTCGCCCATTCCCTTGCGGATCCGGTTTGTCCTAACACCAGACCGATACGCGCAGCGCCCGCATCAACAATGCGGTGCATCCGTTCAGGGCAGCGATGAAAGCATTCCGAGGTGCAGCCGCACATCGCGGCCTGATCGGCGCTGTCGCCGTTGAGACGGGCGACGATGGCGTCAGTGATCTGCTCAATCAGGGCCTCGTAATCGCCATTGTTTGAGAATGACATGCCGCCAGCATTTTAGACTAATAGGTCCTATATGACCTATAGGCCTTATAGGACCTATTCAATTACCGCTGATACTGTCGCTGGATCGCGTCGATCTTCGCGACGCGCTTCCGGTGTCTGTCCTCGCTAATCTCCGTGGAAAGCCAGACCTTCACGATCTCGCGCATTTGCGCGCTGCTGATCGTTTTACTTCCGAGCGTCAACACGTTCGCATCATTGTGCTCGCGAGAGTTGCGTGCAACGTCAACTGAATAACACGCCGCGGCTCGAACACCAGGGACCTTATTCGCCGTCATCGCGCTACCGACACCTGCTCCGTCAATCACGATTCCCAGATCAGAACCGCCATCGGCAACCGCCCGCGCGACCGCGTGTGCAAAGTCAGGATAGTCGACTGCCTCTTCCGAATACGCTCCAAAGTCCTGCACCTTATGTCCCAGTTCGCTCAGCACAGCTTTGAGCTCTTCCTTCATCTTGAACCCACCATGGTCCGCGCCGACCGCGATCAGTTTTGAAGCCTTCGATCCGCCTCTTGAAGTACGACGCACGATCTCGATCTTCTTCTCACTGACAATGTCCGCGGCGAGCGGCGTCAAGCGAGCGTCTTCTCCGATTCTGAGAACCGCGCCCGGCTCGAGACCGCGCACGTCGTCCTCGGTGATAACGCTCTTCGCCGATTCGTCGCGCGTCACGGCAGGTTGGGCGGTGCTTTCGGATACTGTGTTGACGAAGCGTGTGGGGGTTGGTGCAGGAGAATCAGGCCCGGCCTTCTCCAACACTTCGCGCACGAGGGCGCGAACTCGATCGCGGGTTGCATCATCAGCCATCAAGCATTCCTCAGATCCAGCAACCGCGCTGAAGCCGCCGCGATTTTTCCGCTTCGGAAGGTGAAGTCAACCCGGCCCACATAAATTCCGCTTTTCCCAACCTGAAATATCAAAGTCTTTGCTCCACACGGTTGAGTTTGCGTGACAGGCTGCTCCATGAACGTATGCGTGTGGCCGCTGGCAATAAAATCAATTCCGTCGACCTGCGACGCGACGAACGAGTCGCCTCGATCGCCCTTTTCGACATACCCGAGATGCGACATACAAACGACAAGTGAACAGCGTTCTTCCTCTCGCAACTTCTTCACGACGTCGCGAGCCGCGATCACGGGATCGATGTAAGTCACGCCTTTGAAGTTTTCGGGAGTGATGAGCGCAACGGGACTTACACCCAGGCCAAACAACCCGACACGTATGCCGCCGAGTGTTTTAACTACGTAGCGTTTGACGCGTTGTTCGAGGACGGTTCCTTTAACATCGTAGTTCGCCGAAACAATATCGAAATTCGCGAACTTCAAAGCCGCTGCGAGTGCTTCTACGCCGTTGTCGAATTCGTGATTGCCGAGTGTGCCTGCGTCGTAGCCGATCGCCGACATGGCTTTATACTCGACTTCTCCTTTGTAGAAGTTGAAGTAAGGAGTGCCCTGAAGTACATCGCCGGCATCGACCAGCAGTGTGTTTGGATTCTCTTTCCTGACTTTCCTGACGAGTGTTGCACGGCGCGCGACGCCTCCCTTCCCTGCATTCCTGTCGTTGGCGGGCAACGGATCGATCTGCGAGTGTGTGTCGTTGGTATGAAGGATCGTGATTACGGTGTCCGCTGCGTTCGCTTTGAGCAGATCGCGCGGAAACGCGGCGAGTGTCGCTGTGAACGCGGCGGAAGTGGAAAGAAATGTACGTCGATTGATCATCTGGGTTCTTCGATTGTCTTTGGACCTGGTCCAACCTGAACAAAGCGTCTATCGAGCACGGGACGAATGGAACGCCCGGCCGCAGTTTCAGACTTCACGTAATCCAGGATTGCATCGCGCAGAGTTATGTTCAGCGGTATCGTGCTTTTTGCTTCCTGAAGAATCGCGTACGCGCCGCCGCCGAGTCGCAAAAGATAATCGATCGTAACGATCGTGTAGATCTTTTCCGGATCGATCTCCTGCTCTCTTCCATTCTCATCGAGGAGTTTGCCGCTCAGAAATTCAGCACGGCTTTGTTCGTTCCACTTAAACTGAATGCGCGCGCCTGCTTGCGCATCTTTGGTCACGATCTGAAGTACCTTCGCCAGTTGCACGCCGGTTACGTCGACCGCGACGAGTGCATTTTCAAATGGCAGCAGTTCGAAGATGTCGCTGGCGCGCAGTTCACCGGCTGAGATTTCATTCTTACGCAGTCCACCGGCGTTCACCATTGCCAGCGCCACCGGCTTTCCGAGTTTCGCTTTTGCCTGTGCTTTCACACCGTCAGTGACGAAGTTTCCGAGTGAGCCCGCACCCACCCCCTTCTTTGTCAGGTCGCCTTCGAGCCTTCCGATAACTTTACTGAGATCGCGAACTTTCTCACTGTAAGGCGCAAGCATCTTCTCGACCTCAGGGTCGTCGGGAACACTTGCATCGACAGGTAATAGTTTCGCTTTAGCGTTTGTGGTTCCCCGTTTTGCGGGAGCCGGCGTGGCCTGACAAGGCTCAATAGCAGTTCCCTGGCCAAACACAGGGACGGCGAAGAGTGTCAGAACAATGGCGCAAAGAAGTGCACGAGATGTGTTTAGCATTGACCTTAAGGAAGAGCTTGCATAGTATGTCGCACCACGCGGCACATCGCAACGTCTTGCTCGATCAACACATACTGAAGGAGAAACAAGTTGGCTACCTCTTCGGCCCAGTTCACCTCGGAGTTCAGTAATCCAAACCTTGAAGTCCTTATTTCGGAGGCACAGATTCAGGCGCGCATCAAGGAGTTGGGCGCGGAGATCACGCGCGACTACGCCGGGCTCAACCCGTTGCTGATTGGAGTGCTCAAGGGCGCCTGCTTTTTTTTGAGTGACCTGCTCCGCTCGATCGATACGCGTCTGGGCATCGAGTTCATGGCGATTTCGAGTTACGGATCGTCAACGCGAACGTCGGGCGAAGTCCGCATCATGAAAGATCTCGACGTGCCGATCGAAGGACGGCACATACTGGTGGTTGAAGACATTGTCGACACTGGCCTGACGCTGTCGTACCTGCTTGCTAACCTCGCGTCGCGCGGAGCGGCGAGCGTCAAGCTTGCAGCCCTGCTCGATAAATACGAGCGGCGGCAGAAAGAAGTAAAGATCGACTATCTCGGCTTCAAGATTCCCGACGAGTTTGTCGTGGGTTATGGTTTGGATTTTGCTGAGCGCTACCGCAACCTACCCTTTATCGCAGTGCTTAAGAATCCCGAGGCGTAGTAACTGCGCCTTTGCGCCTTTGCGCGAAATATTTCTATTGGAGGACGCTACGTGAAGAAGTTTTTGTTACTTACACTACTTTTAGTTTTTGCCGTTTCCATTCACGGTCAACAAGACTTTTCGCAGGTCCAGATGAAAGCGACAAAAGTTGCCGGCAACGTGTTCATGCTCGAAGGCGCCGGAGGAAACATCGGCGTGTCTGTCGGCTCGGACGGCATTCTGATAGTCGACGATCAGTTTGCGCCGCTTGCCGACAAGATCAGAGCATCACTCAAGGAGCTTGGGCAGGGAAAGTTGCGCTTCATCCTGAACACTCATTGGCACGGCGATCACACAGGCGGCAACGTCGCCTTTGGACCAGAAGCCACAATCATCGCTCATGACAATGTGCGCAAGCGTTTGGCTACTGAACAGAGGTCAACGGTATTCAACCGCACTACTCCGGCGTCTCCAAAAGAAGCACTGCCGGTAATTACTTTCGATTCCTCTTTATCGGTCCACTTCAACGGCGAAGACATTCGCGCCATTCACTACCCGCAGGGTCACACTGACGGCGACAGCGTCATCTTCTTCACCACTTCAAACGTGGTCCATCTTGGCGACGATTTCTTCGCGGGAAGATTTCCTTTTGTTGACCTGGAGAGCGGCGGCAGCGTCGAAGGCTTGATAAAGAACATCGGTGACATCATCGGCAAGATCCCTGACGGGGCGAAACTCATTCCCGGTCACGGCCCCATTTCAACGCTCGACGATCTCAAGAACTATCACCGCATGTTGCAGCAAACCACCGAGATCGTGCGGCAAAAGATGACGTCTGGAAAAACCCTGGATCAGATCAAGAGCGAAGGACTGCCGGCGGAGTGGCAATCGTGGGGTACGGGGTTCATCAAAACCGATCGCTGGATTGAGACTATCCATAAGAGTCTGTCAGCGAAGAAGTAGCAGTGATGTCAGTTTAGCGTTCAAGAGTTCGCTCGAAGCCACTTCAAGCTTTAGCCTGCTGCTCAAAACAGCAGCCTCAAGATTGAACTCTTAACCTAACTGCACTCTACTCGTATCTCAAAGCGACCAATGGATCGACCCTGGTCGCTCGTCGCGCGGGCACGTAGGAAGCAATCAACGCCACTGCGATCAAGACCAGCGACACGATAATAAGCGTCGTGAGATCCGTTGGTTGCACTCCAAACAATAGAGTCTTGAGCGTACGCGTTAGTGCCAGCGAGGCTGCCAGGCCAATCGCAAGGCCTATCAAAGTCAACTTCATGCTGTGGCCAAGTATCATTCGCAGCACATCCTTCAGTTGCGCTCCCAAAGCTATGCGAATTCCAATCTCACGCGTCCGCTGGGAAACGGAGTAGGCCATGACGCCGTAAATTCCGGCCGCCGCCAGTGCCAGACCGATTCCGCCAAACAACACAAGCAACGACATGTGAAATCGCTGCGGAGAGATCGAGGTAGCGATAACCTCTTCCATCGTACGTACGTTTCTAACCGGGAGTGTTTTATCCAGCGCAAGCATCTCGCGGCGGACGGCAGGAGCGAAAGACAGTGGATCACCGTTCGTACGAATCACGAAATAGAAGTTGTGGAAGTTTGCGATCAAAGCATCCGGCACTTGCGCGGTAGGAACATAGATTGTTGGCAACGCAGCATCGGTTAAGCTCCGTTGCTTGTTGTCGCTGACGACTCCAACGACCTCGAGAGGAATCGGACGCGCGAGATCTTTTCCCATCGGCCGGCCAACGATCAGTCGCTGTCCCAGTGAATTGGTGGTGGTGAAATGTCTGCGTGCAAAAGCATCATTAACGACGACAACGCCAATGGATGTAGCCGAGTCGGAACTGGAAATATTTCGACCTGCTGTAATTCGCATTTTCATTGTGTCGAAATAATCCGGACTAATCATTCGCCATTCCGCTGAAATGATCTGATCGGGCTTCCCTTCGAATTCCAGCGGCAGGTTGAGCCATCGCCTGAGCGGCAACGTGTTGGTAGTAGCTACTGATTCCACTCCCGGCAGCGATTTGAATCTATCGATTGCCTGCTGATGAAACTCTACTATTTGGTTTGTGGTTGCATATTGTGGACCACGCGGCGCAACCTCAAACGTAAGCACTCCGCTCGGATCAAATCCCGGATCTACTCCGCGCAGATTCGCAAACGTACGAATGAGCAGGACAGCGCCGGCAAGAAGCACAAGCGCGAGGGCTACCTGGCTAACTACCAGCGCACTACGAAACCAGCCATAACTCGTGCTCCTGGAGCCTGTCGTGGGTGATTCCTTAAGTGCGCGGGTTAAGTCCAGTCGCGTTGAGTGAAGCGCTGGGGCTAAACCAAAACTGATGCCGGCGAGAACTGAAGCAGCAGTTGTAAATAACAGCACCGAGGAGTTGAAGTTAAGCTCACTTTCACGCGGGAGCAGTCCTTCCGGCATTAACGTTCGGAAAGCCGCAACAGCCCAGAACGCCAATACGATTCCAAGGAGGCCGCCGAGGAAGGAAAGTAGCAAGCCCTCAGTCAGTAACTGCCTTACCACACGCCAGCGGCTCGCACCCAAAGCGGCGCGAATTGCAATCTCCCTGCCACGTGCAACCGCACTCGACAACTGAAGATTCGCTACGTTTGCGCACGCGATGAAAAGCACAAGAGCGACGGCGCTGAGTAGTATGAGCAATGGCCGCCGGATCTCGCCGACCATGAACTCCTGGTAATTGACGACAGCCGCGCTCTCACCTTCTATCGCCTGGTCGGGATACGAAGTGCGAAATTGATCCACAATCACCTTCATCTCGGCCAGTGCCTGATCTTTCGTGACGCCGGCATTCAACCGGCCAACAACCGGATAGTTAGCTCCTCCCGCTAGTGCTTCCTGACTTGTTCCGAGTCGCAAGGGTACGAGCACATCTGCCTCGACCTCAAACCAGAAGTCTTTCGGCATGACACCGACGATCGTGTAATTGTCGTTATTAATTGACAGCGACTGGTTGAGCACGTCAGGAGCGCCGCCGAAGTATCGCGTCCACAATTTATCGCTGATGATGGCGACTTGTGGACCACCCGTTACATTTTCTTCATTCGAGAATGTGCGACCTATTTGCGGTTGGGTAGCAAACACCTGGAAGAAATCTTCTGAGACGCGTAAGCCCGTTACGTCCTGGGGCTCGGCTCCGAGATTGACTAGAGGCGCTGAGAAACTTCTGTACGTCGTTAGTCCTTCAAACGAGCGGCTGTGTTCCCGCCAGTAAAGAAACCTGTTCCTGGTAGCGGAAAAGAGCTTAATCGCGGGCGTGCTCGTGCCAACCATCATCAAGCGTTCGGCGTTCTGATACGGGAGCGGCCGCAGCAGCACAGCATCCACCACCGTGAAGATCGCGGTATTAGCACCGATGCCAAGCGCCAGAGTAATTACCGCGACAATCGTGAATGTCGGATATCGAAGCAGTGAGCGAAGTGCGTACTTGAGATCTTTGATGATGCCGTCCATATCACTTCACCGGGACAAGGAATGTGTGGACACCAGGATTCTAGGTCTTGTCCCTCACTAGTTCAACGGGGCCACGTTGGAGACGACTTGTTGCAGAATGTTCCTATCGAAGATGCCAATATGAAGGGCGGCGGCGCTGGTGTGCGACCGCAACTATTTCAATCGTTTCCTCTCTCACTCGGAAGACAAGATTGAACGGGAACCGCGGGAAAACTATTTGCCTGGTGTTTCCATAGCTTCGAGGCCAACTCTCTGGCGAACGAGTTGCGAGCGTCACCATACTCGTCAACTCCTGAACGAAGGCACGAGCGGCCACACGGCTCCGCTCGCCGTACCACGTAAGTGCTTGCAGAATTTCCGCCTCCGCTTCTGAATGTACAGTGAGTTTGCGATTCATTCTGTGCGTCGAAGAAGCTTGGCTTTAACGACTTCCCACGGCACGGTTTGGGCAGTGCCGGAGTCTAACTCAGCCACGCGGCGTTCTATTTCTACACGCCATGCTTCCTCGACGTCAGAATCAACTTCTGACTCAAGACTCTCGATTAACAAACCAGCGAGGGTGGCTCGTTCCTTTTCGGATAGGATTGAGGCTTTCGCGAATAATTCGGTTACGTGAGTGCTCATGCGAGGAATTTAGCACAAGATTTCAGGATTTGCATGATTGAATCTGTCAGTCATGCAAATCATGTAATCCTGTCCACAAAAACGTTTATGGCCTCGACCCTGTCAGGCTTCGTAGGTTAAGTCTGATTCGGGGCCATTGGATTCTCTTCGGTGCAGATTGGGTTATTGGGGAGACAAATTGCGTACAAATTGCAGATTGAACGACACGCGGAATGTATTGAACCACGCAGATCACATCGACTATTTTCCAGTTCTTGTCTTGAATTTGAGCGCCCCGGCGATTCGCTTTCAATAAGTTGCGCTTTGAATTCCAGAACTTTTGTTTTGCAGTTCGCCGGTATCATTTTTGAAGCTCGTAGAGCATTGATTCACGGATCGAAAGTGAGGGGCGGCTGCCGATGTACTCGAGCCTCGTTAACGAATGACGCGCTGGTCCAAGTGTCTTCCTAACTCCTGACGCTGATCAGTAATCAAAATTCGTTGTGGCAGATTTGTCGCAGGAATAAATGGAATGCGAGTGGTAACGCATGAAAGAGAGTTCAAAACCCCCTCGATTTGCTCGTGGCTGCAACTCGATTCGAAATAAATTAGCTTTTCTACTTCTCTTCGTTTGGAAACGTGAGGAGCGTTGTTGTGTTTGGATTAGTCGCTTATGACCTGAGCCCTATGGGATAGCCTGGGCTTTAATCGGCGCGATGATGCGCCTGCATTCCCATGTAATCATGTAATCCTGTCGAAAAAGCTTTTGCCTGCAGCCAACTCCAAACCGAAATTCTCAGCGATCGTCTGCCCGATGTCTGCGAGGGAGTCGCGTGTACCGAGACTGACGCCTGCTCGGGCGGTCTTTCCATAAACGAGTAGAGGTGCATACTCGCGGGTGTGGTCCGTGCCCGGAAATGTCGGATCGTTTCCATGATCGGCGGTGATCATCATGACATCGTCGTCGCGCATAGCCGACTCGATTTCCGGAAGACGTGAGTCGAAGTGTTCGAGCGCTTTCGCGTAACCCTCAGTGTCGCGCCGGTGGCCGTAGAGCATGTCGAAGTCGACGAGGTTCGAGAAGATCAAGCCGCGCGTGGAATCCCGCAACGCTTTAATCGTCTGATCGATCGACTGCTCGTTGTTCTTCGCTGTCAGATCCTGCGTCACTCCTATCGAATCATAAATCGAAGCAATCTTTCCGATACAGACAACGTCGAGATCCTCGTCAGCGAGCGCCGAAAGTAAATTCTCGCGCGGCGGCGGCACAGCATAGTCGTGCCGATTCTCTGTGCGATAAAATGCGCCCGGCTCACCAAGGAAAGGACGCGCGATCACTCGGCCCACTTTGTGCTCGCCGTCGAGTATGCGCCGCGCGATCTCACATATCTCGTAAAGCCTGTCGAGTGGAATCACTTCCTCGTGCGCTGCAATCTGAAAAACCGAATCGGCGGAGGTGTAGACGATCGGCTTACCTGTTTTGACGTGCTCTTCACCGAGCACTTTGATGATCTCAGTCCCTGAGGCCGGAATGTTGCCAAGGATTCCGGGCACAGACGTTTCCTTGACGAACCTGTCGATCACCGGTGCAGGAAACCCATCGGGATAAGTCGGAAAGGCGCGCTCGAGGATGATGCCCGCCATCTCCCAATGACCAGTGGTGGTGTCTTTACCATTCGAGCGCAAAGCACACCGACCGTATGACCCGCGCAGTTGGTCCAACGGGGGCATTGCTTTTAGCGGGCGAATGTTAGCGAGGCCATATCGTTGCAGGTTGGGAAGGCGCACCTGGCGCGAGTCGAGAATGTGTCCAATCGTATCGGAACCCGCATCGCCCCATTCATGAGCATCGGGCATCGCGCCAATCCCTGCGCCATCCAGAACGATCAGTAAAATGCGCCGGAAGGACATTATTGTTTCGGCGCGTAATAACCATCGCGCGCGCGAACCTGCGCTTTGTCTTTCACGCCGCGTACTTCAAGTTTGATTGCGCGAAACTTTCCATCGCGGGCCTTGTTGGTTGGGTAGTAACCCAGGCTGTATTGCGTGCCGATATCAGCCGCCACGCGCGCGAATGCGGTTCTTGCATCCGCCAACGTCGCCGCCTCAAAACTTCGACCACCGGAGACGCGCGCCAGTTCGTTCATCTCGCGCCGCGCGAGATTATAAAGGTCGCGGCTGATCGACATTCTTTCGAATGGCCCCATCTGGCAGAAGCTGTTGAAGCTTTCTTCCTTCGCTTTGGGAAAGAATAGCCGTCTGTAACGTTGCAACTGTTTCTGCGAAAGCGAGAGCTGACCGTCGTCGCGGCAATCTTTCATCAGACGATCTTCAACAAAATCTTCCGTGTTGACTTGAATGAAGTAACAAGCGATACCGGCCTGGGATAGTTTCATTTTCGCGCTCACGAAATCCGAGTTGCTCGTAGAATCAACTCCGTCAGTCAACGCTACGACCGCGCGGCGGCCACGCACTTCATCTCGCGGCTGATCGCGAAAGATACTGTCTGCAACTCGCTCGAGCCCGTCGTAATAAGGGGTGCCCTGGCTCGCACCGAGATTCTCGATCGCCGCACGCAACTGTTCGCGATCGTCGGTCAACGGGCTCAACACTTCAACAGCAGCGATCGGCTCCGCGACTGTTTGCGCCTGATTGAACGCTACGACTCCGACGCGATCACCGGGACGCAACGCTTCGATAAAACTATTCGCCGCGGAGCGGATCAAGGCCACGTCATCGCGCGTCGAACCCGACGTATCGAGCAGTAGTGCAATCTCGAACGGAGTTTGTGTCGTACCGAAGTTGGCGATCGTTTGCGGCTGACCATCTTCGATGATGCGAAAGTTTTCGGGACGAAGACCGGAGAGCGGACGGCCCGCGCTGTCAGTTACGACTGCGGGAACGGAGACGAGTTGTGTATTAACCCTGACGACGTCGCCTTCATCGACTTCATCCGAATCCTTCTTCGCTTGAGTTGTTTGTTCAGTTCCGTTGACCCGTCGCGGTCTTTGCGCAGGTTGTTGAGTAACCTCCTGGGCCGCTATAACAATGGCGATCAACAGAAAAAGCTTTGTAGATATTGGCATAGCGATAAAACTGGATGGGCTCTCGTGGAAAGAATATAAACCGCGAGGGGCAAAACTGCAAAATCGTGAGGTGAGCCACAAAGAAGCGACCAAGCAGAAAGTTTCCGCTTTGTGCTTCTTTGTGGCTGAATTTATAAAACGCGACTCATGGTCGCCATACGCCTGACGAATCGGACGCAGCGTTGGCGCTGAGGTTCACCTGGCCGCTCCCGTTTGCATTCATGACGTAGATTTCGGTGTTACCGTCCCGAGTGGTATTGAAAAGAATTCGTAATCCGTCCGGTGACCACCTGGGACCAAAATCGAAGCCGGAATGGTTGGTAATGTTGACCTGACCGGTGCCGTCTGCGTTCATCACGTAGATCTCGCCGTTTCCGCTGGAGTTCGATTGGAACACGATCTTCGTGCCGCCCGGAGACCAATCGTAGGCGCCGGCACCGATACTGTTAAAGGTCAGCCTTTGCAAGCCACTGCCGTCTGGGTTCATCACGTAGAGGTCAGATGGATTGAGGCTGCTTCCAATCCGTTTCGTAAATAAAATCTTCGTCCCGTCAGGTGACCACAGGGGCCACGATTCCGACGCGTCGGTGATCGTTTGCGTGAGGTTTGTCGGATTGCTGCCGTCAACGCCAACTACGAAGATGTCAGACTTGCCCGGCGCCGGATAGCCAACGTAGGCGATTTTCGAGCCGTCAGGCGACCAGGAAGGAACCTGATCGCTTCCACCCGTATTGACAAGCCGTGTTAGACCCGTACCG
>JAICGZ010000105.1 GCA_025922875.1 Pyrinomonadaceae bacterium
GCGATGCTCGTAGATCGAACCACGTCTCTTCGCAATGACGCCTTCCCAACCTTCCCTCTGCGCTCGTTCCCAGGGAGAAGGATCCTCGATCACACTCACCCGATGAAGCGGCTCGTGCAGGGGCAACTGGGCCAGAAGCTCGTGACGTTCTTCGAGCGGGAGTGTGGTGACGTTGCGACCGTTGAGCCACATGATGTCAAAGACGTGATACGCGGTATGGCCACCATGCCAGGTGATCTCGCCGTCGAGAATCAGTTCCTGATGCGGCAGTCGCTCGATCGCTTCCTGGATTGCGGGCAGATGCTGCGGTATCTGGTTTCGCGAGAATAGCTGAACGTCGTTGTCCTTCTTGTAAGCAAGCAACCGGATACCGTCAAACTTCCGTTCGAAGATCCATTCGGGTCCGGTGAACCGCTCCTGCGTTAACGTCGCCGCCATCGGCACGAGCCATTCCGGAAAGGAAGTCATATCCACAGATTACGCAGATTACACGGATTAGAACAACATCTGGTAATCTGCGTAACCGGTGAATACATTGATCAATCGGCGCGGTTTTCTTCGCGGTGCTGCCGCTACGAGCGCCATGCTGATGGCAACGCGCGCGGCAAACGCCTTCTACACCAGGCGCCAGTTCGCTCCCGTTAAAGTCGCTCGAAATCGAATTATTCGCGAGGTTGTGGGACTGCGGCCGTATCGCCCGGACGGGTTTGTAGTCGACGCGGCGCGATTCAGAAATAAGCTTCTCATCCACAACTACGGACACGGCGGCGGCGGCGTGACGCTTTCGTGGGGCACTGCATCGCTGGCAGTCGATCTCGTACGAGACTTTCTCATCGCGCACAAATCTCGGAGACCGACACGGTTTGCCGTACTCGGCTGTGGTGTCAGCGGGCTCTCGACCGCACGCCTGCTGCAACGTCGCTTTCAGAATGGACCAGGAACGGTAACGATCTACGCCAAAGATTTGCCTCCTGACACAACGTCGAACATTGCCGGCGCGTGGTGGTCCCCGACGTCAGTTTATGAAAATGCGACGACTAGATTTACCGAACAGTTTCGCCAGGCTTGTCGCATCTCGAACAGAGAGTTTCAACTGCTCGTCGGCGCCGAGTACGGCGTTCGTTGGATCGATACTTTCGAGTTGATGCGTCACGAAGCGTCCATCGGACGCGAACTCGCGGGCGGTAATCATCTCTACCCGCAGATCGAGATCCATCGCGATCCGGAAAACTATTTTGGTTTTCCATTCGTGCGGCAGTACATGTCGATGCTGATCGAGCCGTCGATTTATTTGAGTGCGTTGTTACGCGATTTTTATATCGCCGGCGGCAGAGTGGTCATGAAGGAATTTCGGAGGCGTGAAGAGATCGCGCGCCTGCGTGAACCGGTGATCTTCAACTGTACCGGCCTGGGCTCGCGCGAGTTGTTTCGTGACGAACAGCTGATTCCGGTGCGTGGTCAACTCGAAGTGCTGCTGCCACAACCGGAAATTGATTACTGTTATCTCAGTAGTGGTTACATGTTCCCACGCCGCGACGGCATCGTTCTCGGCGGCACGTGGGACCACGACGATTGGTCGTTAACACCCGATCCCGAGCAGGCGACGGGCATTCTCGAAGCTCACATGGAGATTATGAAAGGTCTTAAATCTGTGTAATCCGTGTAATCCGTGGTTAATACCGCCAACTCTTCAGATCCGCACCGGGCGGTGCGCTCTTCAATATCCTCTCCACAATCTTTGGCGCGTAGAACTGGTGATATCGCAAACGCGAGATCGCATTCGGCCGCGTATGATCACCGTTCCAGCAATGCTCGGCACGCGGTTCGTAATCGACTTCGCCGCCATAATGCGGATTCTTCGTCGTCTTCAAAAAGTCCTCGACGAGATACACCGCATTATTCAGAAAATAATTATCGGCTTCGCCAACGTAGATATTGAGCTTCCCTGCGAGCTTCGGACCGAGCTTGGCCCAATCTCGTTTGAGGATGTAACTGAGATCATAATTCTCACGCCAGTACTCGGCCACCGATCGATCGATCTTTCCGGTTAACTTGTCCCAGATCGGTTTTGGATAACCGTCGCTACCCACCGGTGAATACACGGCTTGCCAAATATCCCACTGGCCGCCTGAACGGCTATTCGTACCCAATGCAAGTTCCATGTGGTTCATGTCTTCCACAGTCGCAGACAATTCGCCGAGGTAATTTCGTTTGCCGGGACGAGGTATGTGTTTCCACTTCGCGTCCGCGTAATAAGCGTTCTCATGCTCATAGATGTTGACGACTGTGTAGGCGCGGAAATCGATCGGGTCAGGACACGCCGCCCACGAACCGTTGTACTCATCGGGGTAAAATATTTGCGCGGCCATCGCTTCCCAGCCACCAGTCGATCCGCCGTACAGAAAGCGCGCCCATCCTTTGCCGATTCCACGAAAACGCTTTTCGATCTCAGGGACCAACTCGTAAGTAATCGCGTCGCCGTAGGGACCAAGATTGGCTGAATTGACGGCATAGGAGTCGTCGTAATACGGGTTCGCGTGCTGGATCTCGACGATCAGGAAGCGTGGGAAGTTGGGGCCAGTCCATTCTTTATAAAACTGGTGTGCGTGCTCCTGCACGATGCGGTTATAGCCTGCCAGTTTGAATCGTTCACTGTAATCGGGTTTCAAATTCGGATCGGGCGGCTGCTCGCGAAAGCCGCCAAAGTCCGCCGGGAAGTGTCCATGAAAAATGACGAGGGGATAACGAGCTTCCGGATGCGCGTCGAATCCTTCCGGCAGGAGCACATGCGCGCCGAGATGCATCGGGCGACCCCAAAACTTCGTCAATCGTTCACTCTGAATACGGATGTGCTTGATGTATTTGGTATCTTTCGGCGGATCGATCGGTGGAATAACTTTATCGAGCGTGATGGTGATCGATTGCGTATTCGCATCGATGCGGACCTGTTTAGGTGCGCTATAAAGATTTCCGGGCGCGCGACTCCACTGCTGACCTTCGCCGCGATCCATCGGCAACTTAACTGTGTGGCCATCTGAACGCTTAAAGGTTTCGTAGCGATGCAGCAGTGCCTGCACCCAATACTCACCCGGCTTCACCTGGGCCAGGCTACGCACCGGATAACCAAAGGCGTTCTGGTCCACAGTCTTCGTTTCGCCGGGCTTCCATCCATCAACGTCCAAGCCGAACACCTGCTGAGTATTCAAGTCTTCGTTGATCTGGAATCTCGGCTCTCTGTCGTTGTTCGTGGAGATCAACAGGAGCAGACGTCCGTCTATGCTATCTCTCGTCGCTATCGCCGGAAAGGAAATGTCAAAACGCAGGTCTGCTGCCGCCGACTTCAACTGTGCGTTCGTGGGGAATAGAGCTACGGCCAGCAATACGAGTCCGAGTTTAATCAGCATCAGTTTCTTCATAGAACAAAGCTCCTCACATTTCTCTTGTGCGACACAGAGAAGAATCATGAATGAACGGGCAAGCCTTCAAGACGCATGATCGTCAATGCGTTAGTTGTGGGACATGGTCCAGGTCGCAAGCGGTAATCAAAAATCATTCTTCCATCACTGACTTCTTCGCGGAAGTGGTAGTTTGTCACACCGTCGATCTCATCAGCCAGTTTGATCAGCTCGAGATCATGAGTTGCAACTAGTCCCGTCGATGTTCCGTCCGACAGCGCTCGTATGTAAGAGCGACTTCCAATCAGCCGTTCGCGGCTATTCGTGCCGCGAAAGATTTCATCGATCAAAAACAGCACGGGCATCGGATCCTCGGCTTCTGTTGCTGCAAGCAGCGCCTGAAGCCTCTTCACTTCCGCATAAAAGTACGAAAGTCCATCCTGGACGGAATCGCTAACCTTGATGCACGTAAACAGTCTAAACAAAGATACCTGCAAGCGGTCGGCATTTACGGGCGCGCCGGCGTACGCCAGCGAAAGGTTCACACCGATGGTCCTGAGAAACGTGCTCTTGCCGGCCATGTTTGAGCCCGTGAGTATCACGATTCGCTGGTCATGGTCCAACTCGAAGTCGTTGCACACCTTTGACGCAGGCTTCAGTAGAGGATGCCCGAGACTCCTCGCGGCGAGTCCGCTGGCGTCCAAACTCAACTCAGGAAACGCGTAATGCGGATTGAGGTAGGCGAAGTTTGCCAACGAGTTGAGAGCCTCGAGCTCATGCCATGCATCCAGCCAGCGTGGCAGAAGATGCGCGATCTCCTTCTTCACCAAATCGAAGCGATAGGTGAAAAAGAAATCCCAGGGAACGAACACATGAATCAGAAACGACAGCAGTGGATTAGTGCGGACACCAAGCGCCGCTGCCAGGCGTCCCAATCGTCTCATCTCGGTTGAGGGTTGCTTGCCTTTCTCACCGAAAGCCGAGCAAACCTGCGCCAGTCCAGGAGTATTTTGATAACAACGCGATTCGAGGTAACCAAAAACGGCTTTGAAGTGCGTCAGTGCTTTTTCGAGTTCATGTAATTCGCCAAAGGCATGTTCGATTCTCGATCGGCTGAGAAGCATTGCGCCAAAGTAGATCAGGAAAGTCAGAGGCCAAATCTGCGGAATTACATTTAAGCTCGCGAGGGTCATGGCCAGGATGTTCAGACCGGCCAGGATCGACAGGAACACTAGCAGCGGCAATAAAGAACCCTTGATGTTACTTCGCTCGATCCACTCAACCAGCACTTTTGAATTCCAGTGTCTGGAGCTGCTTTTTGATCGAGATGGCCCAGCGGTGCTGGTGCGAGCGACGGCGGAGAGTAGTTGAAGCTTATCTCGAAAAACGGAATGGTCCTTGAGTTCTCGAACCAATGCTTGCCTTTGCTCGACTAGCGGCGCGTCCGGACGAACGTTTAGCAGCCACGACTTCAACCTGTCGCTGCCTTCTTGAGTGACTGCACAGTCGAGCAGGCGATGGAGCGATCGTTCTCCGGTGATATCGAGATCGGTTTCAAACGGATGTCCTGGAAGTGGAATCGAAAAATCTGCCGGCGGAATCCCGTCCCAATCCAAACGGATTCGCGCAATGTGAATTTGTTTGATCTCAATCAGGAGAGAGTTTCGCGTGAGGCTGTCGCGTACTCTGTTGTGAAAGATAGTCACGACCGAGAACAGGATTACCAGTAGTCCAGCCACAATCCATGCAGCCGTACTGCCGGCAAAATTGCAGAACGCAAGCGCGAGCAATGCGCCCGTGACGAAGATTATTCGTCGTGCGATCCAATACTTACGGCTGATTTCGTTAAGGACGTCCGCCCTGCGTTTCAGCCGGGCGATCTGTTTGTCGAGCTGTTCCAAACGGGCCATACTTGTAATCCGTGGAGTGAACATAAGCTTGAAATCACCATTCGATCAACTGGAAGCGAAAGCTGTTGATTGGAACGTTAGCCTCGAGGAGACGCGAGAAACACCTACATCGCTGCTCGGCTTTGGCTCGCGTGCAGGCATGCGAGTGGTGCTTAAACTATCGAAACAGGCCGGCGATGAGTCTCACTCGGGCAAGGTGCTCGAAGCGTTCTCCGGAGACGGAGCAGTAAAAGTTTATGAATCTGAGACGGGCGCGGTTTTACTTGAACGACTTGAACCAGGCGAAGAGTTAGTCAATGTGGTAAAGCGTGGAAACGATGAAGAAGCGACGAGGATCCTGGCGCAAGTGATCGGGAAACTTGCTAATCACACGGCGCCGGCTGAATGTCCGACGGTGGCGGACTGGGGACGCGGTTTTGATCATTATTTGCAAAGCAGTGATAAACAGATTCCTCAAGAACTGGTTCAAGAAGCCGCTGGTTTGTATAAAGATCTTGCATTCACACAACGCACAGCCATGCTGTTGCACGGCGATCTCCAGCACTACAACGTGCTCTTCGATAATCGGCGTGGTTGGGTCGCCATTGATCCCAAGGGTGTGGTTGGGGAATTGGAGTACGAAGTCGGAGCACTCCTTCGCAACCCTTTCGAACTTCCCGATCTTTTGTCGGACTCGGCCACCATCACGCGCCGTCTCGAGATCTTAACAACCTTACTTCACCTGGACCATTCCCGTGCCCTCGCCTGGTCATTCGCCCAGGCAGTCCTCTCCGCGATCTGGGGTGTCGAGGACGGCTATCAGATCGACCCCAACAACCCCACCATTCTGCTCGCACGAGCGTTGCAGTCAATGCTTTGACTTGATGGGCCCGTAGACAGGCCTTATTGAACTTACTGGGTCGATGAGCCTTTCTTAACTCACTTCATTGGGCTTCAACGGCTATGCCGCCGGATGTGAGGCGAGGCTATGCCTCGCCTCTCAGTGAAAGTGAGCACTGGGGCTGCGCCCCTGGTACGGGCTTGGCCCTACACTGTATAGGCCAAAGGCCGAACCAGGGGCCGAGCCCTAACCCTTATAAGCTTTGACGGCGGGGCAGAGCCCCCGCCACATCGGGCGGCGTAGCCATAACATCCGGCGGGTATAGACATCGCAACGAGAATAATGATTGAGGGGGGGAGCTATTTCAGCAGGTATTGATCCGAGCTTCCATCTCCTCGTTTGAGATGGTGCGACCCTCCTCGGAATCCTTGAGCCCTCGTTCTATCATCCGGTGAAAGGCAAGTTCCCGTATGATTTCGTCATAGGAACTAACGTTTGGCTGTTGCTGGACTAGCTGAGTGATTTGTTCTTTTGCCGTGGCCATGATGGTTCGATGAATTCTAGCAGATTCCATGTCCAGCATACGGTTTTTAAGCGCACGGAGGTGTAGGGCATTCGGAGTCGTGGAGGGCGGTGGGGGTTGTGGCCTGTTCGCGGCCGAAGGTCGTGATTAATACAACGGAGCCCACGATTACAGCGGCTGCGATTAACATCCGCAGTGTTAGGGGCTCGCTCGCAAGCAGCCATCCCAGAAGAACGGCCACGACCGGATTTACGTACGCATAAGTCGCTGCACGCGCGGGTGTGACGTTTCGCAGTAACCAACTGTATGCAGTGAACCCAATCAACGATCCAAACACCAGCAGATAAAAGAACGCGCCGATCGAAACCCACGATGCGTTGCTGATACTGAGTCGTTGCGGGTCGCCCGCAATCAAAGCAGCAAGTAAAAGCAAACTGCCACCGGCCATCATCTGCATCCCTGCCGCCATCAATATCGAACTCTTGATCGGACGTCGATTCGAGTAGACCGATCCTCCTGCCCACGCAGACGACGATACAAGTACCACCGCCGCGCCCACCATACTCATCAACGACTCGCCATTAACTCTCTTCAACCCATCGCTCACTAACAGCGCGACGCCCGCGAGCCCAATCAACACCCCTAGCAACACCATCGCGTTTGGACGTCTGCGACTTAATCCCCAATTCAACATCACTACCCACAACGGCTCGGTCGCAACGAGCAATGCAGCCAGTCCCGAAGCAATGTATTTCTCAGCCCATGTGACGCCCCCATTTCCAATCAACAAAAGCAAGCAGCCGATGATTAGCGCTCTAGGCCACTGTGAAAATGAAGAGCGAATACTTTCACCCTTGAAAGCAGCCCATGAGAAAAGAATTCCACCGGCGATAAAAAACCTTGTTCCGGTCATGAGGAAAGGCGGAAGCGTCTCGATGGCGAAGCGAATCGCGAGGTAAGTCGAACCCCAAATCACATACACGGCGGCGAAGGCGAGAACGATCAGGAGGCGGGACGGTCGCGATTGGGTCATCTAGTAAGCGACTAAAATAGCACAAGGCCCACGTCCGAAAACGTGGGCCTTAGTATCTTCTTGACCTGTGAATCCGTTCAGTTAGGGCCGTTTTGGCTTCTCCTTAGGTCGTTGTTTGTTGGTGTTCGACTTAGGCGGCTTCTGATCTTTGCGATCGTTTGTAATGACCACCGCGGGCTCTTTGGGCGGCCGCTTATCCTGGCCTTTGCGTTGCGCAAACGCTCCGGCCGAAACCACGCCCAGCATCGTTATCACCACAATTTGTCGAATTAATTTAATCATTTTCAGCCTTTCTCCTCATGCAAGTCCCCGCGCACGGGAGGGAGAAAGAGATGCGCTGACCATGGGGCAGCAAGAAAGATGCCAGAAAACCGAACAGCAGTACCCGCTGCTTTTCGCCGAAAAGTCTAACAGTACATGCGCAAATTCGCACGGTTTCGCACTTCGCCGCACCTTATCGTATAGCCAGAAAACGGGCACAAAAGAACAAAAAACCAGCGCCGCCGGGCTCTTCGAAGACTTACCTCCTGACGGTCACGCTTAACGTACCGACATTACCACTGCTGTCAAACGCACGCAGAGAGATCGTGTGCTCGCCAGGTCCGAGCTGGCCGAAATCCACCGAATAAACCTCGTGGCCGCTATCCGCGATGCCATCGTCCGGAAACACCGGAACCCAGGCGGCACTGTCTAAACTGGCATCCGCTTTTCTCACTTTTCCGGTCACGTCATCAACTGTGAAAACCACACGCACCGAGTCGCGCGTCGACTGTGGCTGACCCATAACCTTCACCACTGGCGGCGTGTTGTCGATATCAATCGGTTCACTCAGTCTCTCACCGGTCAGTTTCTGTCCCGGAGGATTGTCAGGCGCGTCCGAAGCGATGACCTTAATGATGTACCGCCCGTCCGCGAGTGTTGCTCCATCGATTGTGTAAAAGTTGTCTCGCAATTTGTCCTTCAACAATCGGAATGTCTGCTCATTCAGGGCGCGGTAATAGATTGCATATTCCAGCGTGTCGGAATTGCGATCTTCCGCCTGCCACTGAAACGATCGCGCACCGCGTTGATAGAAACGTCTTGGCGGCACCTGAGCAACTGGTCCAAACAGCGATGGATCGAGTCCTGAAGATTCAACGTTGGGATCAACCGCGACCTGCACGATCTGCTGCAAACCGATTCCGATCGGCAACACATTGATCGACAACACTTCAGGGGCGACGTTGCGCGGCAAGTAAGCCACGCTGACATCTTCAACCCACGATGGCGCACTGGATGAACTCGAAGCACGCACGGTCGCACGCCATTGAATAAATCGAGCGCGCGGACTCGAAATCTGATTGCCTTCCGGATTCCGATAGACCGCGCTCCAGTCGCTCCACGTCGAGTCAGGCCGCTCGCCGTTACCCGTGCGCGTTTGAACTTCAACGGCGCCACCGCCGCGCCACCAGATGCGGCCCCACGAGGCCGTGAGTTTCGCATCTCTGACTGGTGACTCAAACGTTCCTTCGCTGACTAATTCATTGCCGAAACGAAAGAGCTTTCCCTGATTGCTTGAAGCCGCGTAGATCTGATCGTTCCTGACGAGCAACGACGAGATCTGTCCCTCCGGCGACTGCAACAGCAGTGTGTCGCGACCGTCGTTCGTCACCGAGTAGATGCGACCTTTGTCAGCAGTGCCGATGAGCACACTGCCGGGTTGCAAAGCGGGCGCGATCGAGAAAGCGGTTACCGTTGTTGAACTCCACACCACGTCAGTCGCGCCGTCAGGAAGTATGCGAAACACGGCGCTGCGTGCATTCGACACGTCATTTCTACTGCGTGCTGCACCAAGCTGACCTTGAATCGGCGCACCGGTTTCGTCAATCGCAGTGATGGTCACTGAGGTGGTCGGCATAGCGGCTTCAGAAGAAGGTTGTGGCGCGGTCACCGGGGGCGTCGATGGCGCACGCGCGGCTGCGGCTGCATCGCTGAGCGCGAGCGCGTAGATCGATCCGTCAGCCGCTGGAGCCAGCGCGTGAATCTCACGAAGTTGAGTATCGAATAGCGCAAAGGTCTTTCCTTCGGGAGACACTCGCAGCACTAAACCTCCGGAGTCTGTACCTGCAATAAGATCGCCCTGAGGCGTGACAGCGAGTGAAATCACATGAGTTTGATTGGTGCTGACCAGCAACGACGAATCCGAAGTGGCGCCCGCCGTTCGTACACGATAGAGCTTCCCGGTATCGCCGGTGCCGACGGCCAGTGAACCGTCAGACATGATTGCCAGCGACCAGATGTATTTATCAACGGGATCGAAATAGACTTCCGACTTTCCATCAGCAGCGATGCGGTAGACCTTGCCGTCGGGTGACGTGCCGGCGAAGAGTGCGCCATCGCGGCCGATCGCAAGCGCAGTGACGTCGAGTTCCGCAGCGTCGTAAAGCAGTGCGCCGGTACCGCTGGCAGGGATTCGATAAATCTTTCCGTCGTGTCCCGTCCCGAGAAAGACGTTGCCCTGGTTGTCGATCGCGCTGGACCACACGTAAGTTTGTTGCGTATTGAAAACTTCAGTGAGCTTTGGCGAAAGCATCAGCACGCCTGTGTCGCTGATCGAAACGCCACGCGCGTCACCTTTCAACAGCTCGGTGCGGCCACTCGTTTCCCAAACAGTGGGCTGACCGGCTTTCGCGGGGATGAAAATAAGAATGAGTGTTGAGATAGTTGTAAGGCTGATTAATCGTTTGATGATCATCTGTTAGTTAGGTTCCTATGTACTTAGCGTAAAGTGAGCGAGCGATCGCAATTTCATCTGTACCTCGAATAATTGAGCGCGCGTCCTGGAAGACGGTGAGTTCGAAGTTGCCCGTTTTGAAACGCAGGAGATATTCGTTGAATTTCACTTCTCCCAAGCGGCGAAGCCTTTCTGCGAGTGACGAGAAGTTGATTCGCGTAGGCTGAGAAGGTGAGATCTGGATCGCGTCGCGGCCGCAAAGCACGGCGGCTCCTTCGGCAGCATGCGACAACATTTCATAACGCGCGAGTCCACAAGTCGGACAATCCGGACGTGGAGCGCCAGGACCGATTCTCCTCCATTCATTTCGCCACACGTCAAACTGCATCAGCGATCCATGAAGATCTTCGATGCGTCCGGTTATTAGTTTTAGAGTTTCCGTTACCTGCACTGCTGAGACGACATTGATGATCGGCATGATCACGCCGGCAGTATCACAAGTCGGTGCGCTGGCTGCGGGCGGAGCCTCCTCAAACACACACCGCAAGCAGGCTGTTTGGTGCGGGCGGATCGTCATCGTCACACCGTATGAGCCTACTGCAGCACCGTAAATCCACGTGATGTTGTGCTTCACGCACGCATCGTTGATGAGGTAGCGAGTAGCAAAGTTGTCGGTGCCGTCGATCACGACATCACAAGCAGCGATCAACTGTTCGATATTTGAATAATTGACATCGGTTACGTGAGGTTCGATTTGTATCGCTGAATTGATTTGCCGCAGGTGATTGGCGGCGGCGATGGCCTTCGGCAGACGCTTCTCGGCGTCACTTTCCGTGAACATCGTCTGCCGTTGCAGGTTTGAAGGTTCGACAAAGTCGCGATCTACGATGCGCAGATGGCCAACACCCGCGCGCGCCAGCGACTCAGCGTGAGCAGAACCGAGGGCCCCGCATCCGACAATCAGGACTCGCGCAGCGGTCAGCCGCCGCTGTCCTTCTTCGCCAATTCCGCTGAAGAGAATCTGTCTGCTGTAACGATCGTCCACCGCAGGTCAGTATAGCAGTGAAGCCGCAGATTCACGCGGATAAACGCGGATTTGATCCGTGTTCATCCGCGTGATCTGCGGCTCCAAACTGACTTGCGGTTCAACGCTTATGACGCCGTGATCCCGTAGCGCTTGATCTTCGCGTTGAGCGTCGTTGGCTTCAACCCAAGCAGCCTCGCAGCACGCGTCTGGCTACCCGACGTGCGCCCGAGCGCCGTGCGAATGAGACTGACCTCAAACTGGCGCACCTCGTCAGAAAAGCACGCGCCGCGTTTGATATCCACCGGCCGGGAGATCGCCAGCGATTCAACTTCTTCTAAAAGCTGCAGCACCGTCTCGCGCAAAGTGTTTAGACGCGCATCGACGTTCGACTCGCCCGAGGTTTGTTCTGGGCTCTCGGTATTGTTTTGTTCTAACCCTAAGATCGACTCACTACTCATGACTTACCTCCGAAAAATGCGGGAGCGAATTGTTCGGCGCCTGATCCTTACCAGGGAGTAGTCGGATACGGCTGCGGCTTAAATACTCTCAAAACTCTGCATCAGAATGTTCTGATCTGTGACAGAGCGGCTAAAATTTGGGATGGAGCGGCTATGCACGTGGATAAAACCCGAGATTAAATGTTGTTTCCAACCGCTCCCTGAAAGTTCGACCGGTAGTTTCGGCTCAACGTAAGTTGCTTGCCGTTTTCCATGATCACGCGATACTCCCCGTGAAACCATGGCTGCATTTCTTTGATCCGATCGATCTTGACGATAGCTGAACGATGAATTCGCCGGAACTGTTTCGGGTCGAGTTGTTCTTCCAAACTGCTGATCGTTTCGCGCAGGAGATAACCCTTCTGGTTGTCGTAGACCCGCACGTAGTTCCCTTCCGACTCGATGCAATAAACGTCTTGCACATTGAGGAAGAAGACGCGGCCTCCATTCTTGATCACAAGTCTTTCAAGGTGGCGCGGCCCACTCTTCAGTTCTTCGAGTAGCGCCAGGATGTGACGATCGCGTTCACCGCTCTGATCGAGTTTGATCTGCTCTTTCACCCTTTGCCAGGCGACGTCGAACCGCTCGCGATCGAAAGGTTTGAGCAGGTAATCGAAGGCGTGCACCTCAAATGCACGCACGGCATATTGATCGTAGGCAGTAACAAAGATGATGTAAGGAGTCGCCTGTGGAGTGAGCGATTCGAGCACTTCGAACCCGCCCAACTCGGGCATTTGAATATCGAGAAAGACAAGGTCCGGCTTTAGCGACTTGATCGCTTCTACCGCTTCACGACCATTCGCACACTCCGCAACAACCTCGACTTCTGAATCATCTTGCAGCATCTCGCGAATCATCTCGCGAGCAAGTGGTTCATCGTCGACGATCACCGCGCGAATACGTCTTGCGTTCGTCACCTTGCCTCCTAACAAACGTGAATAACGCAATAGCCTGGTGAAGTGAGATTCACACAGTAAATGAACACCGCAGTTGAATCACTTGTGGCGCACAGGGCGTCAAAACAGATTCACCGGCTGGTACGACGAAATTAGATGCTAAGTTCGGTGGCTGAGGACAATGTTAGTTGGAGAATTTAGAACAAACGAGAAAATGGAAAATGATGCAAGTTCCTGGATCAGTTGTCCGAATCGCGAGGGATCTCAAGGGCGACTATCAATCCTCCCGCAGGATCGTTAGCCATTTCGAAGCGGGCAGCATTGCCGTAGAGTCCTGCGAGCCGGGCCTGAGTGTTGGCTAAGCCCATCCCCTTCCCTCGACGCGCCTCGAGAGCGCGATCGATTATGCCAGGCCCGTTATCTTTTACTTCGATACGAACAACGCCATTTCGAGGGACCGCGGTGATCTCGACGCGCCCGGAAGTCGAGTTTCCGATCGCGTGACGCATCGCGTTTTCAACAATTGGCTGGAGAATCAGATTTGGTACGCGAACATCCAGCACCTCCGGATCGACGTGGATATCGGTCGTGAGACGATCCTGAAAGCGAATTCGCTCGATCTCCAGGTACCCGTTGAGAAACTCGATTTCCTGCTGGAGCGTGACTTCCATAGAACCTGAGTTTTCCAGGGTCAGACGGAGGAAATCGCCGAGCCTGGTAATCATCTTTCGCGCGCCGTCAGTGTCCTTGCTCAGCAAGGCGGAGATTGAATGGAGCGTGTTGAAGAGAAAGTGAGGCTGCACCTGCATTTTCAGTGCTTCCAACTGCGACTGCACCAGTTGCGTGCGAAGCTCTGAGGCTTTCAACTCACCTTTGCGATAACTGTTGTAGTAATTGAAAGCATGACTCAACAGCAGGATGAAGCCGTAAATTAGTAACCAGCGATCGAGATTGTTGTAGATAAAACCGAAAATCCTGAACGGCGTGATGTTTGTTGTCCGGCCCAGCAGCAGCATAAAAATTACAAAATGGACACCGAGGAGAGTGCTGACAAGTCCCAGACTGAATAGAAAATGAAGGCCTGTTCGCCGCAACCAGTTGGTGCGGTCAATGCAAAAGCGCCGGGCGAGCCAAAGGACCAGCGGTGTCGCGAGCGCCCACAGGTAGCAAGCGGATGCCTGGAACAGGAAACCCTGTGCGTAGCGAATCGGTTGCCTCTCCGAGTAATACATGAGGTAGGCCTGGGTGCTGAAGAAAAGCGCGACAATCGTCCACACTCCCCAGATCAGTCCAAATCGCACAAGCGGTCTGGAGAGCATCGGCGTTTCGTCGGCAGTAGGAGCGGGCTTGCTCATTGTGTCGATCTCGGGCTGGGCTACGGGAGGTATGGACAATTCGTCCAGGGTATACCTTGTTAATAAGAGTTAAAGGGAGAACTTTGTGACCAGCAGGACTGATTCAGATGCAGACGGGCTTTACATGTCAATCTTGAAAACCTTGTAATCCTGTCAAACGACCTCAAGTCCACCAGCGGCTGCATCATACATCACGGACGACGAAGATTTCTTGCCTGTCCACAGTTCAAACTGAATTCTTGCCTGCGATACCAGCATTTCGAGTCCGCCTAAAGTTTTGCAACCTGCCTGGTCAGCTTCCCGCAACAATCGTGTCTCGATCGGGTTGTAGACAAGATCGTAGACGTACCCTGCGCCGCTGAGCTGTTGCTGAGTCGCAGGAGTTTGGTCGATGTGCGCACCGGATCCGAGAGGCGTGGCATTGATTACCACGTCGTAATCACTGAAAGAAGCGGACGAGAGTGATTGGCATGGGACGTTAAGCAGAGCTGCCTTCGCGAGATCGCGCGCGAAGAGCGTGACGCGGGCCTTCTGACGTTGCAACGCCCAAATTGCAGCACGCGCGGCACCTCCCGCGCCGATGACCGCTACATTTTTTTCATTTAACGAGCCGAGGCGCGTGAGCAGTGGTTCAATCAATCCAGCGGCATCGGTGTTGTAGCCAAGTAGACGATCATTCTCGATGATTATGGTGTTTACAGCGCCGATCTCTCTTGCGTCAGGTTCGATCCAGTCAAGGTAATCCATCACTGCCTGTTTGTGTGGCGCAGTGATGCTCAAACCGCGCAGGTTCCAGTTCAAATCTCGGGTCCGCGGGTGGACCATGCGTTTGAGGAACGAACGTACGTCACTGACTTCAAACGGCAGGTAAACTCCATTAACTCCTTCAGACGCAAAGGCGGCATTATGAATGTGTGGCGAGACTGAATGCATCACCGGCAATCCAACCAGACCGCAAACCATTGTTTCGCTGTCGATCTTATCGATGTGGTAAATGGCGCGAAGTTTGTGAGCGTTGAACTGGCCGGGCGCCGTTGCGCTATCGTCGTCCAAAGCGGCATAAGTCAAAAACGTTCCGCGCGATGGGCCGAGTATGCGGGTCGGAATACCGGGATTGCCCATAGCGATGGCGATGATTTCCCTGCCCTCGCTGCGGGCACGATCGATCAGTTCAAAGATAGGAATACAGTCGACGATCTCGTTTGCCTGCACCGCGATCTTTAGCACTCGTGCGGGTGTGCAGGCCAGGCGTTCGTAGATCTGATCGAGATCGGTTGGGACGCCGGAGAAGTCGTGATGAGAAACGATCGTGCGCGACCAATCGGGTGAGAGTTCGTTGGCGATGTCCGATTCCAGATCCCACCATACCTGTTCGCCGCGAGGAGCTTGGGTTTTCCAGCAGGCTAAGCGCTCCTCGTGCGTCAGGTTGTGGTGTCCGCCTTGTTCGGAGGGGCGAAAGGTCAGAATCACTGGACGAGTGAGGCCACTCAGCAGTTGAGAAATGCTCGCAGGCTCTTCGGTGAGACAATCCAGCCGCAACTCGACAATGTCTGCCCACTCGCTTGCGCGCTCACAAGCTTTCCGCAGCGCGCTGAAGTCCTTCTGGCATACCGAAACGCAAACTCGCGTTGTTCGATCGTGCTGCACTCTAAAAGCAATTTCTCACGCAAAGGCGCAAAGGCGCAAAGAAAAACCATGCATGATCTTTGCACCTTTGCGCCTTTTGCGGGAAATTTCCGTTCGCGACTACTTTGACTCGTCGAAATGGCGGGTGGGCGCTTCAACTCCGAGATGTCGTGTGGTCCCTTCGGTCACGCTCGGAGCCGGAGGCCGAATCTCATCAACATCTCGTGCACGTTCCGGAAAGACCCGCGTCGCAGGAGGCGTCTCCAGCGAAGCTCGCTTCTCTCTTTCCCTCACGCGAATATATTGTGCGATACCAGTACCCATCATCGAGAATGCCGGTAACAACATCCAGAACCACCACCCCTGGCCTATCGTCCTTGAAAGCGCGATGGCAACGAGGATAAACGCGAACCCCATGAAGACGTTCTTGAACGCATGGTCCAGGGAAACTTCCCTGCCTTGCCTGCGCCGCCGTGAGCCGCGACCCTCCATCTCCTCTTCCCTCTGTTGCGCTAACTGCCCCGTCAAAGCTTGCGGCACCAGGCTGATGTTTGCTCCGCACGTGCGACAAAAACTCGCGCTGTCGAGGTTCTGTGTTGCGCATTTAGGACAGAACATTACTTGTCGCCTCTCATTCGCTGGCGTCGTGCTTCGTAAAGAAGCACTCCCCCCGCAACCGAAACATTCAATGACTCCAGCCTGCCCACTACGGGAATACGGACAAGCGTGTCGCAGTGTTCACGAACCAGACGGTGAAGACCGTGGCCTTCGCTGCCGAGAAAGATCGCAGCCGGCAGTCTCCAATCCCAATCCGTATACGACTGCTTTGCGTCAGCAGCCGCGCCAACCACCCAGATGTTACGTTCTTTCAACTGCTCTATCAATCTAACGAGATTCGTCACACGAGCCACCGGAACATATTCCAGCGCCCCCGCTGCAACCTTTGCAACCACACTCGTCAGACCCACGGCGCGTCGCTCAGTTATGAAAACCCCGTGAACACCGGCACATTCAGCGGTGCGTAAGATCGATCCCATGTTGCGTGGGTCTTCGATGGCGTCCAACCCGAGCACCAGCGGCGGGTCGTCAGTTCCGATCTTGCTTTCAAGCAGCTCCAACAACTCGTCCGGATCTGCATAACGAGCCGCCGCGATTCGCGCGACCACGCCCTGATGTCTAACGTCGCCAAGCGAGCGATCAAGATCGAGTCGCGGTACACGATGAACCGGCACGCCTTTCTCTCGAGCGAGATCGATCAGCGCTTTTAGGCGGTCGGGCCGGGCGCTTTCGAGAATCGTGATCGTTTCGATTTGACGTTTACCAGCGCGTAATGCTTCGAGCACGGCGTTTGGGCCATAGACCACGTCGGCATCGTTTGGACGCTCGCGATTCCCTCGATTTGATCTATGCGACGGCATTTTGAGACAGGATTTACAAGGTCTTTCAAGATATCGCGCTGAGGTAGTAGCGCAGTCGTGAGTAACGAGTAAACTGAACTTCGTTGCTCTTAGTCGTAGCGATTCCCACGCTGAGCTTACCGGGTCGCTCTCGTCGCCAACCACTCGACTGAGTCTCCGGTCGTGTGGTCCATACAAGTTCCAGCAGGTTCCGCACGCGATTATAAGACTCGTCAACCTGTGCTTTACTCGCTTTGCCGACAATCAATCGTTGCAGCTTGCCGATGTTTTCATTCGCGACCAACGACTTCTCTTTTCCAAGACAGGAGAAGTCAAAACCATTAGCACTAACTCGCCAGGTGGATGAATGCTTTGCGATATAGAAATCGATTACCGCTTCGTCTCTGAAGAACTCGTTCGTGTCGAGAATGTCCTTCTCCGGTTTACGGGTCATGCGCTCCTTGATCTCAAACCTCGTTTCGAACAGCCGCGCCGGTAGTATCAAGTCAATGTCAGCCCACGAAAATTCGATGTCTTGCATCGTCACGGAAACGTCTTCCAAACTCATCGACCTGACGCGCTTCACTGAAGAATTCGACAGACCGAGATCATCATCACTCAGCGTCAAACACTGTAACCCGAGATCACGAAGCCTAAGGAACACCAGTTCCGCTTCTTCGCGACTCGCAGTTCGCGCCACGGGCAAAGGAACGCCCTGAGATGATATCTGCTGAAGATTTTCCGGAGTAAGTTTCAAAAGTGCGGCAGCTTCATTGACCACTTCCGTCGAGATGGCTTGATCCTGAGGCAGGAGGATGTTGTTATAACCCAACTGATGTTTTTCAGGAGGATGGAGAACAGGCTTTCGCAGTCTTGCCGCGGTTTCTGTTAATGGCAACGGTGCGACACAATAAAGACACGTCACGCGTGTTGGAGGGTTTGCTCTCAAACACTCCTCGCAGCGAATCATCTGTTCTGCGGAAAAGCCGACTGGCTCCGAGGGTTCAACTGGTCCAAGGAAGGGAATGTTTTCGTTATCTTTAGGCAACAGCTCCTCCAAGTATTTTGATTATACGACGACCGGAAAAGCAGAGGCGAAGATAATGTTTGCAGGTTCGAATATTCGGAAAGCATTGATTCTGCTGTTCGCACTCACGGCAGGTGCGTGCGCCGCGTTTCAACCGACTGACCCCAATGGACCGAGATCTAACGAACCTTTGTATCCCGTCGAACTGTCGGAAATGGGGCCGAGGCTCGAAGAAGCGTCTTTAGCCTGGTACCAGTTGTCACAGCGTTATGGTCTTCCCGGAAAGACCGAAGCCAACTTGCATCCGTACACCGGCACGATTCAGAGTTTGCCGGCAAACCTTCCCGCACCGATCTATCTGCCAAAGGTGACCTCTCAAGCAACTCCAACTGAAGAAGAAACACGAGAGTCGTTGCGCAGGTTTATAGTGGAGTGGCAACGCTTGATCGGAGCAGAACCAGATGAACTATCGCTGGTGGAACGGACCGACGAGCCGTCGGGAATCAAGGTCGCTCGTTATGAGCAACGGCCGTTTCGCTATCCGCTGCGCGGAGATTTTGGAACCCTCCTTATTCGGTTCCGTAATGACCGGCGGCTGGTGGAGTTTTCCAGCAACTGTATACCCAATGCCGACCGTCTCCAGGCAACGCTCGCAGGTCTAACCCCGGAGATAACCAGCGAAGAAGCCGTGAATCACATCAAGACACAGTCATTGACGGTGACGGATGTAAATGGCCGGCAGCAGAGTTTTTCGCTATCTCCGAACGCAGTAGTCGAGGCGCGGCAGTTAGTTGTGTACGCGCAACCTTCTAAAGACCCACCCAGCGGGCTGCAAATTCGGCTCGCCTGGGAGATAGATATCACCAATGGCCCCTTAAAGAAGGTCTATTTGGACGCGATTTCCGACGAAATAATCGCTGCATCGTGATCGCAACACATAGACTTTCCCTACTTGACCATCGGATAGCAAAACAGCATTCTAGTTTCAAATACCAAGGGGGTAATCGAGTTAATTTATGCATAACTTTGATCCTACAAATAATATTTCATGGCAACTCGGACATCGGGGAAGGGTCGCGGTATTTATCGATGGTAACAATCTTTTCCATGCAGCGCGGTTCCACAACATCGACATTGACTACAACAAACTGTTGCGAGTCTTGTTGGGGGACGGGCGGTTACTGCGGGCTTTCTTCTACAC
>JAICGZ010000106.1 GCA_025922875.1 Pyrinomonadaceae bacterium
GTGGTTGTCACATCGGACGTTCGGCGATCGTGCGTCCGGGCAGCGTGCTGGGCGATAAGACGAGTTTGACTGATTACACATTGACTTAAGCGGTTGCGAGGTTACGCGCGCCCGACGTGCGAGGGAGGATTTGTTGTGGACTGGAGCGTTTTTAAAGCTTACGACATTCGCGGAGTTTATCCCGAACAGATCGACGAAGAGGGTTATTACAGGATTGCGAAGGCTTACGTTTACCTGTTCAAGCCGAAGACCGTCGTCGTCGGCATGGACGCTCGGTCCTCTTCGCCGCCGCTTAAAGCGGCGCTGACCCAAGGTTTTCTCGATGCGGGCGTTGACGTCGTAGACATCGGCGAAATCACGACCGACATGCTCTACTTCGCTGTCGGCGCTTATGATTACTCCGGCGGCATCGTCGTCTCTGCTTCACACAATCCCAAGCAGTACAACGGCATGAAACTCGTGCGCGAGAAAGTCACCGCGATCTCGTCCGACACCGGTCTGTTCGACATTCGCGATGTCATTAAAGAAGGCAAAGATGCGTCTGTGCAGTCGGACAAAAAAGGTAATCTCACCGAGCGCGACATTCTCGACGACTATCTTCGTCACGTTTTCAAGTCGATCGACAAGAGCGCAATCAAGCGTTTCCGCTTTGTCGGCAACGCCAACTTCGGTTACGTGTCGCGTGTCGTCGCGAAAGTGGTCCAGGAACTCGGACAGGACATGCTCCCGTTGAACTTCGAACCGGACGGCACGTTTCCGAAAGGGCCACCCGATCCGATGTTACCCGGTAACCGGGCCGAAACCGAGAAGCTGGTGCCGGAAGAGCACGCAGATTTCGGCGTTATCTGGGACGCCGACGCCGACCGTGTGATGTTTGTCGACGAAGGCGGACGGTTCATCTCCGGCGCTTACGTAACCGCTCTTTTGGCGGACATCCTGCTCGAGAAGTATGGCCACGGCAACGCGATCATCTTCGATCCGCGCGTCATCTGGCCCACGCTCAAGGTCGTGAACGGCAAAGGAGGCCGCCCGATCATTTCCAAAGGCGGCCATGCGTTTATCAAAGACCGGATGCGCAAAGAGAACGCCCTGTTTGCCGGCGAGATGAGCGCGCACTACTACTTCCGCGACAATTTTTACGCCGACAACGGCATGATTCCTTTCCTTCTCGTGCTCGAAAATCTCTCGAAGCTCGGAACGACTTTCTCGGAAATGATGGCGCCGTACATGAGCGGGCACTACATGTCGGGCGAGTTGAACTATAAAGTCAAAGACATCCAGAACGTGATCGCCGGCGTGAAGGCGAAGTTTCATGGCGAGGGTCACGAAGACTACACCGATGGTTACTCACTCGAGACGCCAGAATGGCGTTTCAACATTCGAGCTTCGAATACCGAGCCGTTGCTGCGTTTGAACATCGAAGCGCATAAAGATGGTTTGGTCGATAAGATTAAGAACGAGATCGAGCAGATCATCGACAGCGACAAGTAACTTTCCCATGCCGGAACTGCCTGAGGTAGAACACGTCGTTCGCGCGTTGCGACCGGTCGTCGTCGGTCGACGTATTCTTGCCGCCGAGTTAAAGCTCAAACGGATCGCGCCCGATATTTCCCGCCCCGCATTCGATCGACAGCTTCGGAACTCGCTGATCACCGCCGTTGGGCGTCGAGGCAAATACATCCTGTTCGAGCTCGAATCAGGACGCGTGTTGACCACACACCTGCGCATGACGGGTAAGTTTCTGGCGTTGAGCGTGGACGACAAACTGCCGCCGTACGCGCATGTTGTTTTTCATCTCGACGACGAACGACGTCTGGTGTTCTGCGACATGCGACAGTTTGGACGCATGCGGCTGATCGTCGACTCGCAGCGTCTGCCGAAAGAGTTGCTGACACTCGCGCCGGAGCCGCTTTCCGACGATTTCACGGAAGAGTATTTCCTGGAGACGCTTTCCCGTTCGAGACGCAGTTTGAAACAACTGTTGTTGGACCAGACGCGGATTCTTGGTCTGGGAAACATCTATGCGGTTGAGGCGCTGTTTCTTGCGGGCGTGAATCCGCTGAAGCCTGCCTATCGCTTGTCGAAGCCGCGGGCGCGTAAGTTGTACGAGGCGATTCGCGAAGTGCTGCATGAGGCGATCGATGCCGGTTCGACGTTGCGCATCGATCTCGCGGATGGAAACGGAAGTTATTTCGAGGCTCCGGAACGTTTCTGGCGAGTGTACGAGCGCGAAGGCGAGCCGTGCGTCAGGTGTGGAACGAAGATCAGACGCGTCGTTCACGGTGGACGATCGACCTACTACTGTCCTCACTGTCAAAAAAGATAACTCACAAACTAAAGTTTTAGTTGACAGCGCGTGCCGGACTGCGGTATATCCAACTAAAGTTTTAGTAGGTAGCCGTATCCACTATGCCACGTCAGAAAAGCGACCAGATGACGCCCTTGGAGTTGGAGATCATGCAGGTCCTCTGGGAGAAAGGACCCGCCAACGTCCAGACCGTGCAAAAGGAACTCAAGCGAGAGCTCGCCTACACCACTGTGCAGACGATGCTGACGGTGCTGCATCGGAAGAAACGCGTCAAGAGAGTGCTGAAAGACAAGGCGTACATCTACCGTGCGGCTGTAAGCCGGAATAAGTTTACGGGGCAAGCGCTACGTGAATTTGTCGATCGCGTCTTCGGCGGATCAGCCGAAGGACTGGTTGTCAGTCTGCTTCAGGAAAAGCATCTGACGCCCGAACGGTTGAAAGCGCTGCACGAAGTCCTCGATGCAGAGGAAGCTAAGGGAGAAGCAAATGATGGTCGGTAGCGAATTCCTTCTGAACTTTCTTGTCAATTCGCTGTGGCAAATCCCCGTTGTTTGCGCACTCGCAGCCCTCGGAACCTTTCTGCTGCGGAATTCTTCCGCGCGTTATCGCCACACAGTTTGGGTCACGGCGCTGTTCTTCTGTTTGATCGTTCCCGCAATTACGGCGGTTGAAGTGGTACCGGCTTACACGTTCACACCAACAACAATCTCCGTTGACGGGGACGATCAAGTTACACCTGACCACACGCGTCGACGACAAAGCTCGCAGGTCGTCGTCGACGCAACACCGGGAAAGATGCAGTTCGTCACCGCAGCCTATCTCGTGTTTCTCGCACTGGCGGCGGTCAGGTTTGTGCGGCTCTGGAGAACGAAGGAAAGACTGCGGCGCTCGGTGAGTTTCGACGGACTCACCCCTCAAATCGAGATTGTGACCAGGCGCTGCATGGAGGCGTTTGGAGTCGAAAAGGTCCAGGTTGGAAGATCGTCCATTGCGCGCGTTCCTTACGCGTTAGGAATTCGCCGCCCATTGATCGTTCTGCCGGATTCTTTCTGCGGCGACGTGGACCAGGAAACGTTGCTTTCAGTGATCGGCCACGAGATGGCCCACGTGCGGCGCCGGGATTTCCTGACGAAGGTAATCTGTGAACTCGTTTCGCTGCCAATCACTTTCCACCCGTTCACATGGTTCTTTAAACACCGGATCGAGCAGGAACGAGAACTCGCTTGCGACGAACTGGTAACGCAACAGGTCCTGCAACCGACAACCTACGCGCGGTCGCTGCTGCGCGCGGCTGACCTTTCAATGCACCAAGCCGGGAGGAGCATGATGTTGAGCGTGTTTGACGGGCAGATGATCGAAGAACGAATCAGACAACTGACGCGTAAGAGATTGCCGTTGAGCAATTGGTCCGGACGAATCATCACCGCCGCGGTGCTCGGCGCACTCTGCCTCTCTTCCGTTTTTGGATCTGCGTTTGGATTTTCATTGCGAGTACCAATCACCACACCGATAGCAGCAGCGGCAATGCCCGAAACACCTGTTGCTGTCGTGCCACAAGAGCCAATCCCCGATCGCAACAGACAAAACCCACGATCTGCCCCGAACCCTCGAATGGACTCGACCACCGCTCAGGAAGTTGCGCAATCCGCATGTGACGCGGGAAAGAACCGCGACACTGAGGCAATCGCGTCCCTCGTTGCGCTGCTGGCAGATGATCGAAAGGTCGAACCCATTCCCTGCTGGACCAGCGGACGCTGGACGCCGGCGCTCGACACGTTCAAACATCCGTCACCAGGCGAACAAGCCGCACTCGCACTCGCGTCGATGGGTCGCGACGCATTCGGACCACTGATGAATCAACTCAGCAACGCGAATGCCGTCACGCGTCGAAACGCTGCCTGGGCCATCGGCGAGTTGACCAACATGCCGCCGGGCGAACGCGCGCCTGCGATTCCCCAGCTAGTCACTTTACTCCGCGACACAGATCCGTGGGTGCGCATGGCCGCGGCCCGCGCGATCGGCGAAGTCAGAGACGGACGCGCAACCGAGACGCTGATCGCAACCTTGTCTGACGCCGACTGGCGCGTGCGTCGCCTCGCTGCCTGGGCACTCAATGAAATGAAAGAGCGACGCGCAGTCGCTGCGCTTTGTCATTTACTGCTGGGCGACTCCCACGCAGAAGTACGACGCGCGGCCGCCGAAGCACTCGGCGAGATCGCCAGCGCCGAAGCTCTCCCCTCGCTGCAACAAGCGCTGAACGATCCGGAAACCGCCGTACGCACAAAAGTGAGTTGGGCGATAGCCGAGATCGAAGACAACTAAGAACTCGCGGACAACACGGATTTATAGGAGGCATCGCGTATGTCTATCTTGAAGTGTGCATTGATAATCGGTCTTCTTTTGTGCGGCGTTGCTTCAGCGCAACCCAAAGCCGGCACGCTGAAACTCAAGCCGTACACGTTTGAAAACAGTAAAGGCGAAAAGACGCCCGCTGAATTCGGCACGCTCCTCGTACCGGAAAATCGCAGCGATAGCCAGAGCAACTTGATCGAACTGGCTTTCGTTCGCTTCAAGAGCACTGCCGCGAATCCCGGCCCGCCGATCGTCTATCTCGCCGGTGGACCAGGCGGATCCGGAATCGACGCCGCAGGCGGTTCACGCTTTCCTCTGTTCATGGCCTTTCGAGAGATCGCCGACGTGATCGCTTTTGATCAGCGTGGGACCGGCCGCTCGAAACCCAATCTCGGCTGTTATGAACAGCTCAGCGTCCCGCTCGACGTGGCTCCCACCCGCGAGCTTGCCGTCCAGCAACTTCGCAAGAACGCACGAGCCTGCATGTCTTACTGGCGCGATGTTCAGCGCGTCGATCTAACCGGTTACAACAGCAACGAAAGCGCTGACGATCTCGACGACCTCAGAAAGGCGCTCGGAGTTCCGAAGATCAGTCTCTGGGGCATCAGCTACGGCACCCATCTCGCCTTCGCCACTCTTCGACGTCACCCGCAAAGCATCAGTCGCGCGATTCTCGCCGGTATCGAAGGCCCGGACCACACCTACAAACTGCCGTCGAACATTCAGCAGCATCTCGAAGATCTCGCGCAGGTGATTAAGGCCGACCCACAGATCGGAAAAGACATTCCTGATTTTCTCGGTTTGATGAAGTCTGTTTTCGATCGACTCGACGCGGAACCGCAGACGGTAGAAATCACCGATCAGCGCACGAAACAAAAGGTACGCGTCGTCGTCAACAAGTTCGTCATGCAATACATCGTCGGCAACAACATCGGCACGACGGTGACCGCCAACTTTCCGGCGTTGTTCTACCGCGCTTCGAAAGGCGACTTCACGAACCCGGCGCAGGTTTGGTTGAACACTTCACGCCAGGGGATCGGATCGGCGATGACGTACATGATGGATTGCGCGTCTGGTCAAACAGCGGCACGCCGCGAACAGATCGCGCGCGAGGCGAAAGGAACGCTGCTGGAAGATCTGTTTAACTTTCCTTTTCCGGACGTGTGTGAAGAGTGGAAAGCGCCGGATCTCGGCGATGAGTTTCGTTCACCGCTGAAGTCAAACGTGCCGGCGCTGTTCATCAGCGGAACACTCGACGCGCGCACGCCCGTGAGCAACGCAGAGGAATATCGAAAAGGTTTTGCTGACAGCACGCACATGATCATCGACGGCGCCGTTCACAGCGATCCGCTGTTTCTTTCGTCGCCGAAGATCAAGGACGGGATGATCGAGTTTCTGCGCGGTCAACCGGTGACGGTGACGAAGATCGCTGGACCACCGATGAAGTTCGCGCCGTTGCTTGCGGCAAAGAGTGAGAAATAAAGCCGGAGTAACAAATTGTGTTACCGGACGAATAACAGTTTGCGGCACCTCGCCGCGGGCGTGGGGTGAAAGAAATCTTCAGAAATGGGCCGACGGGTCGGCGTCGTCTCCCGAATAGGGGAAATTTTCGGCCAATACCGCGCGCATCTTTACGTGGCCGTAAAGCACTTCCAGGAAGCATAGGAACTTGTGCAGCAAGGATTTGGCGTCGAGATTGTTCTCGATTGCGGTGATCACTTCCAGGGCCAGACTCTCGTATCCGCGCCAGTCTTTATACATCAAATACTGCATGCTGCCGTCTCTGAATTCGAGTATTCGGCCGGTAACGGTGCGAAGCACGTCGGGGTCGGAGTTCGCTTGAGAAAGACGGACAAAACGCATCAGCGATGAGAGGTCTTTGCAGAGCACGAGCGACTGTTGTAAACGCAGCTCGATGTCGTTAAAGAGCGCTGATGCGTCCATGGCCGGCTTGAAGACCTGTAACAGTGTGATGGTCGACTGCTGGAAGCAGTTCGTTAACAGGCCGTGAGCATGGAGGATCTTGCCGTAGACGATTGGGGTGGATTGTTCGGTGACTCCACGTACCAGCTCGCGCTCGAAAATCCGCCGTAAATCGTGCGTAATTCCGTAGGAAATGCCGTCGAGCACGTCGTTGAGGCGGTCGTTTCCGGAGGCGGTTGCGACCGCGATTGCCTTGGTCTCAATGTAGTCGGTGAGGGCGCGGGCTTCGAACTCGAGCACTTCGAGAAGCGAGAGATTCTCGAGTAGGGTGTCGAGCTTGTGGAGGTTGTTTTCGATGCGGTCGAGCCAGTCGAAAAAGCGGATCAATTCGGTGAAGATCGTTTGCGAGACGTCTCTTAGCGGGGGGTATTCAATTAGCTTTAGGGCTTGGCCTATCTCTCGTTGGAGGTTCGCCTGGACGGCGCGCTGGATTTCGGTCTTAGGATCGGCGGGGGCCTCGTTGCAGAGTAACGGTAAATGTGGCTCGGGCTCTTGGAATGTGGTGGCGAGAGGTGTGGACATTAAGGACGCTCCTTGGAGGCAAGAGAGAAGCAGTTCGAGGACGCTGGCAAACTCGCTGCACGCTGGCCCACTTCCCTCTTGGCAATGCCCGTGCCACCCTAATTTGTCAGTAGTCAGTGGTCCGTTGTCAGTAACAGTGGTCACCAGGTTCTAAAGGCGCGCCACTGACAAGGGACCACTGACAACGGACCACTGACCACTGACTACTGACCAAGATTTACAGGTTCTTCATGATGAAGTCGGTCATCATTTGGCGCATGTGTTTGAGTAATAAGGGGTCGTTGACGCCGTGACGCTGTTTCGGGTAGAGCATTAGTTCAAACTGCTTCCCGGCCTTCTGCAGCTCGTAGACGAACTGCATCGTGTTCTGCATGTGCACGTTATCGTCGATGGCGCCGTGGATCAGGAGCAGCTTGCCGTGCAGGTTCTTCGCGAAGTGGACCGGGGAGCTTTTCTTGTAGCCTTCGGGATTGTTCTGCGGCGTCCCCATGTAACGTTCGGTGTAGATGCTGTCGTAATCGCGCCAGTCAGTGACACTGCCGCCGGCAATTCCGATCTTGAACGACTGGCTATGCGTCAACGCGTAGCTCGTCATGTAACCGCCAAAGCTCCAACCCCAGATGCCGATACGCGAACCGTCGACGTAAGGCTGCGACTTCAGCCACGTTAGACCATCCTCGATATCACGCAACTCGAGCTCGCCGAAGTTTTTATAAACGGGCCAGGTTGATTCGAGTCCCTTCCCGCTGGCAGTGCGATTGTCGCAGATCCAGATGATGTACCCCTTTTGCGCCAGCATCTGATGCCACATGTAGGTCGCCGAACCCCACGCGTTTCGCACCTGCGGCGCGTGTGGTCCAGCGTACGTGAAACTCATCACCGGGTACTTCTTCGACGGATCAAAGTCAGGCGGCTTGATCATCATCGCTTCCATCGCAAACCCGTCACGCGTCTTAACCTGAAGCAATTGCGTCGCGCCGAGCTTGTACTGCTTCAACGCCTCGACTTTGTTTTCCGCAATGACACGCACGAGTTTTCCAGCGGTATCGTAGAGACGGACCTGCGACGGCGTGTTGACGTCGCTCCAGACGTCGATGAAGTAGTTGTGCGCGGGACTCACGTCCATCCGATGCGATCCTTCGCTCGTCGTCAGACGCGTCAGTCCCGAACCATCGAGCTTGACGCGATAACCGTTCGCCGCGATGTGACTATCTTTCGTCGCCGTGAAATAGATGAAGCCGTTCCCTTCATCCACCCCTTCGATCGAACGCACTTCCCACTTCCCGTCGGTAATTTGTTTCAACAATTTTCCGTCAGCGGAATAGTGATAGAGGTGCTCCCAACCGTTCCGCTCGCTCGCCCACAAAAACGATCCATCTTTCAACCAGATCGGTTGCTCATTGATCCCGACCCATGCTTTGGAAGTTTCGCGAATGATGTTCGTCGACTTTCCGTCGCGCGCATCAGCGAAGTTGACGTCGAGAAACGTCTGCTCGCGGTTCTGTGCCTGGAACACCACGTTCTTACTGTCAGGCGTCCACGTCACGCGCGAGATCAGAAAATCAGCAGGCTGATACTTGAACGTGTCAACCCAGCGAATCTCGCCGCCGCTCGCATTCACCACGCCGAGTTTGACGATCGGATTCGGCGCACCGGCCTTCGGATACGCTGTGACCTCGACGTTCTGGTACAACGGAATGTGATCGACGACGGTGAACTCCGGCACCGGCGTTTCATCAAACCGCAAAAACGCGATCGTCGTTGAATCAGGACTCCACCAGTAGGCGCTGAAGTTTCCGCGTCCATACAACTCTTCCTGGTAAACCCAATCCAAACGCCCGTTGAGAATCTTCGCGCTGCCGTCGCGCGTCAGGGCGCGTTCGCGACGCTGCATGCTGAGATCTTCGACGTATAGATTGTTCTCGCGAACAAAGCTGACCATGCGACCATCGGGACTGAACCCTTCGCCAACTTCCGGCTCGGGCGTGTTCGTCAGTCGAATCGCACGATCGCTGCCAAACTCGTAATAGAAAAGATCGTTGGCCCAGTTGATCAGCACCGCCGTCTCAGCAGGATTGAGGTTGTAATTCCCTCGCCCCGCGAGCTGACGCGCGTCGCCTGCACTGACACCCGGCAAAGCCGCAAACGCCGCCTGCATTTTTGCGGCGTCGAAAAAGGCAGTCGCTTCGCCGGTCGCGGCGTTTACTTTCTGCATGCGCGGTACGTCACGTCGCGATGATTCGTTAATGAGCAGGTAGTGATTGCCGTCTTTGAGCCAGCGGATGGTTGGCGTGCTGCCGTTGAAGTTGACTCGCTTCGCCGGATCGAAAATGTCGTCGATGGTGAGAAGTTTTTGTTGGGCCTGAGCAGAAGCGCTGAACGCCAGCACGAGCGCCAGCGCCACGAAGAGACGATTGAGCAACGTTTATTCTCCTACGAGTTTGTCTTCGTTTGGAATCAACTTTTTGATGAATGGCACCATCGCGGCGAGGACCACTGCCGCAGCCACAAGCGCGAGCGTGGTTGCAATGAACAGTTTTGGCATCTGATCGAGTTTTTCCGGATCGACGTGACCGCCAACCAAACCTGCGATCAGATTTCCCACCGAGCTCGCGAGAAACCAGATCCCCATCATCTGGCCGACGTACTTCCGCGGCGATAGCTTCGTCATCGACGAAAGACCAACCGGACTCAAGCACAACTCGCCAATGGTCTGAAACAAGTAACTGACGACCAACCACATCGGCGACACCTTCAAACCCCCGCCACCGCCGACTACCAAATTTGCAGCCAGAATCATGATCGCGAAGCCAATCGCCGCGAAAAATAACCCCAAAGCAAACTTCGCCGGACTCGGCGGATTCTTGGCGCGTTTTCCGAGGGCCATCCAGATCGACGCGAACACCGGCGCAAGCAGAATAATGAAAAACGAATTGGCCGATTGGAACCACGTTGCCGGAATCTCCCAACCAAAAACGACGCGATCCGTGAAGTCTTTGGCAAAGAGATTGAGTGAGGTCGGAGCCTGTTCGAACGCGGACCAAAATATGGCAGCGAATACAAATAGAATCGCGATTACGACGATCCGTTTTTTCTCTTCCGTCGTTAGACCACCGAATCCCAGCACGTAGGTAAAATACAAGGCTGCCGTTCCAACAAGTACGTAGGTCATATATTGACCCACCACTTGCGGATTGATAGTGATGACGCCGGTCGCAGCCAGTATGACCACAAGTGCAAGCAAGCCAAGTCCAATCGCCAACCCGAGCTTCATTCTCGTTTCATCTCGCGCCTGCTTCACCGGATCCGGATCGCGGGAGATGGTCGTACCAAGATCTCCGAGAGTCCTTCGCGCGTTCAGAGCAAACCACCCCAAACCAAGCAACATACCCACACCCGCAAGCCCGAACCCCCAATGCCAGCCGAGTTTTTCACCAAGAATGCCGGTGGCAATCTGACCTACCGTCGCGCCGGTGTTGATGCCCATGTAGAAAATCGAAAAGCCCGCGTCACGTCGCGCTCCGCCTTCGGGATACAAATCGCCGACGATGGCCGAGATGTTTGGCTTGAGCAGGCCGGTACCGAGGACGATGAATATCAGTCCGAGGAAGAACGGCACTTTCGAGTGGGCAAAAGAGGAGAGTCCGATTGAGATGTGGCCCAACGAGATCAAAACTGCGCCCAGCATGATCGCCCGGCGAAGTCCCAACAGCCTGTCTGCTACCCAACCGCCCGGCAACGATGCCAGGTAAACACTCGCTGCGTAGATGCCAACGATCGCACTCGCCTGGGTTCGTTCAATGCCGAACCCGCCTTCATTCAGTGCTGCGGCCATAAACAGGACCAGCAGCGGGCGTATCCCGTAGTACGAGAAACGTTCCCACATTTCGGTGAAGAACAGCGTCGATAACCCGCGTGGGTGGCCAAAGAAGCTGCGATCCTCAGCGGCTGTAGAACGTACCGCCTCTGTCGATGTGCTCATAGACGGATTCCTCTGTTGCAGCAGGTTTTAAGTTCGGAAAGCCGGATGCATTCAGCCAAAAGGCGGGCAGGAGTGTCAAGGAGGGATCCGTGTTATCTGTCATTCAGATAACACGGACGGATGGATAACAATCGAGGGAATTATTCGCTCATCGCGACATTAGATTCGACGTGGAGGTTAAATTCCTGCGCTGCTTGATCTGGAGGAAGCACAGGGTGGTAAGTCTTTCCATATCGCTTTGAAATGATCTTCACGTAGTTCTGAGTTTCGTTGTACGGCGGAATCCCGTCGTATTTGTCTACCGAACCTTCGCCGGCGTTATAGCCTGCGAGCGCGAGTTCCACGTTTCCGGAGAACCGCTTTAAGAGCCATTTCAAGTACTTGGTGCCCGCAGCGACGTTGGCAGCCGGATCGTTGCGATCTTCACAGCCAAAGCGCTCCGCGGTTGCCGGCATCAACTGCATCAGTCCAACCGCACCGGCATGCGAGCGCGCGTCCGCGATGTATCTCGACTCCTGCCAGATCACCGCGTGAATAAAGCGCGGGTCGACACCTTCGCGCTCGCCGGCGTCGAAGATCAGTCGATCGATGTCACCACTGCCGGACGTCGGAATGTCCGTGGGAATCGCTCGCAGGATGTTTGCTGGTTGTGCGATAGCTTCAGGCGCGAGTACGCGACTGAATAGAACACCGGTGAGGTTGGTGAACATGAATAACGAAAGGACTACGAATGCCGACTTCACGGCGCGAACTAGGGGTAATTTCCGGAGCAACTTCATCCAATCTTTTCTCCATGCTAACTGGGACCATAAAGGCACCTGGGCTTTCTGACGCGCAGACGTCTCCAAAGGGGGCTGCGTTATTTTCAAACTTGTTCAGGAGGTCGTTATCGTCGACCGCCCACTCTGATGGGCCAGGAAAGCTATCCGTTGCCCTTTTCTTAAATTTTTATTCTCGTAAGTGATTGGAAATACATGTACTTATTCGATTCGATTGGGCCGGTCAGATTGAACGCGGCGTCAGCGTGACACAGAAAAGCGAACACTCGGCGGCGTTCACAATCTTGGAGAGGGCCTACAGATTCCGTTGACACGGTGTTGAGGTCGTCACTAAAATGCCGCGCTCATAACTCACACGTCTCCCTGACTGAGTCTCCTCGCGATGCCCACTCGCGATTAACGGTCTAGCGCTTCTCAAGAATTGAAAGGATTTTCTCGTGACTCATACACGAAACTACCTCGCCTCGTGCTTTGGTCTTCTCCTGCCGTTCTTGTTTGTTGGTTCCGCCGCAGCATTCACTTGTGCGGAAACAGCGAACGTTGCGCTTGCCGCAAATGGTGCGACAGTCACAGCTTCCTCTCAATACAGCGGAAACTATCCGGCAAGTAGCACCATCAACGGCGACCGCCGCGGTCTGAATTGGAACAACGGCGGCGGTTGGAACGATGCCGCGCCGGCTAATACGTTTTCCGACTGGCTCCAAATCGATTTCAATGGCAACAAGACGATTTACGAGATCGATGTCTTCACGCTGCAGGACAACCCGGCCACGCCCGCGGAGCCGACAGAACCCATGACGTTTTCGTGGTATGGCTTGACTGCCTATTCCGTGCAGTACTGGAACGGCAGCAGTTGGGTTACTGTGCCTGGCGGTAGTGTGACGGGCAATAACAAGGTCTGGCGCAAATTCACCTTCGCAGCCATTACAACCAGCAAGATTCGGGTGTTAACGAGTGGTTCACCTGATGGCTACAGTCGAATCACGGAAGTGGAAGCCTGGACCAATGAAGTTCCAGCGGCACGAACGAATTTTGCGCTTGCGGGTAGTGCCAGTGCGTCGTCTCAATACAGTGCGAGCTATCCTGCGTCCAGCACCATCAATGGCGACCGGCGCGGTCTGAACTGGAACAACGGCGGCGGCTGGAACGATGCGTCATATGGAACGTTTTCAGACTGGCTGCAGATCGACTTCGGCAACAGCAAGACGATTGATGAAATCGATGTCTTCACGCTTCAGGACAGCCCCGCAACACCCTCTGAGCCGACAGAATCGATGACGTTTACGCTGTATGGTCTAACTGGTTATTCGGTGCAGTACTGGAACAGTAGCAATTGGGTCACCGTGCCTGGCGGAAGTGTAACCGGAAACAATCAGGTCTGGCGCAAGTTCACGTTCTCACCGATTAGCACCAGCAAGATTCGTGTGCTGACGAGTGCAGCCGTTGATGGCTATAGTCGGATCACGGAAGTTGAAGCGTGGGGAGGGGATACCAGTACCTGCCAACCAATCGCGCGGCTCGATCCTTTAAATGCAACGGGTGGTGGTGGCGAAAATCCTTTATCGCAGAATTTCAGCTGGATCGTGCCGCTGGTAAGCCTACCCGGCCGTGCCGGCCTCGATCTCAACCTGGCGGTCTCTTACAACTCTCTCGTTTGGACCAAGAGCGGCAATAACATTTCATTCAACGAAGACAACGGCTTTCCTGGTCCAGGATTTCGCCTCGGCTTTCCGGTTATTCAACCTCTTCATTACAACATTGAAACTGGCAAATATGGATTCTTGTTAATCGGTACTGACGGTAGTCGCACTGAGTTGCGTCAGGTTGGCACCTCGTTGTTCTTCGAAGCTGCAGACTCCTCGCATCTGTTGCTGGATGCAAACGACATGACGCTGCGCAGCACCGACGGAATGCAGTTGAGTTACTCGTTAATGGAGAATCAATTCAACTGTACCCAAATTAAGGATCGCAATGGCAATTACATCACCATTCAATACGTCTCCGGTCGCCTTGATAAGGTGATCGACACATTGGAACGGCAGATCAAGTTTAACTACGAAGCCGGTCGGCTGAGTTCAATCACTCAAACTTGGAACCAGGGGCAACAGAGTGAGGCGGAGCACACATGGGCCGAATTCGAATACAGGGATACGACCATACAAACAAACTTTACGAACCTGACGGTCGTCGGCCCCGCCAATAACGACACCATCAAGACGCTTTCGAAAGTAACAATGGCGGACGACTCTCATTTTGACTTCAGTTACACCAGCTGGGGACAAGTCTGGAAAGTAGCTTACATTGCTGGGGACAATGTAAACCACATCCTAAATTATCGTGCCTACAACCTGCCCGGATCTCCATTGCAAACAAGCAGTGCGCAAACCGACTGCCCGCGTTTTACGGAGCGCCGCGATTGGATCAAGTATTGGAACGGTGACGTCGACGGTACAGTCGCGAGCAACGAGGAGGCAGTTACCACCTTCTCTGGCCCGATAAGCGACACCTGGACCATGCCCGATGACTCGCAATCCACCAGCGGTAAACGCACCGAGGTAACTCTGCCTGATGGCACTGTAAACAAAATCTACTTCGTGGACGCGGGCGGTGGTACGCCGCGCTGGAGTCGCGGGCTGCCGGCGTTGGTCGAGACGTCCAGCGGCGGTACATGGCAACGAAAAGTGAAAACCACATGGACGCAGGACAACACTACGGTTGACTATCCCGCCAATCCGCGAGTCGTTGAAACGAATATTTACGACCCGTCAGGCAATCGCGCACGCACAGAAACGGTTTACGAGCGGTTCACGTTTGCGCATGACTTAAGCTGCTGGCTGCCGCGTGACTTCAAAGAATATGCCGCCGACGCAGCGACGGTACTGCGCACCACGCGAACTAACTACAACACAAACGCGAGCTACACCGACCGTAGAATCATTGGCTTACCAAGCGAAAGCCTGCTTTATGAGGGAACGGTGAGCGGGACGCTGATGTCGAGAGTAGAGTTCTATTACGATGAAGCTGGTTCGATTCCCACCAATGACGCACCAACACAGCACGATACTAACTACAATTCGAGTTTCCTCGCGCGAGGCAACGTCACACGTGTAAAGCGCCCCCACCTGACTGATCATACCCAGTCAACGTCGACAACAATGAAATACAACACGGCGGGCGCCGTGGTGTCCTCCAAGGACGCTTCAGATCATGAAGTGCAGATCGATTACGCCGACTCGTTCTCTGACGGTAACTTGCGCAATACGCTGGCTTACCCAACGACGCTTACAGACGCGGATGGATACTCATCAATAACCAAATACAACTTTGACTTCGGCGGAATAACGTACACACGAAGCCCACAACCAAATGGGACCAGCAATAGCGGACCTGAGCAAACGTTTACCTTCGATAGCATCGGCCGGTTACAACAGTTTACGAACCTGGCGAACAATGCTTACACGCGATTTGTTTATGTACCGGCGGAGTTAAAAGTTAAACGGTACACGACAATTGAAGCCGGACTCGGCGAATCACTTTCCTTCCAAATCGTCGACGGCGTTGGCCGCATGATTGCTTCGGCCGCTGACCATCCGAGCAGCGCCGGCGGGTACAGTGGGCAGAAGTTCATTTACGACGTGATGGGCCGTGTCATCAAGTCTTCAAATCCAACCGAGACCAGCGCCGGCGGCACGCCATTCCAATGGATCGCTACCGGTGACGATGAATCGACCGGTTGGTTCTACACGGAGCAGACCTATGACTGGAAGGGCCGACCACGTGTGACAACCAACCAGAACTGGACTTCGAAAACGATGTCCTACGCGAATTGCGGTTGTGCGGGTGGACAGGTAATGACCCTCACAGATGAAGGCACCGTCGACGGCGGTGTTGCGAAACGACGGCAACAGAAGATCTATTCGGATGTTCTTGGCCGAACCATCAAGAACGAGTTTCTCAACTGGGAAAATGGCAGTGTCTATGCGACTACTGTTTATACCTACAACGTTCGCGATCAAGTAACGCTTATCAGGCGTTACTCCGGTACAGAAAGTAGCGAGACCTACCAGGACACGACCATGACCTACGACGGCTATGGTCGTCTTGCCAGTCAACATGTTCCTGAACAGAATCAAGCCACCGCGACGAACTGGACCTACAATGCTGACGATACCGTTTTAGCCGTAACAGACGCGCGCGGCGCGGCGACAACTTACGCTTACAACGGTCGTCACCTGACCACTGGCATCACATATAGTGCATCAGGAGGCATCTCCGTTCCCGCTCCGGTCACGTACGGCTATGACGCCGCAGGTAACAGATCCTGGATGAATGAAAGCGGTCAACGTCGCGTGGACTATCACTACGACTCGCTATCCAGAATGGATTGGGAAGAAAGACAATTTCCTGGTCTAACGGGCGCTTATAGACTGTCATACTCATACAACCTCGCCGGCCAACTGAAAAGCATCACTGATCCTACTAACGCCGCGATCAACTATGTCTACGATCGCGCTGGCCGCGTCACGACTGTGAATGGCACGCCGTACGGCACGGGCGGTTTTGACGGGGTGCCATATGTTGAGATCTCACAGTACGCCTCAAACTTGAAGTACCGCGCCTGGGGCGCCTTGAAGTCGCTAACTTACGGCAACCAGATGACGCTCGAGCACCAGTTCAATCAGCGTTTGCAAATGACTAAATTTGTGGTTGGTGGTATGACGACCCCACCAGGATGGGACACTCGCTTGATGACGTCGGACTTCGAGTACTATCCCGATGGTAATCTGCGCAGTGCTTCAGATCTCAATCAGGGCTTTACGCGCGCTTACGCCTACAATCAGGTAGGCGGAGCAAAGGAAGCCTACAGTGGTTTGGAAGCGCTCGACTTTCTGAATGGAACAAATAGCGGAACTGCTGCTGATCCTTATCGCCAAAGTTTTCAACATGATGCCTTTGGCAATACAACAAGCATTACCAGCCGCTACTGGGACCAGCTTCCTACAACAACCAACTCCACGTACATCAATAACCGAAAACAAGGATCGGGGATCACGTACGACGCTGACGGAAGGCTAACGCAAGACGCGGATTTGGTTTATGAGTACGATGCTGCCGGTCGCAGCAAGTCAATCAATAGTCCGAACGGCGGCAAAACGATTACACCGATTTATGACGGGGACGGTCAGGTGATCCACAGAACTGAGTTTCAGTGGACCATTCCGATTCCCAATCTCTTTCAGCTCAGGTCCACTGTCCTGGGCGGGAAAGTGATCACCGAACTGGATGCTCAGGGTCAAAAGAAACATACGTACGTCTACTGTAACGGCATATTGATAGCCCGTCAGGATCACCTTTGGATTACCTGGCTACATGAGAATCCATTCACCGGAACTCGCGGAGGTTCAAACCGCGGCGGTTTTGCAATGGTCGACCTCCAGACCGATCCGTCCGGGGTCGATATCGGGGTATCTAGTCCGTACGCCGACCCTGAGAATTGGGAACCGACCGATGGGTTGGTAGGTCTCTTTCCCGGCGAGAACGTGCCCAGCGGTCGCTGCGTGGTAGACGGCATCGCAATGAACTGTCAGGACGCTATGAACCTGTTGCATATTGGAGCCGCAGAGTTTGAGAAACCTACGGCCGTCTGGGATAAGGATCGCTGGAGGTTCCTCAATTTCAACCGTGACACTCGTCAGTATGAGACGACGTGGGTCTATGCCGGAAGCGTCCAAAAGCTGTGGACGGTCGACGATGGAGAACAACGAGAGACTTATAGAGGATGGATTACCTATTACGATCAGGTGACCGTAGTCTCTGACGCGGAAGATCTATTCCGCAGGTTGAGTCTTAAACCGAATCAATCAGCGAACAATCTCAAGACACCTAACGACAATAAACCGCCACAAACGCCTTGTCACATCATGGCCGACGTAGCTCAACTCTGGGCGGATTACGCTATCGCACAGACCAACAAAATGACGCATCTGTTCCCAAAGGTGAGAACTAAACTGGCGGTCAAGAAGTTCGATGAACTGTTCAGTTACACATACCATGGCGGTCCCTTGACAGGCTATGTGCAGGCTTACAGTTGGCGGCATGGAACCGGGAGACACATTAAGCCCGAATATCCGTATGTCGGGGGGGAGGGATTTCGACAAGACTTTAAGGACTCCGGGAATGAACCTCCTCCCATAGGTGGGCCAAGCGCGGATCAAACGCATCATTTTTCTGCTTACCTCAGCTTGGGAATAAATGCGCTGTGGGAAGTTAAGAAATATGCCGAAAGGGGAGACAATGAAGGTGATCAAAACCTCGGAAGAGCGGCTTACTGGTTGGGTCAGCAACTTCGCAGACAAAAATATCCGCTTAAGAATGTGGGTCACTACATTCGGACAAGTATATGCAGCGGCCCAGGGCGCGGATTTGATTAGCTGGAATATGGTCAAACATCTTTACGGAACGGTGTCTTTCGGCAAGTCTATAGCAATCGTGTTGCTTACGAGCATCTCCTTGAGTTGTCAGCAGAGTCCAAAATGGCAAATCAAAGGTGGCAATCCTCCGCAATTTCTGGTCGCTGGATCTGGTCACTTGCAAACACTTCGCGTTCACGGTCCACAGGAAAAGCGTTCGCCTGCTGATAGTGAGCCACACGGTATGACATATTGGGAGATTAGATCTGTGGACGGGTATGACCTCGAAACGCACGGTGATATTGCAGTTTCTTATGGTCAGGTGCCCGTCGGTTTTGTCCAAGTATATCCGTCGGGAGGAGTTCAGCCTCCGCCATTATTTGAAGGAGGCCGTTTTGCGCTTGGCCTGGTGGTGCAAGGGAAAGACACCGTAAATGCGCTTTTCACGATTCACGAGAATACTGTGGTCGTAGAACGAAATTGACGTGAACTAGTCACATGACGGCCTCTTACGCAGGCTGTGGTTGCGCAGGCGGCCAAGTTGTAACGTTCACGGACTTAAGGCACGAAAGTTGGACCTGACACGAAGAAGCGACAGCGCAAGATCTACGCCGATGTTCTCGGACGAATCGTCAAGACTGAAATTCTAAACTGGGATGGGCCCGGACCTAACGGAACTGGCGGCACGGTTTACTCTACGGCCACCACAACCTATTAGCGCGAGGTTAAAGGGAGGGAAGAGTACGTAGAATTCTCAGTCGCAAGAGGCAAACCTAAGAAGAGAATCACTCTCGGTAAATAGGGTGTAGTTTTTTACGCATAGCACCGGGTCTCGGAGGCCCCAACTGTCTCGGAGGCCCCAACTTGACAGCCGCCGCCCGCGGGGCGTATAAGCAGCGATGAAAAGCGTGGTGAGTTAAGGCGACTTGCGGCCACGTAAAATAACCAGCTAAACAGCTCGGGCGCCTTAAGA
>JAICGZ010000107.1 GCA_025922875.1 Pyrinomonadaceae bacterium
AGATTCGTGCCGTTGTCGATCGGGTGTTGCCGCTCAGTGAGGCGCGCCAGGCGCATGAGTTGATCGAGAGTCGAGCGCAGTTCGGGAAAATTGTATTGGGACAGGATTGACAAGATTTTCAGGATGAACAGGATCAATCCTGTCTAACGGCCCGTGTAGTCTTCGGTCACAAACCTCTTCCGCAACGCCTCTAAATTCCCTTCCTCGAGATTGAAGTTCGTCCCGGCAATCACCTTCCGGCCTTCGTCGGTGGTCACCCAATCGACAACCTGCGGTGCGTTGGTCCTGAGAAAGACGCCGTCATCTTTGTCGAGCGGCTTCCCGTCCTTGCGTGAGAAGACCCAGACGTAACTGAACCCGCCGTTGCGGATGAATTGCAGGTCTCTTTCGAAACCGGTGAGCGGTGATGGCGCAGGTGAGGGAGCGGTCGCAGGCGACGCTGCTGGTCCGGTATTCGATACGCTGGGCGAGCCGCCCCCGCAGCCAGCGGCAAAGATCGTCGCCAACAAAACTAGACCAATTCTACTCAACACCATCTTCCCCCAAACTCTCGGCAATCTTCTGGTCCCGAATATACATGATGGTGCATTCGGTATCCTCATAAACAATATCAAACCAGCCGCTCAGCCTCGCTTGCTCAAAAAAGTCGTGATGGGCATTGTCGGAAAACACGTAGCGGGCGTTAAACCGGTCGCGAATCAACGGTCCCGGATCTTCTTCCCTGCCGAGTGTGATCCGGTCGTAGAGTCGAGACAATTCCGGATCCTTGTCAAATAGATAATTCGGATCAAGTCCCGAGACGTAGTAATGCGATGGATCGAAATAGAAGAGCCGCGGAAAGTCGTCCCAATCAGTATTGAAGACAATCTGTCCCGGAGGCACATTAGCCCGCATCCATTCCGCCCCCGCCCGGTAATAATCGTGTGATTCACTCTGTCCAATCTCCCGCACAGTTGAGCGAAGGTTAAAGAACAGAAAGATACTCAACGCGAGCGCCACCGCCGCCACTCCGATCGTTCTCAGCAAGTCGCGCCAGTCATTCTCTGTCTCTGGAGGAGGGACCTCGCGGTCGAGAAAGGGTTTGAGTTCTTCCAGCACGTCGGGAGGCAAACGAGTGAGATACGGACGAAAACCTTCCAGCCATGGCTTAAGAGAAAATGCCGCGAACAGTATGGCAAACGGTGGCCAGTATTCGGCAATCCGTTTCCAGCGCGCCGTCATGATCATGAGCGCCGTCGAAAAGAGCAAAAAGAAAATCGGGTAGTGACCTCGCCTGCGTTCTGAAGGCTCAAACGCGATGTATCCAACCAGCATCGCGATGCAAGCAACCGCCGAATTCCCGAGAAACTCCCACGAATCGTACGGGTACCACTCCGAGCCCACTTTCGTATCGAAATCACCGGCAGTGAGCTTGATCTGCATGTGTTCGACGAGCAGTTGGAAATTGTGCGGGAAGTAAGGGTTGATGATCATGCCCGCAGAACATCCGGCAATCACGTATACCAGAGGTCGCCACTCAAACTGCTTCTCCGTTACCAGAACCGTGACTGACCAAAATACCGTCGCCATCATCAGCAGCACAAACAAGTCGTACGTCCAGGTGAAGATCAGCGAGAGCGGCAGCAAAGGCCAGTATTTCCGCTTAAAAAACAGGTGAATCGCGACGACCAGGTAAACGATCGCGAGCGGCGGCGCCTTCGCCATGTTCATGCGAAATAGAAACGGAGCCGAACACGCCAGGAGCGCGATCAACCACACGAGCGGGTACCGAATGCGGTAGTGAAACAGCAGCCAGTAGCAGGAAAGAACGGCCAAACCACCGAAGAGCGCCGAGGCTATTTTGGCTCCGAGGCGTGGGTCAGAAAACGCGGCGAAGGGGATTTGCATTATGTGGAACAGCAGATGATGGTCCACATAATCTTTCGGATTCAGCGTAGTGAGTGGGAGCCACGGAAACTCAGGAGGAAACCTGGAGCTCTTCATCCCTTCCCAGAGCGTCCGCGTCCATTTGATGTGATAGTAGCCGTCGAAATCGCCGCAGCAGATTGCGGAAGTTGAGAATTGAAGCTGCCAGAAGATGACGCCGATAGCAACGGCGCCCGCGACAAACTGGAGGATTCGGATGGATGACTCGGATTTAAACCTGGAGAGTAATCGGGAGCTGGTCATCAATCGCTCAACTGTCTGTCGATGTCGAAGCTCACAGTTGCTCGATCAGGTCGAGTAATGCTCGAGGATCGATCGGCTTGGTCATGTGAGCATTGAAGCCTGCATTAGTCGATCGTTCCTTGTCGTCAAACATGGAGTAACCGGTAACGGCAACCATCGGAACAGTCTCGTAGCCCGGCATCTTCCTCATTTCTCGTGCCAACTGGTAGCCGTTCATCTCGGGCATGCCTATATCGGAAATGATGACATCAAACTGGCGCTCGCGCGCTGCTTTGAGTGCCATTGGTGCAGAAGGGGCCGTGACCACCGAATAACCCGCGTGGGTCAGGACCACCGCGAGCATCTCTGTAACATCGGCAACATCGTCGACCACCAAAGCCGAGCGACGCTGTTGAGGCTCGTTATTGATCATTTCGTTATCCGGCGAAAGATCAGCCGGAGAGTTGGTTTGGTTTCGCAAAAGCTGGCTGAGATTGTGGAGCGGGTGTTGATGACCGCCACCAACGCACGATGAGTAAGAGTCTAGCATCGAGGTAGCCTTTCCGCCGTTTTTAGCCAGAGCGCGTGTTGTACGGAGAGCGAGTTTACTGTAGCTGAAACGTCGATACGTGTCTACAGAACATGTGAATTTTTGATGAAGGTCCTGCGCCTCACGTTCGGCGAAAAACATCGTAGACAGTCTTAAATTATTTTGTTACGGTGAGCCAAAACTCAGACCAACAAAAGGAGCGACAAAATGGTAGCCAGAAAAGGAACCAAGAAGTCCAGTGGCGCGCGCAAAGGCGGCGGCAAAGGGACCAAGAAGCGAAGCGCCAAGAAGTCGACGAAGAAGGCAGCAAAGAAATCCGGGAAGAACGGTGGTAGTCGCGGCGGCGCCAGGAAAGGTACAAAGAAGGGCGGCGCCAAGTCTACGAAGAAACAGTCTACGAAGAAAACCGCGAAGAGAATGACCCGTAAGGCTGCCGGTAAGAAAGGTGGAAAGAAGAGGTCGACGAAATCTACAGCTCCAGCTTCTCCACCATCGTCAGCTGAATACGAGGAGCCGGCAACCAGTGGTTCCGGAATGTCCGCTGAAACCTCCGGCGGTGAATCTGAAGCCCAGGCCCTCGAAGAGTAGTTAGCCGGCGTTTTCGATGTATCCAGCCGGCAATCTTTTTATTCCTGTTGCGCACGGGCAGTTAGAGGCAATCCTCAAAGAGCCTCGACAAGGTTCCGCCAAAGGCGTGGCCCTGGTCCTACATCCACATCCGCTCGGTGGCGGCACGATGCACAATAAGGTGGTGTTTCGTGCCGCCGCGGCTTTGAACGATGCGGGCCTGACAACGCTGCGAATCAACTTTCGCGGTGTCGGTCAAAGCACAGGCGAACATGACGAAGGACATGGAGAACAGGACGATGTACGCGCGGGATTGGATTACTTGTCTCAGAGCTATCCGGGACTCAGGATCCTGTTATGTGGATTCTCTTTTGGGTCGAGAGTTGGGTTAGACGTTGGCATCCATGATCCTCGCGTGGCGTACCTGATTGGCATCGGAACGCCGCTCGAAAAGTATGACTTCAGTTTCCTCGCGGCTTGCCGTAAACCCTTGCTGCTGGTCCACGGAGAACATGACGAGTTTGGAAATGTCGAGCGCCTCCGCGAGTTGGTCGCCGATCTCGAGAAAAGTGTTCCAGTGAAACTGGTTGTCGTTCCCGGCGCGGGCCACTTTTTCGACGACCGTTTGGACGAGCTCAAACGCGCGATTACCGACTGGACCACCGAACAACTCCGATAAAACGGTTCGCCATGCACGAATACACAGACCCTGCGATACGCATCACTTTATTGCCGCGCGATACTAATTCGCAGGGCACAATCTTCGGTGGTGTGATTCTGAGTTATATCGACACTGCCGGGGCCATCGAAGCGCATCGCCACACGCGGATGGAACGCTTTGTAACCGTGGCGATGAAGGAGGTGATTTTTCACAAGCCAGTATTCGTAGGCGACCTCGTGAGCTTCTATGCCGAGACGGTTCGTGTCGGGACAACTTCAATCACGGTCCGCGTGATTGTAGAGGTGGAGCGGTTAGGTAAGAGCGAACGCGTGCGCGTCACCGAAGCTGAGGTGATTTACGTTGCGGTTAATGAGAAAGGTGAAAAGATACCGATCTCTAATTGATCTACAGAAACACTGGACAGGATTACAGGATTTTTCAGGATTTACATGATTTGTGTCTTTTGTGCCTTTTTGTGGCTCAATTAAGTCTGGCTTGCATGCGGCGCAACGCAACCGCGGCTTCCGTAAAATCCGGCTTCTGTTCGAGTGCTAGACCATAATGCCTGGCAGCTTCGAGAAACCTGCGCCGAAATTCATAAACGCGCCCGAGGTTGAAATGCGGAAACGCGTACGACTCGTATCGCGGAGCTAACAACGCCCGTTTGAACCAGCGCACAGATCCATACGGATCACCCTTCGCCAGCAAGTAACTTCCGATGTCGTTGTAAGGATTACCCAGCGTCTCATCGACTCGAATCGCTTCCAAACACTCCGCAATCGCCTCGTCATACCGTTTTTGAAAACTGTAGACCCAACCGAGAAATGTGTGCGCCTCGGCAGTCGGATAAGTTTCGATCGAGCGCTTGTAGAGTTCGATGGCGCGCTCGTAATCGTTCGCAAGCTGGGCCTCGTAAGCCTCGTGAAAAAGCTGATTGGCTTCGTAACGTTTCGCCGCCGATGCATCGTCGTGGGTATCCATAAAGCTCACCCGAATTCTTAGTTGCATTTTGAGCCGGACTTCTGCGTCACGTCTAAACGTTTTATGCGCCCTTCGACTTTCGGTGCAATAGCTCGCGCGGCGATTGCCCTTCTCACTGCATCGGAGTCGATCGGCGCGCGTTCGGGCGGCGTTATAACGGGCGAGCCTTTGAACATCGCGTAACCGTCTCCCCCGTCGAGCGCGATAAACGTCGTCGTAGTCAACGTATATTTTTTAGCATCATTCAGAGGCAGCCCGTTAACTTTCACATCGACGAGCCTCGCTCCCGGCTTTCGCGTCGCGTCGAAGGAGAACTGGATGCCTGAAACTTGCGGAAAACGTCCTGGCTCAGAATCTTCCGCGCTGCGCGCCACACCATGTTCGAGCGCCGCCCGTAACGTTGCGCCAGTGACCTCGATCTTAACCAATTTATTTTTGAACGGAAGCATCGATAGGAGGTCTCTCTCCGTCAGCCTTCCCGGTCCGATGATTCCGTCGGCACGGACTGATCCTCCATTCATGAAGCCGATGTCCGCGGCAGTCGCTTTGCGAAAAGCGTCGGTGATGAAGTTACCAACATTGGTTTCTCGAGTACGGTTTTCCATACTGCGCGCATCGAGCGCCACCGTGGTGCGGCCAATTGGTTTCGCTAGCTGAGCCAGCAATGTGGAGTACTTACGATAGACCGCAGTGAATTCTGGTGCTTCTTTGGTCGTACTGTCGACTGGAATAACTTTCCAATCGATGCTCTCGAGCTCGCCGGTAGTTGGCGAGATGTTCAGATCGATACGGCCGAGTTCGCGGGCGTCAGCGGTCATCTTGAAAATCGGCGCGCTACCGGCGTGAGATTCGAGGAGCGTGTGTTCGTGGCCGCCGATGATCAAATCCACGTCGGCACAACGAGCTACCTCTTTGTCTTCTCGCATTGACAAGTGAGTTAAAGCGACCACCACTTTCACTCCCTGCGCCTGAAGCTGCGAGACCATCTCCTTCGCGGTGTCGCACGGATCGCGAAACTCGACGTTGTCTCCCGGACGCGAAGTCGTCTTTGTTTCAGGCAGGACGAGCCCGAAAATTCCGATCTTCACCCCGCCAAACTCACGAATCACAAAAGGCGGAACATCGGCAAAAGGTTTGTTGGTTGTCGTGTCGATTACATTCGCCGCAATCCAGCCAAACTTCGACTCTTTGATTCGTTCTTTCAGTACGTCTGGTCCAAAGTCAAACTCATGATTGCCGAAGGTTGAGTAGTCCAGGCCCGCTATGTTCCACGCATCGATCATCTGCGAGCCTTTGTAAGTAATCGATTCCACGGAGGGCGATATGGTGTCGCCGGCCATCAGAAACAACGTGTTTGGGTTCTCCTGTTGAATTGCCTTTTTCAGCGTCATGACGCGGCCGAGCCCGCCTTTTGTGCCTTGATCGACGGGGGCAAACTGGTAGACGTCGTTGACCTGCAATAGCGTCACCTTGACGTTGCAGTCGGTGTTCTGTTGCGCGGCGATAGAAAGGATCGCCGTGACAAGAAGAACCAGAGCCAGCGCTGTTCGGCGCACAAACATCGAATGAGGGTTCATTATGGTTGACCTTCCGAATCGAATTTCTACTCTGTGCAACCTCTGTGACCTCTGTGTCTTGTGGTAATGAATGGGTACCACAGAGGCACAGAGGACACAGAGGTGGCACAGAGTATACTCAGGGTAATCCATGCCGGATAGAGAGACATTATTCGTAACCGGATTTCCTGGTTTCATCGCGAACCGTTTGCTGGAGCGTCTCGCGCGGAAAGATTGCCGGTTCATCCTGCTGGCGCAGCCGTCGCTGGCAGCGCGTGCGGTTGAAGAGCGCGCGCGGCTTGCTCAACTCAGCGGAAAGAGTCTATCTGATTTTCAAATCGTCGAAGGAGACATAAGCGAGCCGGGTCTGGCATTGACGCCGGTGGATCTTGATCTGATCCGGCAGCAAACGACTCGCATGTTTCATCTGGCGGCTGTTTACGATCTCGCAGTTCCTCGAGATCTGGCGCTTCGAGTCAATGCCGGCGGCACTCGCAATGTCGTCGATCTCGCGCGGTTAATCGCGCATCTGCGACAGTTTCATCACGTGTCGACCTGCTACGTCGCAGGGAAGCGCGAGGGAGTGATTCTCGAGTCGGAGTTGCAACACGACGCGGGCTATCGCAATTACTACGAAGAATCGAAGTACCTCGCGGAATTGGAAGTCGAGAAAGCCAGGAACGAATTGCCCGTTACGATTCACCGGCCGTCGGTTGTTTGTGGTGATTCGCAAACAGGTGAAACAGGGAAATACGATGGTGTTTACTATTTGATTCACTATCTGCTGCGTTGGCCCAGCATGCTTTCGCTCATCAATATCGGGAACCGTGAGGTGAGCCTGAACCTCGTTCCGGTTGATTTTGTCGTTGACGCGATGGCGGCACTGGCTTTCGACGAACGAGCAGTTGGCAAAACTTTACAGCTTGCGGATCCGTCTCCATTGACAACGAACCAGTTGTTCAACTCGATCGCGAAGTCAATTGACGGTCACCAGTCGCGGATAACTGCGCCTGCGACGTGGGTGCGATTTTTCCTGATGTTGCCGCCGTCGCCGAAGATCACGGGCTTGCCTCATCACGCCGTGCCGTATTTCTTTGTGAAGCAACTCTACGACTCCAGCCACGCGCAAGAACTGCTCGCCCCGCATGGCATCCGGTGCCCACCGTTTGGAAGTTACGTCGATCGGATCGTCGACTTCGCCCGCCAACACCCGGTTATATAACCACAGATGACACGGATCTTTTTTCTGATCCCGCGGTTGACAAATTTTGGATTTAGAATTAGTCTAAATCCATCGTGAAAAGCGTAAAGGAAAAGCCGAAGCTAACTCCCCAGAGAGACGCAGTTTTTCAGGTGATTTTGGAGAGAGATGATCACCCGACTGCCAGTGACATCTTTGAGGCGGCCCGCCGGCGTCTGCCCAGTATCAGCTACGCAACCGTTTACAACTCGTTGCGTTACCTGAAGGAAGCCGGGCTGGTTCACGAGATTAATTTTGGAGACAGCGCCAGCCGCTACGATCGCGAAACCGATCGCCACGATCATGCGATCTGCAATGATTGTGGAAAGCTGGTCGACTTCGATCTACCGGACGCCGCAAAGCTCATGCAGGCAGCGGCGCGAAAATCACATTTCCAACCTCAGTCGGTTCATTTGACCCTGAGAGGACGTTGTCCGGATTGTTGTGCCAACAAGATTTCAGGATGAAACAGGATTAATTCAAATTTACTTGGGAGGATACATGACAGCAGCAACAGCAGTAGCAGCAGAGAAGGCGATGGTGGGCCAGCCAGCGCCGGATTTTGAAATGGCCTCGACGAAGAACATCGAGAAACTCAACGAGCCGGTGAAGCTTTCTGATTACAGGGGCAAGTGGCTTGTGATGGTTTTTTATCCACTTGATTTCACTTTTGTGTGCCCCACTGAACTGACGACGTTTAGTGACCGTTACCAGGATTTTGTCGACATCGGCGCCGACGTTATCGGTATTTCGACTGACTCGGTTTATTCGCACCGCGCCTGGTTGAACACACCGCGCGACAACGGCGGAGTCGAAGGTCTAAAGTACCCGTTGGCGGCTGATGCGACGAAGAAAGTCGCGGCAGACTACGGCGTCCTGATTGAAGATCGCGGCATCGCGCTACGTGGTCTCTTCGTGATCGATCCTGAAGGCATTCTTCGATACAAAGTCGTTCACGATCTAAACGTTGGTCGTTCGGCTGAAGAGACGCTGAGAGTGATCCAGGCGTTGCAAACCGGCGGTCTTTGCCAGGCCGAGTGGAAGCCCGGTCAGAAGACGCTCAACTAATAAATCCATCCACAGATTACGCAGATTAATCTGTGTAATCTGTGGATAAAGTTTTTGAGAGACAAACTATGGCAATGAAGATTGGAACACAGTTGCCCAGCCTTGAAGGCGCTACCGAATGGTTTGGCGGCACACAGGCGCATGCGGAAGCAGAGGCGACAGGACATCCAACGCTGGTCCATTTCTGGTCAGTGAGTTGCGGCGTCTGCAAAGATAACCTGCCGCGAGTCGCGCAGTGGCGTGATGAAAAAAGAGACCAGGGCTTGCGCGTAATCGGAGTTCACATGCCGCGGTATGAAAAGGATACCGACATCGAAGCGGTGCGCGAGGTGATTGGCAAGTATGGCATCAGCGAGCCGGTGGCTGTGGATAATGAACACAAGTTAAAAGACGCATTTCACAACGATCAGGGGTTTGTGCCGGCGTATTACCTTTTTGATGCGGAAGGAAAACTCAGGTGTTTTGCCGCGGGTGAACGCGGATTGGACATGCTTAAGTCGGCGCTCGAACGTGTCCTGCAGGCTGAAGCAGCGACCATTAGAGGATGAGGTCAGTCCGGGAGCGGTAGCGACCGGGGTCGATCTCGAGCTCAATGCAGGTTAGGTTCCGCCGAGTAATTCAAATAGACGATACAACAGATAGAAGCTGACGAAGGCGCTGGCTACGGCCAGTGCCGTCAGCCCAAGAATCATTCCTCCGACAAACAGCCAGTCGCTCATCTTTCCTGCACGGGCTTCTTCAGCCGAAACTGTAGCGCGCTTTCGCAGCAGCTCAATGTTCTTCCGATTCGACTTCCACCACGCGTCAGCAAGATCACCGACGATCGGAAGTGAACCCATCACATAATCGAGCCCAATATTCAAACCCATGCGGAGCAGTGTGATCTTGGGAACACCGTGGCGTACCGCTGACGCAAGTATGTAGAACGAGGCGAGTGCAGTGCTTGTATCGCCGAGCCCCGGAACCAGGCCAATCAGTGCATCCAGTCCAAAGCGCCAACCGAGCACGGGCACTCGGAATACATCGTCCAAGAGCCACCCCAAACGCTCGACATTTTTGTCGACGCGGGCTGGTTGTGAATTGGTATTTCGTTCGAGCGGAAGCTCCCCAAACCTGATAGCTTTCATTTACCGAATCCGTGTCACCTGCTGCCAGAAAAACTTGCCGACTCTCGCGAGGGCGTTCAAGGCGTTCTTGTCGCCTGATTTTTGGGGAGTTTGTTTTGTGGGAAGGCCCAATGTCGCGGCCAGCTCCTGATCGGGAGGTGCAATATCCTCGTCGCCTCGCTTCGAAGTTAGCCAGCGGGTGAATGTACGTCCAATCGCCCGCCTTTGTTCAACTGGAGCTTTGGCAACCAGCGCGATACGCAAATCTTCGAGCTGCGCAATTTCGTAGAGATTCGCCTGGTAGTAGTCACGGAGGGCGGCGAAGACTTTCTCTTCGCCGAGTGTCTTTTGCAGATCGACGAACATCAGCGCGCCCTTGGCGCTTACGATCGCGGCATATTGAAATGTATTGCGATAGTCGCGTGCGGGACGATTCGTTTCCATGTCGTCGCCGCCAAACGTCCGGTAAAGACGATAAACGCCGCGCACTTGATCGTTCAAAACAGCCGCCGCCTTTTCCTCGCCGTAAGTACTCTTGTAGTAGAGCAATGCCGACCAGGATGAAAGCGCTTCGTCGAGCAGCGGTTCACGAGCAGGATCGTTGCCGACGGCGGCGCCCCACCATTGGTGTGCAACGAGGTGGGCGACTGCCCACTCGAGGCTCTCCTCGACCGACGGTCGCTGCTCGCGAATTATCTCCGGTAGGTTGCGTACTGCGGGAGAATCGAAGTCGACGAAGTAAGCGCTGGCGATGATGTTTAATCCCGAAAACTCACAGCTTCCGAGACCGGCGACGAGTGGCGCTTCCGCAATGCTGACCGTCTTAAACGGTAATGGTCCAAACAGCGTAGTAAATACTCGCAGTGCGTTAGCTGCAACGACGAGCGCACGTTTCCCGACGCGTTCATGCTCAGCGAGGTAGATCGATCTGACGTTGATGCCCTGCACTTCGGTGTGTTCACTGCGTAACCCGCGTCCGGCAAGGATTGCGAAGTCGCGCAAGGCTGAGGCAGTAAACGTTTGGCCGGTCTTCTCGTTTTTGGGACCTGTTTCAGTGCCTGAAGTAAACACTTCCACCCCGGGGTTTGCTGCTACAGTCACTTCGTAATCGGCTGACTCATTGAAGATGAAGTCTCCGACCGATGGCTCGACTTTACGCCGCCACTCGTCGCCGTCACGTACCGCCAGCACGGGATAGGCAGCGCCCAGGAGCATTACGCCACGACAGCGAAAGTTGATATCACGCGCGCGGCGCGTTTCTCGATCGCTGCGCAGGGCGGCGCTGACTTGCTTGACGACGTGGGTTGTCAAGCTTGTTTCATCCGGATCGATTTCCGGTACTAAGCCTTTGAACTTTATGACGACTTCGGCCGCGCCTTCAGGCGCGACTGGCTCGCGCAGGTTTACTCGCAGCGTTGTGCCCTGATCTTCGAGCGAAGAAAAAAGCGGGGTATCGTCGAGGCCGGTCCGCACTTCGAGAACGTCGATACGAGGTTCATCTGAATCAACAGGCGCGCCGTTCGTTAGGAACTGCTGGTCGCCCACGCGCAAGTTCGGGTAAAGATGAAAGTAGATGACTGACGTTGGCTTCTCACCGCGATTGACCCAACGAACTCTCTCAGTGCCCGTGTAAGTCAGGCGGTCGAAATCGACCTTCAGATCGATCTTGTACGAGTGTCGTTCAGCAGGTTTGGAAGGCGTTTGGGCGTTCAGTTCCTGTGCGGCTACCGACAAAACCATGGACAGGATTACAAGATTTTTAAGATGGACAAGATTAAATCTTGTCAATCCTGAAAATCTTGAAAATCCTATCCAACGTTTCATGCTTACTTAACTCTGATTGACTGAATTACGTCGCCGCGGACAATTCTGTCGACAACATCCATTCCCGCTACGACATGCCCAAAAACCGTGTAGCCACCGTCGAGATGCGGTTGCGGCGAGTGTGTCACAAACCACTGCGAGCCGCCGGTGTCCTTGCCCGACAACGCCATCCCCACTGCGGCCCGATCGTAAAGAACTTGATTGATCTCGCAGCGGATCTGGTATCCAGGCCCGCCGTTTCCGTCACCCCTTGGGTCGCCATCCTGAATCACAAAATTGGGCACGACCCTGTGAATCGTGACGTTGCGATAATAATCACGCTGGGCAAGCTGAACGAAATTGTCTACTGTCAGCGGGGCTGCTTCGGGGAGCAGCTCCATAGTAAACGAACCCTTGCTGGTAGTCACGACAGCCCGGACGTTTCTGCCAATCCGAGCGAGCGCACGCTTGTAATCCGCATCTGTGTTTCGCGTTTGCACCGTACCGATTTCGGAAGTGAAGTCGCCGGCGCCATTGGTTTTCAGTAAGGCGGCAGCGCGGCGCCGGATCAGGTAATCGCCCGATTTGAGACCGGATTTAATCAGGTCGTTGGCGGCTGCAGTCTTTTGTTTTGCGAGCGCGTCGAGAATCGAGAGCGCGGCGTCGTTCAAGACGTCTTTCGCTGTTTGCGGCCACGCTGCCGCAAGTGCGTTCGTGTTTTCGTCGGAAGGTGGCAGATCGCCTAACAAATCGGCAGCAGTACCGCGCACAATTACGTCGCTTTCGTTTAACTGCGCGCGCAGCAATGTGGCTAAGTCTTGAGGCTTGAAAGCTGCGAGCGCGCGGAGCACGTCGGGAATCGCGTACTCGGAATGAACAGCGACGAGTGTGTTAATGGTCAGCCCGGAATTGCGGTAGTCAAGCATTGCACGCAGCAGAGTCTCCGCAGTGCTAGCGAGTTCGGGTTTGTTCTTCACTGAATTCGGAAGCGCGGCAATCTCGCCCAGGCCAGCGGCGAGGCCGGACGCAGCGCGCCAGTCCACGAGAATTGTCTCCTGTACTTTTCGCTTTGCTTGATCAGCGGCTCCGAGGTCGTTGAGATAAGCGGCCGGGGCGACGCGCACAAATGCGAGTTCAACTTCAGGCGCCATACGATTAAGAGCCTGGCTTGTTTTGCGCAGCCAGGCGACAGCAGCGCGATCTTCCCTTTGGGCCAGCAGTCGTCCGAGTGTCGTCGCTATCTCGAGTACTTCATTTGTCTCCGCTGGACGTTCAGCGTTACGTTGGCCCAAAAGCTCACCGCGTTTCAGCAACGGTTCGGCGGCGCGTGGATCTTTGAGTGATGCGAGTGCGCGAATGGCGCTGACTCTGACACGTGAATCTTTATCTTCAATGGCGCGGGCCAACAGCGCATCGAACGACGGTTTATCTTCAGTTACGCCAAGGACGCGAGCGGAATTGGCGCGCACTATCGGGTCAAGATCCGCCAACAGCTTTCGCAGTTGCTCATTTCCGTCCTTCAGACGCAGACGGGCAAGCGCATTTGCAGCATCTGCGCGCACGCGTGGATTCGAGTGAGTCAAGAATTTTGCGATGGTCGGGCCGGCGTCTGTAGGTCGCGCTCGCAAAGCAGCGGTAAGTCCAGACAGAATAGTTGACGGATCGAGGGCTTTGGATTTGAGCGCGTCGGTGATGGCTGCGCCGAGTTCACGTTGTCGGGCACTCTGTGCTGACGGCAATGCGGCGGCGATTTTGCCCAACGCTTCTATCGCTCGCGCCCGAAGCTCTCCTCGTGAGTTCTTCAGCGTCGTTATCAAAGCGTTTGCGGCCGATTCAGATTCAACTTCGCCGAGCGCGAAAGCGGCCATTGAACGAACGCTCGCGTCCTTGTCCTGTTCGAGAAGGTTCGTCAGTGCTGTTACCGAGTCTTCGTTTCCGATTCGTCCCGCGGCCAGTGCGGCGCGTTTGCGAATTGATGGGCTTGGATTCGAAAACAGCTTGCGCAGATCATCATCCCAGCGCCGCTCGTCTTCAGCTTTCGTAATTGACAAGAGCGTTGACGGTCTCTGGGCAAAGCTTACCGGAGCGAGAGCAATGCACGTCAGGACCACAGCGATAATTTTGTTAGGCATAGGGCGCCAATAATACATCTTTTGTAGGGGTGGCACTCCGTGGCCACCCCTCCGGCACGTAAAAAACGAAAGGGGTGACCACGGAGGGCCACCCCTACAAAACTTGTTGGACAAAACCTTAGCTAACGACGTTCGAAACAGCGGGAATCTCTGTCGGTTTCTCCGCGCGCATCGCCGGCATCTTGGTGGTGTCGAGCGGCTGGTCTTCCTTCTTCTCTTTCTTCGCCTTGTCGACAGCCTGGACCATCTTGCAGCTTCCCTCAAACACTGCGCCTTGCTCAATGATCAGCGAGGGCGTCTGAATGTTGCCATTCACCTTTGCGGCACGGCCGAGTTCTAACCGCTGAGTCGCAATGATGTCGCCGTTAATTGTCCCATGAATTACTGCCACGGCGACTTCAATATTGGCATCAACCTTTCCGTTTGCTCCCACAATGAGTGTACCGCTTGAAGAGCTGACGCGACCCGACAGGTGCCCGTCCACTCTCATCATGGCTTTGAAGTTAGCTTCGCCGGTGACAACAGTACCGCCGCCCACGAAACCGCTAAGTGTGCCTTCCTTAATATCTTTAGCCAGCGTTTCACTCTCGGTCATCGCGCGAGAACCGTTTGTGGTCGGCTCGGGTGCCGGTTTTGCTTCAACACTCGTTCCCTGATATGAGGAATAGGTCTTGGCAGTTGAGTAATCAGGAACCTCCGGTTTATGGCTGGAGTGGTCGTTTTCTTCCTGATCCTTGGGATTCTTTCCTATCCTGAGCATCTTATACCTCCGTAAATATGGGGGCGCGGAAGTTTAGTCACCGGCTGTCGGAACCTTGAAGCAACGAAACGACGCGCTTGCCTTTTGTTCGTGGATTTTTACTAGCTTTGGATGCTAGCGCGAATGAACGTCCGCACAGAAGCGGGCTCACCATGATAGACAAACTCAGCTCTCTGTGTCTAGCTTTGTAACAAAATTACAATTCGTGGCATTCTGAGAACTCAAAATGGCGACGAACAGCGCAGTCAAAACCAAATTATTACGCCGCATGGGCGAAGCAATCGCCGACTTTGGAATGATCGACGATAGCGATCGTGTGATGGTCTGCCTGTCGGGTGGAAAAGACAGCCACACGCTGCTGGATCTCTTGCTCGACATTCAGCGGCGTGCGCCAGTCCGTTTTGAATTGCTGGCGGTCAACCTGGACCAAAAACAGCCCGGATTTCCGGCTGAAGTGCTGCCCGAGTATCTAAGTAAACTGGATGTCCCCTTTCGCATTGTCGAGCGCGACACCTATTCAATAGTCAAACGGCTCGTTCCCGAAGGAAAAACGTATTGTTCGGTCTGTTCGCGCCTGCGTCGGGGAATTCTTTACAACATCGCGATCGAGGAAGGGTGTAACAAGATCGCGCTTGGACACCACGCTGACGACATTATCACAACTTTATTATTGAACCTGTTTTATGTTGGGTCGCTGAAGGCGATGCCGCCCAAGCTGCGTTCAACCGACGGGCGAAATACAGTGATTAGGCCACTGGCTTACTGTGCCGAACGTGACATCGCCGAATACGCCTCGGAGCGCGAGTTTCCGATAATTCCGTGCGATCTTTGCGGATCTCAGACCAATTTGAAGCGGGTGCGAATCAAGAACCTGATCGCCGAACTCGAAAAGGAGATCCCACACATCCGTGCCTCGATGCTCAATGCACTCGGCAACGTAGTTCCGTCGCACCTGTTGGATCATCAACTGTTCGACTTCAAAAAGCTTGGCGTGGCGACCGGAAATGTCGAGTCAGAACTCGATCTCGCTCTCGGCCACACAGACAACGATCTCAGTCCGGCTTTGGTGTCATTAAGCTGATCTCGTTTTTTGTGACTTTTGTGCCTTTTTGTGGCTATGAAAGAACTCGATCTTAGTGGCTTCCCTCCCGGCACAATCACTGAATACACCACTCTCGTCTGCCTCGCCTGCATCTTCGACATCTTCACCAAGCAGATTGGCCTGGCGCCGCGTTCCGCGTATTCCGAAATCAAACGTTACACTCCGACCGTTGAAGAACTAACCTCGAGAAAAGCTGTTCGTCCTTTCTTCGACAGCGACGAGAAGCACCCTCGCTGCCCATACTGCAACGCCGCGAAACGCTGGCACGCGCGGCTGGATACTTATGCCATCGAAGGCGGCAAGACCACTGACGCACCGCGCCGGAAGCTTGTCAAGAGTCTCGAGAAGAAGAAGGACCAGTTTGCGGTTATTGAAGTTAAATCTGATCGGCGCAGCGCATTTTTCGACTGGCTCGACACTTTGCGAATCTCCCTCGATTTCGGCGACCCGGAATGGTTGCTACAAGCGACCCGGGCGTATCTTGAGCGGAAAGCGCCGAAGCAGAATTGGCCCATGCTCTTTGAAGGGTTGCGCACGGTGCGTCCATCGTCGCGTTTAGAGGAAGGCTGGGAGCGCGACGGCTCGCGACTGTTTCTCACGCCGCCGCTCTACAACGAGAGCCTGTTGATCCAGTACCTGGTGAGCCGGTCGCACGAGCATGGCGGTCGCACGTTGGAAGGGAGATTGACGTTGATGGAGTTGATCCGGCGCATGCGCAAGGGCGGTTATCTTGAAGCGCACGGCATCTCCGCCACGGATCAGTTTGAGATTTTCGAAAAGCTGCTTGATGAAGTGGCGGGCTCCGGGCAGTTAAAGCTCTACTATCTTGTGGACCGCCGCCAGTTCATCGACAAGGTCAAGTCAGTCTACGCGAGCTACGCTTAACGCAGGGAAGTTATTGTTAACGTTTTGGGAATTTATTGTAGGGGTGGCCCTCGGTGGCCACCCCTTCTAAAAACGTCTAACAATTGAGACGTTCGCGCTTGTAGTGATGAGTCACCGGCCGACGGCGTCCGATCCCAATCGCATTTCGCGAGATGATGAGCGTTGGCGGCAACTGCCGGCGCTTGAATTCATTGGCCGGCGACTCCACGCGATTGAGAATGTCTCGCACAAAACCCTGCTCGAACCCGCCGGTCTCGACGATCTCATTCGGAGTCGCCTTCTGCTCAAAATATAACCGCAACACGCGATCGAGTTGGTCGTACGGTGGCAGCGACTGATCGTCAAACTGTCCGGGCGCGAGTTCAGCCGATGGACGTTTTTCAACGATTGACCGCGGGATTACTTCGCTGGACCTGTTGAGATAGTTTGCGAGCGCATAAACTTCGGTCTTCAAAACGTCGCCAATCACCGCGAGTCCGCCATTCGTATCGCCGTACAGAGTGCAATAACCCAATGCCAGTTCCGACTTGTTGCCGGTTGAGAGCAGCAGACGACCTTCGGCGTTTGAGATGGTCATCAGGATATTGCCGCGCAGACGCGATTGCAGGTTCTCTGCCGCGGTGGATCTGTTTTCGATTGAAGGAGCAGGAAGTTTCAACTGCTTGAGCAACACTTCGTAGGCGTCGGAAATCGAGTGCTCGATCACCGGCATGCCAAGACGACGGCCCAGCTCGACAGAGTCGTCGATACTCGAGCGCGAAGAGTAGGGCGACGGCATCATGACGCTCAAAACGTTTTCTGGTCCAATTGCTTGGCACGCCAACGTCGCAACGACTGCCGAATCGATGCCGCCCGACAATCCGAGCACTGCGCGAGTGAAACCGTTCTTGCGCGCATAATCGCGGATGCCAAGGACGAGCGCGTCGTGAATAGTTTCGATATCGTCACCAGGCAGGCAGCGCTTATCTGCTTCGTCGCTGTCGAGATCGACCGTGCCGATGAACTCTTCGAAGGGCGGCGCCTGCAGAATGATCTTTCCGCGCGCGTTGGCGACTATGCTTGCGCCATCGAAGATGATTCCGTCGTTGCCGCCGACGAGATTCACAAAAACGATCGGTATCTTTGCCATCATCGCGCGATGTGAAACCATCGAACAGCGCTGGCCCATCTTGCCTTTGTTGAAAGGCGACGCGTTGATCGAGATTAGAACTTCAGCGCCCAACTCGATCAGTTCGTCAGCAGGATCGTGTGTGTAGAGACGTTCACGCCAGAACGTTTTGTCGTTCCAGAAGTCTTCGCAAACAGCGACGCCGAGTTTTTGATCTCCGAGAGTGAAGAGATGTCTTTCTGAACTCGGCTGGAAGTAGCGTGGATCGTCGAAGACGTCGTATTCGGGTAAGAGCGTCTTGTCGGCAAAGCCGAGCAGTTCCTGGTTACGGATGACGGCGGCGGAGTTGTAGAGACGACGTCCTGTGGTTAGACCTGAAGGACGCACTGTCCCAACGATTGCAGTGATGCCCTTGGTGGCCTCAACAATCTTTTGCAGGGGTTCGAGTGCGCAGCGTTGCACCTCACGGTCGAGGAACCAATCGAGTGATGTATAACCCTGGATGCACGTTTCGGGAAGCACCACGAGGTTCGAGTCTTCCCGCCTGGCCTGCTCGATTGCGCGAATGATGCTCTTCGTGTTGCTTTCGAAATCGCCGTTAGTGGTATTGATCTGGCCGATAGTGACGCGCATTTAGGCAGATCGTGCACCATCTTTGTGATCCACGCAATCCGCGGTTTGAACGGAAAACCGCGCTACGCTATATTCTTTCAGCCACACATGCGGAGGGGTCGCATAATGGTAGTGCAGCGGTCTTGAAAACCGCCGGCCGAAAGGCTATGCAGGTTCGAGTCCTGTCCCCTCCGCCATTTCTTTTGAACAACTTACATTCACTCGTACGATCGCACTCCTTCTGTTCCAGTGCCTAGTTGGCGCGATCTTGGCGCGCTTTTGGCGCTGCTTGCTTTGGGTCGAAACGGCAGTGGTTCTTTGTTCAACGAATCAACTGCCGTGCGTAGGTTCTGCGGCATTGCGTGCGTGTAGCGAGACGTCATCTGCAACGTGGTGTGACCCAACAATGTCATGATGTCCATCTCGTGCACTCCCTTTGCTCTTAAACGAGTCGCAAACGTGTGACGCAGATCGTGAAACCGGAGGCTAGAGATCCTCGCCTGCTTGCATGCTCCTTCCCACGCGTGCCTGAAGGTTGTTAGCTTCAAACCCGTGCGGGCATAACTGAAAACATGCTCGTCTGACGAAGCATCCTGCCTCACCGATCGGAGTTCCACTTCGACTGGCTTGCTCATAGGAATTCGCCGCGGTCGTCCGGTCTTCGTATGGGCGACGTAGATTGTCTTCTGATCGAAGTCCACGTGCTCCCATTTCAAACCTAGGATTTCTCCCTGTCGCATTCCCGTCTGCAAAGCTACGACGACGATCGGGCGGAGGTGCGCGCGTCTGCCAACGAGAACTGCGAAGAGTCTTTTCTCTTCCTCGTCGGTTAGAT
>JAICGZ010000108.1 GCA_025922875.1 Pyrinomonadaceae bacterium
GCCTGGCGCCGCTTTGGCCTCGATAACGCAAGATCGGAACAAAGCGGCGCCAGGCCGCCGCACTCCAGGGAGGCGCATAATTCCTCTCTGCGAATTAAACATGCTTGAACGCTCTTCCCCGGGTGTGTTAATTTGTCACTCGGTAGTGTTGCTGCCTGAAATTGGCTGGGTTTTTAGCCACTGACACCGTTCGGACTCACACCTAACTTAACGTGCGGATCTCGGGTTTATCGCGGAATCGCACATGACCTCGACGTTTGTTGGACCCCTACCCTAAGTCGATTTAAGACAATGGTTGCGAATAGGACCAGTCGATTTGCCTATGATTGGTGGATTATTCAGAAGCGTTTCGTCTATCTGGTAATCGCCATCTTTCTTCTCTGCTGCACTGCCGCAGGCGCTGCCCTCTACGTCTGGAAGTATGGCAATCCGTTCCGGCACATCGCGGAAGTCAAAAACTCCGCCGGCGCCAGGTTTATCTCGTTTGAGGGAGACGTGCGCGTCATCCGCGCCGCGACTCGAGAAAATATCTCCGCCACCGCCGACACCGAGCTCTATCCCGGCGACACAGTACAAACGCAGGCCAGCGGACGGGCCCGTATCGGCCTCGCCGATGGCTCGACGCTGCTCGTCAAGCCAAACAGCACGATCATCGTCCGCGATAATGCCAAAGGCGATGACGGAAAAAGGACCAACGTTCACGTCCACGTCCAAAGCGGTCAACTTTCAGTCCGTACTGAACAACAGGCAGACGGAACCACGAACGTAGTCGAAACGCCCAAGACGAAGAACACCATGGGCGAGAAGACCAATGCGAGTTTTGGAGTCAATGCCGAAGGCACTGAAGAAATCCGCGTTGCTACAGGTGTGATTGAAACCTCCAACCAGGCAGGCGATAAGACTTCAATTCGCGGAGGCGAGTACGTTTCAGTCAACAACTCGGGTCGCATATCGGCCGCGCAGAAACTCCTGGACGTGCCGCAGCCGGCCCAACCACACGATCTCGAAAAAGTTTTCATTGGATCAAACGGCGCCGCAGACGTAGCGTTGAAGTGGCAACGACCGCAGTCAGGCACACCCGCTTACTATCGCGTCGAAGTCGCGACTTCACCTTTCTTCGTCGCTGACGGAAAAGTTATCGAGCGAGATCAACTGGTCGCCACGGAGTTTGGCGCCACCGATCTTCGTCCTGGTGTTTACTTCTGGCGAGTGAGGGCGACCGCCGCGAGTGGTCAGGCGAGTGATTGGAGCGATCCTTTGAAGTTCATGGTTGTCACACGAGGCACCGGCTCGCAAGTGGCGCTTTCCGATCTCCGCGCCGAACTGCTGGGTGGAAATATTTATTTGATCCGCGGGAAGGCTGAACCGGGCATAACGATCCGCGTTTCAGGGCGCGAAACGATCGCCGCTCCCGACGGTGCATTTCAGATCCAGGTCACGGCAGGCGCAACTACCCGTGAGCTCGCGGTTGAGGCGCAGGATCCCCGAGGAAACAGCAGTCAATACAAGGTTTCGCTTTCCGGACGCGGTGGGCGCGGCCGGACCTAAGTCAAAACATGTCGAGTCACGTAATCCTATTGACGGATGCTCACGAAGCGCCGGCCTATGAGTTAATCGAGGCGTTGCGAGGTGCTGGTGTGAAGACGCTGATCGAAGGTTTGCGTGAAGTCGAAGTGGAGGTCGCTCTCGCTAAACAACAGAAACGCGAGGGCGTGCGCGACTCGGAAGGACCACCACCGTTAGCCGTGCTGTATGAAGTAGTGCCCGGTGCTGACATGGTCGAACTTCATACCGCCGTCGATCATGCGAAGGCGTTCTGGCCGGGAGCGCCACTGGTCGCGTGCCGCCGCCAGACCAACGGCTATCAAAACCACAATCTTCGCATTCTCGATGGCCCGACGTTAAAGCGACTCGGTTTCGTTACTGTTGCAGATAAGTCGGCCCAACTTCCGGCATTGCTTCGCGAGATCGAAGCGCACGGCAACTCTGGTGAACTACGTTTCCCGGAGACTTTCGAGCCGCCTGCTGAAACAGGTACAGCTTCTCTTCCACCCAAAATAAAAGCGCGTGATCTGCGAGCTGCTTTTGACCTCGTCTCGTCTTTGCACTTCAGCGGCGATCAAAACGGTGCGGCAAATACTGCCCTCGCCGGTTTGCAGGGTTTAATTCACGCCGATCGCTGGGCCATCTACCTGTTTTCTGAAACGAAAGGTTTCGAAGAGGGCAAACTGGAAGTCGTTGCGATTAGAAAGGCTGGTCAGCAAGGCGTTACGAACGAAGAGGAGTGGGGACGACTGCTTGAACCCGACCTGCCGCTGGGCTCCGAAACAAAAGCGGCGAAACGGGCAGCAGCCGGGATGGGAATAATCAAGAAAAAGGAGCGAGGACGATTTGTTGTCGCGGTTCCTTTGATCTGTGGTGAAAGAATACTCGGCGTCATCGAAGGCATTCGCGAAGGCGCCGGCTCACACGCTTTCAAGAAGCCAGACGTGGCCCTCCTGGATTCGCTTTCACTGCCTATCGCTTCCGCGCTCGCGAACGCAGTGCGCATTGCCGAAGCTGAACGACTTTCTCAAACCGACGACTTAACCAAACTTCACAACGCGAGATATCTGCGCCAGTTCCTGTTGAACGAGATCAGACGCGCCCGTCGTTATCAATCCAGTGTGGCGGCTTTGTTTCTCGATTTGGACGACTTCAAACGGATCAACGACGAACACGGTCACCTCGTCGGCTCGCACGTGCTGATGGAGATGGCGGCGGTGATCCTTTCATCCATACGCGACACCGATGCCGTTGCTCGATATGGAGGCGACGAATTCGTGATCGTGTTGCCTGACGCGGGAACGGAACTGGCGGGCCAGGTTGCCGAACGCATTCGCCATCGCATAACGCGTCACAACTTTACGGGCGGACGTCGTTTACAGCTTTCTCTGACCGCCAGCTTTGGTGTAGCGGCGTTTCCAAAGCACGCGTCTTCACCGCAGCAACTCATCGCGTGTGCAGACACGGCAATGTACGAAGCAAAAGCGGCTAACAAGAACTGTGTGCGTTTTGCCGCTGACTTAACCCCCCGAGAACAAACCAGACGCGCAATAGTAAATGCGGAAACGACAGAGTACACGGATCTGCCGAGCTAATCCGTCTACATCCGTGTAATCTGTGGTTGAAGTTTCCGGTTTACGGTTAGTACGTGAGGGTGTATCTTAGGATTTCGGACGTGTTTGGCGAAATTTACCGCCGCTCCCACCCGAAGTTCCATTCTACATCCGCGGGAAGTGAATAAGTCTAAATGGCTTTCAAATCTATTTTCAGTCTGTTTTCCAGTGACCTTGCTATTGATCTGGGGACCGCGAATACGCTGGTCTATGCGAAGGGACGCGGGATCGTCGTTTCAGAACCTTCTATCGTAGCCATTAATAAAGTAACTAATCAGGTTGAAGCTGTTGGCCGTGACGCCAAGGACATGTTGGGCCGAACTCCCGGAAACATCGTTGCCATTCGTCCAATGAAAGATGGGGTGATCGCCAACTTCGAAGTCACCGAGAAGATGCTCCAGCACTTCATACGCAAGGCGCATAATGGCAAAACCTGGGTGAGCCCACGCGTCGTCATCGGTATTCCATCTGAGATAACTCAAGTCGAGCGACGCGCCGTCGAAGACTCGGCCTATCGCGCAAAAGCTTCCGAGGTTTATCTCGTTGAGGAAGCAATGGCAGCGGCGATCGGCGCCGGGTTACCGATTACCGAACCTCACGGAAACATGGTCGTCGATATCGGCGGCGGCACGACCGACATCGCAGTCATCAGCTTGAGCGGCATCGTTTACTCGCGCGCGGTGCGCGTGGCCGGCAACGAGATGGATGAAGCAATCATCCAGTACATTAAGAGGAAGTACAACTTGCTGATTGGCGAACGAACTGCCGAGGCAATCAAGATCGAGCTCGGCTCCGCTTACCCGCTGGATGAACCGCTGTCGTACGAAGTTCGTGGTCGAAACCTGATTGAAGGAATCCCCAAGACGATCACGATCACCGACGAAGAAGTTCGTGAGGCACTGGCAGATTCGATCTCTACGATCATCAACGCGGTGCGCGTGGCGCTGGAACGAACTCCTCCTGAACTCTCCGCTGACATCGTCGAGCGTGGCATCGTACTGACAGGCGGCGGCGCCTTGTTGAAAAATCTGGACAAACGCCTTTCAATTGAAACCGGTTTGCCGGTTTCACTGGCGGACGACCCACTCGCCTCTGTTGTGTTGGGGACAGGCAAGATGCTTTCGGACTTCGATCTGCTCAAGCGCGTGAAGTGGGAAAATACGATGACGAGTGGAATGTAGTTATACTATCCACGATTTGAGATTTACTGAGTGGCTTCGGTTCGCACACAAAAAGAGATTCGACAGCGAGCTCCCATCTGGCTCGTGACGCTTCTTGTCGGCAATCTGATCATCATGGCAGTCGACGCACGCGACCCCGACGGCCGACAGAAAGTGCTGCGCATTTGGACACAAACGTTTGCCTCACCGCTGCAAAACGCCTCATCAAAAGCCACTGGCGCCACGTCCGGCTTCTTTCAGCAGATCTGGAACTTCCGTAGCACCGCGCAGGAAAACGAACAGTTGAAAGAGCGTTTGACGCAGATGGAAACGGAACTTCACGCAGCACGCCAGGCCGCGACTGAAAACGAGCGGCTCAAGGCACTGCTTAACCTGAACGAACAAACGGACATCAAATCGGTTCCCGCTCGCGTGATTGCGCGCGATCCTTCGGTGTGGTTCAACACGATCACAATCAACCGCGGCAGCAGTTCGGGAGTCGAAGTGAACATGCCGGTAGTCACGGCAGGTGGTATCGTCGGTCGCGTCATTACGGTTGGTCCATGGGTATCGCAAGTGATGCTGATCACGGATGAGAAAGCCGGAGCCGGAGCCGTGGTCGGACAGCTCGGACAATCAGGCGCGCTGGGGTCAGTGCGCGGGCGAGCAGATCTCGGCGTTTCGTTGATCGAGATGCGTTACGTTTCGGGTCTCGAGAAAGTCGAAGTCAACGATTCCGTTATGACGACCGGCCAGGATGGAATTTACCCGCCAGGTTTAAATGTGGGCCGAGTGGTTGAGGTGAAGAACGGCACGGCGACGACAGCCCATCAGATCCTCATTCAACCCGGCGCTCAGCTCGACCATTTGGAAGAAGTGGCAGTGCTTCTTTATCACCCCCCACCCCGTTCTGTACCTGAACAAACGCCGAGTACTGAAAGACCCAGGAGATGAAGTCATTGCCAATTGCCAGTTGCCGATTGCCAATTGACTGCATTCGAACCATTAGTCATCAAGTTAGCAATTGGCAATCGACAATTTGCAATCGGCAATATTCTTATGTCGCAGCTTAAGATCGCCGTAGTATTATTAGTATCAATCCTGCTACAGCTCTCGCTGCGCGAAGTTTGGCCACCCTTATCCTATATCGACTTTCCCCTGGTAGTTGTTGTTTACATCGCCTTACAACGCGACGCGTGGCAGGCGTTGGTCGTGGGCACTCTCGCCGGAATCATCGTGGACGCCGCAAGCGGAGGACTAACGGGGGCAGGCGGTTTTTCGAAAACTTTGACGGCTTATGTCATCTTCTTCGCGGCCACGAAGGTTAATCTGGAGAACCCGCTGCTGCGGATTCCAGTGCTCGCGGCCGCATCCATGCTCGATTCGTTGATTTACGTTTTTTGGCACCGGGTGTTGGGTTACCCACCCGTCGTTCCCTTTGTGCAGACGATGTCCTATAAACTTATTGCCACCACGGTGGCCGGCACCCTGGCGCTTTACATGCTCGACGCGCTTGTCGCCGAACGATCTGCGCAGCGGCGCCAGTTCGCAACTCGCCGCCGCGTTGCACGTCGCTCGACGGGATCGCTAAGAAGGAGATGAGCCACAAAAGGCACAAAAAGCACATATAAGGAGTTGACGTAAACCATGAAGCTCAAATACTCATCTCAACAGCTGACTCATTTTGTGCTTTTTGTGCCTTTTGGTGGCTGACCTATGAAGTTCGAAGATACATCGCAGAACCTGCGCGCTCGCCTCCGGTTCATTCAGGCCATGGTTGTGCTGCTGCTGGGGGTGCTCAGCGTTCGACTGTACGTGTTACAGGTCGTCCGCGGTGAGCGCTATGCCGAGATTGCTGAAAACCAGCGCCGCCGCCGTCTGCCGATCCCTGCGCCGCGTGGCGTCATTTTCGATCGCGAAGGCCGCCCGATCGTCGATTCGCGTCCTATTTATAACGTGATCCTCACGCGCGAGGACGTGAAAGGTAAGGATCTTAATTCACTGATCGAACCATTCGCGGAAGGGTTGGCCCTCGACAAAGACATCCTCCGCGATTACTTCGAACTCGTGAAAACGATGCCGGCGTTCGAATCAATTCAGGTTAAGCAGGACGCCACGCCGGGCGACATCGCCTGGGTTGAGGCACACAATCTCGAATACCCGGAACTGCGCGTCGAGAAACAGCCGCAACGTCGTTATCCAGCCAACGGCTCTTTGGCTCACGTGTTGGGCTACGTCGGCGAGATCAGCCCGGAGCAACTCAAGCAACAAGCGTCGAAAGACCGCGGTCTCAAACCCGGCGATATCATCGGTCTTAGCGGTATCGAACAGATCTACGACGACTATCTCCGCGGTCGCGATGGTTACCGTGAAGTCGTAGTCGACAGTCGTGGGCGTATCCAGGATGAGATCGAAATTGTCGATCCGATACCCGGACGCGATCTCGTTACAACCATCGATCTCGATTTACAGCATGCAGCCGAAGAGCAACTGAGGAATTCAGCGACTCGGCGCGGCGTGATCATCTCCATGGATCCGAGGAACGGTGAGATCCTGGCTCTTGCTTCGGCTCCGACTTTTGATCCAAATCTCTTCTCACAACGAATCATCACCAAGGAAGGACGCGCCGAATATGCAGCGCTGTTGAACGATCCCGAAACTCCGCTGCTCAATCGTGCGATTCAAAGCCGTTATCCACCGGGATCGACGTGGAAGATCCCGATGGCCGTTGGCGGGTTGAAGCAAGGCGCGATTACCCTGAACCACTCGAATCTTGTCTGCGGCGGCGGTATCCAGGTCGGCAACAAATTTACTCGTTGCATGGGAAACCATGGCTCACCGGATGTCAAAGCAGCCATCACGCATTCGTGTGACGGTTACTTCTATCGTCTCGGATTGAAAATGGGTATCGACGGCATCGTCGAGATGGTTGATGAGTTTGATCTCAACAAACGCACGGGTATTGATCTTCCAAACGAAGTCGTGAGTTGGACGCCTTCCCGCGAGTTCAAGCGACGCATGCAGCCGAGAGATCCGGAATGGCGCGACATCGACACCGTCTATTCATCGTTCGGGCAGGTGTATGACATCATCACGCCCATTTCTTTGCTTAGGACCATCGCGGCAGTCGCCGAAGACGGCAAGATGTACATTCCTCACTTGTTGAAGGAAGTAAAGGCTTTCGGTACGCCGGGCACGCCCGATTATCGTCCTCCAGTCACCTTCCAGCCGCTCGATCAGTCGCGACCGAATCCAAAGGTGGTGCCGATTCCGGAAGACATTCATCAGGCGGTGGTCGAAGGTATGTGGCGGGTTGTAAACGGCGGCGGTACAGGCGCGCGCATTCAGATGGCTGGATTCGATATCGCAGGTAAGACGGGCACAGCCCAGGTAGTCGGACTCGGCAAAGACGTCGGCAAGAACAAGGACCATTCATGGTTTGTGACATACGCTCCGGCTTATGAACCCGAGATCGCGATGGTTGCATTAATCGAGAACTCCGGCTTTGGCGGATCTCATGCTGCGCCTGCGATTCGCGGTGTTTATGACGTTTACTATCGCAAGACTCGTCACGAAGAACCGCCGGGAGCAGTGAAGCAGATCGCGAAGAAGAAGGAGCCGGCGGAGATAGGCGAACCAGCGGTGGCACAACAGAGACCCGCTGGTAATTAGTTAAATCGGCAATTGGCAATCGCCAATTGGAAATATCCTGATGGTTGCAATTATTCACAAACGCAGTTGGCGTGACTTCGATTGGATTCTGGCGTTGCTCGCTATCGGCATCGTTCTATTCGGCACGATCCAGATTCGCAACGCACAACCAACCGAGACTTACTGGGTCAAACAACTCATCGGTCTTTCAATCGGCCTCGTCGCCATGCTGGCGATCGCCTTCACCGACTACCGGAAACTCCTCAACCTGGCGCCCGCGTTTTATATCTTCGGTCTGATCCTGCTGATCATCGTACTCGTTCCCGGCATCGGCTTGAAGATCAACGGACAGCGCGCGTGGATCAAAGTGCCCGGCATCGGCCAGTTTCAACCTTCTGAGTTTGTGAAGGTGACAACAGCGATGATGCTGGCGCGATATTTCGGCAAGAATCGCGTGCAAGCTCTCACGTTCAAGGAAATGATTGTTGGCGGGTTGATACTCGCATTGCCGATGGGTTTGATCCTGCTCGAACCGGACGTCGGTTCGGTGCTGACTTACCTGCCTATTCTCGCTGTCGTGCTGTTTCTGTCTGCGATCAAGTTGAGACTCGTAGTGGCAAGCGCTGTGATCGCTGTGGTTCTCATACCTGCTTCCTACATGTTGGGAGTTAAGACAGGGATGGTGAAGGGCTACCAGCAGGAACGAATCAACGTGATTCTCGATCCCGAAAACGCGGATCGACGTCGCATCGGTTATCACACGTGGCAATCAATTCTGACCGTTGGGGAAGGTGGTTTGTTCGGATCGCGGTCTTCTGTCGAACATTCGCAGAGTGGTTTGAAGTTTCTGCCTGAACCACATACGGATTTTATCTACGCGGTCACGGCTGAGAACTCGGGTTTTGTCGGGTGCGTGCTGGTGCTGCTCGCTTATATTGTGCTGTTGTCGCGTCTGATCACCGGAGCGCGTCGCGCCTCTGATCGCATGGGCATGCTCTTCATCATGGCGTTTGTCGGCGGTCTAACCTTTCAGATCTTCATTAACATCGGCATGGCGCTGGGAATCTCACCCGTGATCGGCGTGCCTTTACCTCTGATGAGCGCCGGCCTCGCCTCGTTGATCGCCACCTTCATCGCCATCGGCTTCGCGATCAGCGTGCAACTGCGCCGGTTCGTGAACTAGATCTTATCCAATCATCACGCGGGTATGAGAGTTCTCCGGGGCTCGTTCCTTTGCCGAAATGCGCACTTCAACACTGTGACCTAAGCGATTCAAAATTGCGAATAGACGATCGGCCGAGAAACCGGAAAGTTGACCGCGCAGAAGCCGTGACACCTTTGGCTGGTCCAAACCAATTCGTTCAGCAGTTTGCGCCTGAGTCAGACCTTTCTTCTCAATTAATTGAGCAATCTTCGTTGCTAACTTCGCCTTCAAGAGTAGTTCTTCCGCATCTTTAAAACCTGGATCAGCAAAGACATTGCCACTGCTTGCCTCGATTATCCCACGTCTTGCTTTCGATTTCCTGGCCTTAATTGCTTTCATCTCTCAGATTCCCCTAACCGGCGCATCTTGTAATCTTCTTCAGCGACTTTTAGTCGTTTCTTAATCAACTTTCCGTGCCGAAGCGAGCCAAACGATACTCTTGATCATGTGAGGTTGATCCACTGCTCGTTTCCATGCCATATCTGGCATACCCAGTCAACCTGGTGAGTTCAAATATCCATCGGGTTTTTAGTTCATACATCCGCGACTTAAAGATTTACGGCGGAGCCACACTTGGACTAAACTCGGGCTCCGCAAGCGAAGCATCGGCTCAGGAGTAGCATGATGGCAAAATCCAGGAAAACCTCCAAAAAGTCCAAGGCCAGAAAAACTGCGAAACCTAAAAAGAAGTCAACAAAGTCAAAGGCCCGCAAAGCTCCGGCAAAAGCAAAAGCCAGGCAGACCTCACCCGCGCCCATGAAGGCGATGCGGCTGACGTTTTCCTATGAAGGTGATGAGGTGAAACTGATCTCACAAAAGCGTACCGAGATGATGGTGCCGCCTTCAGATCCGGTGACGGGCTTCAACAAGCAAAAGGGCTTTTGGGCCGAATTGAAGAACGATCGCGACAAGACTCTCTATCGTCACGTCATGCACAATCCGACGAGAAATGATGCTGAGGTCTTCCCTGAAACACCCGGACAAAGCATCTCTCGCGAGCCGGCGCCGAAAAGAAAAGGCGTGTTCGTAGTCGTTGTTCCCGACACAGACAAGGGCGAAGAAGTAACACTGTCCCGGAGTTCGCCCGACGAAGAGGGACCAGAGAGCGGATTACGTGCACTGGCCAGCACTCCTGCCACCGAGATCATGCGTTTCAAACTCAAGAAGTAATGCACCTCATTTGAAAGGATCACGCCATGGGCACCTCAGACGGCCAAGTCCTCGGACCGACGAAGATCGTCGATGCTGGTCCACCAGAAAAGCGTTGGAATATAGTGATCGTATCTGAAGGTTATCGCAGCGACGAGTTGACCCAGTTCGCTGTCGACGCGCAGCAATTTGCTGACGCCTTACTGGCGGCGGCGCCATTCGATCGTCTCCGCCCGGCCATTAATATCTATCGTATTGATGTGACGTCGAAAGAGAGCGGCGCAAAAGATCCGAAGAAGTGCGGCGGCACAGGAGCAAAGCCGCGCACCTACTTCGACGCGTCGTTTTGTACGAATAAAATCCGGCGGTTGCTGGTCGCGAAAAACAGCCGGGTGCTGAAGGTCGTCGACAAGCACGTGCCGCAATGGCACGTGGCGTTTCTGTCAGTTAACAGTCCGATTTCCGGCGGGTCAGGCGGATCGGTCGCGACGTTTTCGAAAGCTCCTGGCTCGGTAGAGATCGCGATACATGAGATGGGCCATAGTGCGTTTGGCCTGGCTGATGAATATGAATACTACTCAAACTGCGCGGAAAGCGGCCACAACAAACACTCGGGAAGCGAACCCAGTCAGCCAAACATCACTACCAATAAGAACCGCGCGACCACCAAATGGCGTAGCATGATCCAGGCAGCCACTCCCGTGCCGACCACGAAGAATGCAGACTGCGCGCATTGCGATCCTCAACCTTCACCTGTTGCTGTCGGAACCATCGGACTCTTTGAAGGCGCGGACTACTACCACTGCAATGTGTACCGGCCCGAATTCGATTGCCGCATGCGTAACCTTCACAAACCGTTCTGCGGCGTTTGCCAGCAAGTGATCGTGAAGAAACTCACGCCGTTTCTGCCGTAGGCGCCACAAAGAGGCACAAAAGGTTCTTTGTGGCGTCAACGGATCAAATACTTGTCATATCCGCCGCGCACCAGTTGTTCGAACGCTTCCCACACGTCATCCGGAATCTCTTGCGCAATCTGATACCCGCGTGCTGGATAAAGTTTGATTCGCTGTAGATCGCCCACCATTATGCCGACGACGTCATCGGCCGATAGTGAGCTGTGAGCGTACCCGGCGAGATAATCGCGAAAAGAGACCCGCGGTGACGTAACGATTACATCTTTCTCAGGCCAAAGTTTCCGGAACGTTGCAAACGCGCGCCGTTCCATGTACGGCTTCTGCACGACTATGAACTTCTCCGGATCGAGGCCTCGCTCTTCGAGTAAACGCTTCGTAAACGCAATGTTGTCGCCGGTGTTGGTGGAATTAGCCTCGACAAGAATACTTTCACGCGGGACATTTAAACTCATCGCGATGCGCGCGAATCGTTCCGCTTCCGGCTCGTCCCATAACGTTTTAGTAATTGCTCCACATCCACCAGAGAAGATGATTAGCGGCGCCCAACCTTCATGAAACAATTCGACGCCTCGTTCCGCTACTCTTTCGTCATGACTACAAAGCACCAGGATCGCATCCGCCTCTGCGACCCGGTGCTTCATCAAATGGTAATCCCAAATTTTTTCGGCGAGGGCAAGGGTCTGATCGTCCATACTCTTCTCTGCAACCTCTCTCGCGAACAGTTTCCCAGATCTCGCGCCAGTTGTTTGTTTTGTCTTCCCCCGTTCGCATGTAGTCGTCAAGTACGTCAAGGTAGAAGCGAATGTGTTCCACCTGCGCTGCGATGGTTGCAGAGTGGGTGGAGATTGCGCGTGACGCTTCTTCGGCTGAGACGCCTTCGAGTGTTTCAAATAACGTAGTGCCTTTGTCGAGATAGATCCCACGAACATTGGAAAACGTTTCGTCAAGACACGCGAATAGCGCTTTCTTGAAACGCTTGACGGGGATTTGAGCAGACATGCTTGTTTCCATTCTTACTCCTTGTTTCTAAGCTGCAGTTTCTTCGTTGGCCGTTGCTGCTTCACGTTTACTCTTTCTTGACGTTGGATCCAGCAAGCGCGCAAAAACCGGGATCAGTATGAAGCTAAGTGGCGCGAGGAAGATACTAACGAAAGCAAGACCGATCGCAATCGCACAACCTAAAGGAACGGCCAGCGAACGCGTCGCGATTCGGCGTTCCAGTGCCGGGGTAACATCTTTCTTCAACAAATTCGCCGCAACGGCATGACGCCAGATCAAGAGTTTGGCGGTAGCGACTCCGCCAAAACTCGCCGTATATAGAATGAATGCCGTACGGCTCCAGAAATTCTCACTGAAAAGCGCCGTTGGAAACGGAACAAACGAAACGCAGAGCAGCAGCAGGAGATTTCGCCACAACAGACCAGCATCATAATCCGCAATGTAACGAAAGATTCGATGATGCTCGATCCACATCAGTCCAATGATTAGAAAACTGACTACGAAACCGATCACACGCGGAAGCAGTTCGACTAAGGCGTGACGCAGCGCAGGCTCAGTGTGCTCGGCAATGTGCGGAACTTTGAGCTCGAGTACAAGCAACGTAATTACTATCGCGAACACAGCGTCGCTGAAAAACACCACACGCTCAAAGCTCAGACCTGTCTCGGGTTCATGTTTGTCCATGGAAGTCTCCAGCATTTGTTGTCGGTGAAGCTAAAAACCTTTCCACTTCTGCATTCGAACGAAGCCACACGACCTGTTTGCTCTGCGAATGTTGCCCCAGCAACTTGACGACCTTGGGCCTGGTCCTGCGTGAATAATTCCAGACCCATTGAATAAACTCCCAAGTGAGCCTTTCACTACAACCCTCAGCCATATCCGGTCGCGAACGGTTTCGATAAAGTAAACGTCTTTTGACGATGCGCCAGAGGCAGAGCAAGCGCGGCATGTCCAAGAAAACGATCGTGTCACAATGCTGAAGCCGGAACTCGAGTGTGCCTCCGAAATTGCCGTCGATGATCCACGAATCACCGCGAGTTAACCCGGTAACGGTTTGTAACCAGTCGTCCTTTGGAGTCTCCCGCCATCCCGGTCGCCAGTAAAACTTATCGAGGTGTTTGACGTCTATATCGAGCAGTTCACCCAGGCGTTTCGAAAATGTTGACTTGCCCGCCCCACCAGAACCGATTACGAGAATCCTTCTCATCTCCCGCTGGGCCATATTTCATAATCCGTGCTCACCTGCGTTAATCTACAGCCACGAATATGCGCAAAGCACAATAACAGAAATGAGAGTTTTGTGCCTTTTTGTGGGCAATACGAGTTTTTTATGAGCACGGATCCAACGTATAAAGCGGCCAGCACCGTAGCGCCGATAGTGGAGGCGCACTTCGCTCGTCATCTCGATGAGGCGCAACGGCAGGGCGAAGATAAATTAGCGCCAAAACCCGATGCACGATCGATAGCAGCGATCATCAATGCAACTTTCTGGGCCAGCTTTCGTCCCGAGGAAGGCCGTTTCCCTAAAATCTCGCTCGCATATTTGCCACCGGAACAAGCGGGACAACCAATGGTGTTTGAGCATCCGCTTCCATTGAACGCCGGTGTGCTGAGAAAACTCGCGCCGGCGGTCGAACGTCCGGAGATTCACCTCGGTGTTTGGAACCACGGAGGTGAACTCAAGGTGTGGGGCGCAACGCGAACAATTCCGAGCCTGTGTTTCGTCTTGGAAGACATTGAACCGGGACTGCTTGTCATTAAGCATCGACGGTTTGATGGCTTTGGTAAGTACGCCAACGTCGCCGTTCTAAAAGGCGAGCAGGTCAAGGTTATCGACGAGAAAGGCACCAGCCTGCCTGACTGCCCATCGCTGCTCAAAGCCTTACTCGCCTTCACTGCCGCCGCCACCAATGGACCACATCACTCGTTGAACGTGCTGGTGCAACTGGCGGCTTCGATGCGCGCTCACGCTCACGGTGGCAGTTTACTGGTCGTACCAGCGGGAAACGAGCTTTGGCGTGAATCGATCGCACAGCCGGTCCTTTATTCGGTGACGCCTGCGTTCTCAGCACTTTCCGAGCTCATTCGTCAAAAGGCGGACGAAGAAGATCGCAGGCAGTGGGAGAGCGCGCTGCGCCGTGCGGTCGATACGATCGCGGGATTAACTGCGGTGGACGGCGCAACCGTGATTAACGATAAATATGAACTGCTGGCGTTCGGCGCCAAGATCAGGCCGACGGAGAGTAGCTCGTACATCGATAAATGGGTAATCACTGAACCCATCATCGGAAATCTCCCGGTGGTAGTTCATCCAACCGAACATGGCGGCACCCGGCACCTCTCCGCCGCGCAATTTGTTTATGACCAGCGTGACGCTCTCGCCCTCGTGGCGTCACAGGATGGACGGTTCACAGTCTTCGCTTGGTCACCCTGCGAGGAAATGGTGCACGCCCACCGGGTTGAGTCGTTGCTGATGTGACTTTGCCGACTTTGCGCCTTTGCGCGAAATTCCTTTTAAAATCTCCCGGAACTTTTTCCCACCCGAAACGTCTATACTGACTGGAATTCGATTTTGGTCAACAGTCAGGCGGTTGAAAGGCCCGCAAATCTAAGCAAAATGGCGGCAATTGCACCGAAGCCCGTGGTAAAGGACGCGATCCTTGACGCCACCGACCGCCTTCTGGCGCGGTTTGGTTACCGGAAAATGACCGTCGAGGATATCGCCGCCGAAGCCGGCATCGGCAAGGGCACCATCTACCTGCACTTCAGCAGCAAAGAGGAAGTCGTGCTCTCACACGTCGATAGGATTGTCGAACGCCTGAAGGACCGGCTCAGAGAGATTGCCAGTTCGGATGCGACAGCGGCCGAACGACTACGGCTGATGCTATTGACGCGCGTGCTGTTTCGCTTTGACAGCATCCAGCACTACACCCAGAGCCTCAACGATCTTCTCGCAGCCCTGCGTCCGGGATTGCTCGCGCGCCGTGCGCTGTATTTCGAAGCAGAGGCCGAAATCTTTGCCGAAGTACTAGTTATCGGCCGGCAATCAGGCGAATTTAGTTTTGACGATGAGCACGTCACCGCGCACGCGCTCTTGCAAGCGACTAACGGGCTTCTGCCCTACAGTCTGAGCACAACCGAGCTGGGGGAACGTGCGGAAGTCGAGCAGCGAGCATCGGACGTCGCTAACTTGATGCTGCAGGGACTGCTTAGTCGAACAACTTCGTAGGGTGACACTCCAGGTACGCCGTTCACCGCTCTCTCAACGCACTTGAGGCGACAGGGAGTGCCACCCTACAAACCAGAAACATCACGAACGAAGGAGAATTACTTGAATGCTTAAGTCAACCGCCTCCACGGTAATCATGCGTGTGGCCGTAATGTGCCTGCTTGCAGTCTCGGCTGCGACGGTCATTTTTGCTCAACCCGAACAACCTGATCTCACCATCGACGTTGCTACACGAACGCAGGTCATTGACGGAATTCTAAAGCGGCTCAATGACTCGTACGTATTTCCGGAGGTCGCGAAGAAGATGGAGCAGTCGATTCGCGAACGAGTCGAGAAGAAGGAATACGATCAGATCACCAGCGCGAAGCAATTTGCGATGACGCTGACGAAGGATCTTCAGGCCGTCAGCAATGACAAGCACCTACGCGTCCGCTATTCCCATCAGCCGATTCCGGAACGTGGTGCTCGACGGGAACCGACCGCCGAGGAACGTGAGCAGAGGAGCCGCGACTTAACCTGGATGAATCATGGTTTCGCTAAGGTTGAACGTTTGCCGGGCAACATAGGTTACCTCGAATTCTTAAACTTCATGGATGAGGAGCTCGGAGCCGATACAGTTGCCGCGGCAATGAACTTCGTCAACGGCGCCGATGCGCTAATCATCGACATGCGCAGGAACGGAGGAGGAAACCCGGCGATGGTGGCCCTGGTTTGTTCTTACTTGTTCGGCCCTGAACCGGTCCACCTGAATGATCTCTACTGGCGTGAAGGCAACCGCACACAGGAGTTTTGGACCAGGAAGGAAGTGGCCGGCAAACGTTTTCTGAACAAAGACGTTTACGTGCTTACAAGTAAACGGACGTTCTCAGGCGCCGAAGAATTTACTTACAACCTCAAGAATCTAAAGCGCGCAACAATCATTGGTGAGACGACCGGTGGCGGTGCGCATCCTGGAGGTGGTTTCCGCATCAGCGAGCATTTTGGAATGTTCGTGCCGACCGGACGCGCGATTAGTCCGATCACTAAAACCAATTGGGAAGGCACAGGCGTGACGCCTGATATCGCGGTAGCGGCGGATCAAGCGTTGCTGGTTGCTCGCCTTATGGCACTCAAGAAGTCGTTGAAGAAGTTAACGAATCCGGACTTCAAAGCAGGTGTGCAGGACGAGATAGAGAAGCTCGAGAAAGAGCTGAGTGCGTTGAAATCCAAGAGTTAGTTAGACAGGATTTCAAGATTTTCAAGATTAACAAGATAGTGTTAACGATTCCGACGGCCGCCCAGATGAGCAGACAGCTTTAGGGCGGTCGTTTGCACGATCTTGCCGAGCGCTGGAAGATAGTCGTCGTTAAGTTGGCTAACTGTTCCGCTGACACCGATGGCCGCGACCACCTCGCCGCTCGCCGCATAGACCGGAGCAGCAACACAACGTACACCAACCTCGTGTTCTTCGTCGTCAGTTGCATAGCCGCGCCGGCGGATCATCTCGAGTTCTTCCATTAAATGCGGCAGGGTCACGATTGTTTTTGCCGATACCGCGCGCGGCGGATGAAGCCCCGCAATCTCCTGCACCTCCTCGCGCGATAAGTTACAGATAAGAGCCTTGCCCACTGCCGTAACCTGCGGCGCAACTCGCTTGCCGGTCCAGATATCCATCTTGATGAAACCCGGCGACTCGGTGCGTTCAATGTAAACGGCGTCACCGTGGTCAAGAATTGCGAGGTGAGCGCCCAACCGGGTCGTCTCTGCAATCTGGCGCAGGTGCGGCATTGCGAGTTCCCGCAACGCCATGCCTTGCATGGCTTGTCCGCCAAGACTCAGGATGCGTATTCCAAGCGTGTGCTGCCCGGTTTCGCGATCGCGGCGCACGTACCCGCGGCCCACCAGTGTTCGCAAAAGATAACTTGTTGAGCTTTTAGGCAGGCGCGCCGCCCGGCTGATTTCGGAGGTGCTAAGCCCATGATTCCGGCTGGCGAGGAGTTCGAGAATGGAGAGAGCCCGCTCAACGGACGTCACCTGTTCACGACTTTGACCTCGTTTCTGTGTCTCACTGCTTTTAGTAGCTGTCGCTGCCATCATTCCCCTCTCCGCTCGCGATAAATTCTGTTCACGATTGTGAACACCGCCATTTATCCCGAAACTACAAATACCGGCTTTTTCGAAGAAAGCCCCATAAACAGAAGCTTTCGACATATCACCGTAACAACATTTCGTTCACGATGCTGATCGCTATATTGCCGGGCTATGGACATACATGCTAAACCTCTCGCCACATTATGTCGAGCACCCGTTCACAATGCGGAACCAGCTTCAATACCGCGCCACCGGAATTCGACCCGGAGAGAGATCTCCCGCAAGGGTTCATGTCGTTTCTGCTGCCGCTTCATAGGGAGTTAACCGAGCGACAACAATCGTTTATTGGCAAACGCGCCGGCGTGCTGGCGGCTGCACATCGAGGCGAAAAGCCAAACTACCGGCCACCGTCAGAAGCAACCAGCGGCGATTGGGCTATTCAGCTACCCGCATGGTGTGCGGATCAGCGAAACCAGATGACGGGACCAGCCGATGACGCGGAGTTGGTTGTGAAGATGCTGAACTCCGGCGCACCGGGCGTGATGCTGGATCTCGAAGATTCGATGGCGAACTACTGGTCCAATCTCCGGTTGGGAATCGACAACATTCTCGCGGCTCTAAAAGGTGAACTCACTTACTCCGACGCCAAACGCGATCGCGATATAGGGATTAACGAAAGTAAGACCGTCGTCTTTATTCGTCCGCGCGGTTTGCACATCAGCCAGGCGGGCATACTCAAACAGGAGTTAATGGCGGCTTCGTTATTCGACGTGGCGATGGTCGCTTATCAAGCTGACGCAGATCAGTTACGGCATCCACTCACGTTTTACATTCCGAAATCTGAATCCGCTGAAGAAGCTTTATGGTGGCGCGATCTGTTTCGAGCAATTGAAGACGCGAAAGGGTGGCCTCGCGGTTACATCAAGTGCATGGCGCTGGTTGAATCCCATCCGATTGCATATCAGATGGAGGAGTTCATCTATAACCTTCGCGATCACATCGTCGGGCTGAATCTTGGCCGTTGGGATTACATGGCCAGCCTGATCCACTTCAACCTCGAAGACCCAGAGTGGATCCTTCCCGATCGAAACACGATTCCGCACGACGTGCCTTTCTTTCAAAACCTGCGGGAACTGCTGGCTGAGACTTGTCACAAGCGCGGCATACTGGCGATTGGCGGCATGACGGCCCTTTATCCCAGCCGCACCGATCCTGAATTGAACGCACGTGCGCTTCGCGTGCTCGCCGAAGACAAGAAGAATGAGGCTAACTGCTTTATGGATGGCGCGTGGACCGGACATCCCGATCAGAATGACATCGCGGTCCAGCAGTTCCCTTTTCCCAATCAGCTCAACATGCGCAAGCCGGCGGCCCAGGCGCA
>JAICGZ010000109.1 GCA_025922875.1 Pyrinomonadaceae bacterium
GATCGGCGTGCGTGGTACTACGACTGGATCATGACCACTGCCGAAGCAGCAGCGGAGCTCCGGCTCTTCGGGCTCGGTAAATACTTTCAATCAAATTACAAAGACTTGCGACAGCGCTTGCGCGGTGAACGATTACAGTTGACGCGCAGGCAAAGTCTCGCGGAGCTCGGAGCAAGTCTAATAGCACTGCTGATCGTCGGCGCCGCACTCGGGTGGATGGTCTGGAAAGCTTTGCAAGGTCTCGTAACTCTTGGAGAACTGGCGTTGATCTACGCCGCGTTTAATCAAGGCCAGGGCCTGATGCGAACGTTACTGGAGAACGCGGGCCAACTCTACGGTAACAGTCTCTTCCTCGGAAACCTCTTCGAATTTCTCGCGCTCCAACCGAAAATTTGTAGGGGTGGCCCTCCGTGGCCACCCCTTCACGAGGTTCAAGCCGGCATCACTTTTAAGGGTGTCTCCTTCACTTATCCCGACGCAACGAGCAACGCGCTCGACGATTTCACGATGACGATTCCGAGTGGAAAGATCGTCGCGATCGTCGGTCCGAACGGCGCGGGAAAAAGCACGCTGCTCAAGCTGCTGTGTCGTTTCTACGATCCGGTCAAGGGAAGAATTGAAATTGATGGCCGGGACTTGAGAGATTTCGCCACGGATGACTTGCGAAGGTTGATCACGGTGCTGTTTCAACAGCCGTTCCACTACAACACGTCAGTGCGTGAGAATGTTTTGTATGGCGATCTAAAACTTCAATCCTCTGATGCGCAGATTCAGGCTGCGATTCGCGCTGCAGGCGCTGAAGAGATCGTTGCGCGCCTGCCTCAGCAGGAGCAAACACTCCTCGGCCGTTGGTTTTCCGGCGGCACCGAACTGAGCGTTGGTGAGTGGCAACGCATCGCACTCGCTCGCGCATTTCTGAGGCAGGCTCCGATCATCATTCTCGACGAGCCGACGAGCGCACTCGATCCATGGGCCGAAGCCGATTGGCTCGAGCGCTTCCGTGAACTGGCAGTAGGACGGACGTCGATCATCATCACGCACCGGTTCACGACTGCGATGCACGCCGATGTGATACACGTAATGGATCGCGGCCGGGTTGTGGAATCAGGCAGTCATTACGGGTTGCTCGGCTTGAAGGGTCTTTACGCGGAATCGTGGTCTCGACAGATGATGTCAACAGATTACGCGGAATCTGTTTAAGATGAACCATCGTTTCGAAAACGAGTTGATCCTCTGCATCGCGCGCCGCGAGCTGGATGCGGGCCAACGTGCGGAATTGTCGCGACTCATCCGGCAACAGCTCGATTGGGATTACGTCTTTGCGACTGCACAAGCACACGGACTTCTCCCACTCCTGCACAAGCATCTCGCTAGTGCTTCAGATAATGTTCCCGGTCCATTTCTCTCGCGCTTGAAACGCGAATCGGTCGCGAATTCGCAAAGCGTTCTGCACCTGATCGGCAAACAGTTACGCGTTTACAAGCTTTTCAAAGAGCACGGAATTCCTGTTGCGCTATTTAAAGGACCACTACTCGCGCAGATGGCATACGGCGAGATCTCACTACGAAAAGCCGGCGACATCGACCTGTTGATTAGTCGCGAACATTTCGATCAAGCAAGAGTGCTACTCGAATCGCTCGGCTACCGGATGCACCCGAACCTGACGCCGGCGCAGCAAGCTTTACATCTCAACTTTCACTGCGAGCTACAGTTCATGCGCGACGATTGGTTCACCGTCGTGGATCTTCACTGGGACCTCGCGCCCCGGAGTTTTGTGTTTAAAGTTAAGGCAAAGGAGGTACTCTCGCGGCTGCAAACCGTATCACTCGCAGGAACCCCGGTGGAAACTTTCGGCGCTGAGGATCTTGTGCTTTACCAGTCGATGCACGGAGCAAAACATCTGTGGCGGCGTTTGGAGTGGATCAGCGCCCTCGCAGAGTCTTTACGCTCGATGCCCGCAATTAGTTGGGACACGGTTGTCGATCGCGCAGCGAGTGCTCGTGCGACACGTATGCTCGCGCTTGGCTTGCGACTGGTCCAACAGTTCTCCGACGTAAACGTGCCTGCCCAGGTTTTGACCAGCGTTGATCCGGACGCAACCATGCAACGAATGGCGGCTCAGATTCGCCAACAGCTTTTCACGACGCATGGACCAGCTGGCTCAGCCGAGACAAACCTCTACAACCTGCGCATCATGGATCGCAAACGCGATGCACTATGCTCGGCCTTGCGCGCAATCTTTGTTCCCACATTGCCTGACTGGCAAGCACTCGCGCTGCCCGCATCGTTGCACCCGCTCTACTACGCGTATCGCCCGTTGCGATTATCCAAGTTCTACAGCACTGCTCTTTTGCGAAGAGTCACGCGCAATGTTTAAGCCGCCCCTGAAATGGGCCGGCGGCAAACGCTGGCTCGTGTCACACTTAAAACCAATCTGGGAAGTGAATGCTCACCGGCGATACGTCGAACCGTTTTGCGGCGGCCTTGCCGTCGTGCTCGGTTTGCAACCGCGGCAAGCGTTATTGAACGACATCAATCCGCACCTCATCAACTTCTACCGCCACCTGCAAAACGGCCTGAGTGTGCGCGTGCCGATGCACAATGACGAAAAACTTTTCTACCGCCATCGCGAGCGATTCAACCGGCTCATTCGAAAGGGCAAGGCACACACAGAGGAAGGCGCGCAGTTGTTCTACTATCTGAATCGCACGTGCTTCAACGGCCTGTGCCGTTTCAACAAGGGCGGCGATTTCAACGTGCCTTTCGGGACTTACAAAGCGATTAACTACACGTCGGATTTCTCGCACTATGCGACAGTTTTCCGGCAATGGGAGTTCAGTAATAAAGACGTCGAGAGTTTGGAGATTGAACCGGAAGATTTCGTCTACGCCGATCCGCCGTATGATGTAGAGTTCACGACTTACAGCGCGGGTGGTTTTTCGTGGAACGATCAGGTGCGCACGGCGAGACTGCTCGCCGATCATCCTGGGCCAGTAGTCATTTCAAACCAGGCGACACCGCGAATTGTCGAGTTGTATGAAGATCTTGGATTTCGGTTAACGTATCTTGATGGTCCAAGACGGATCAGTTGTACTGGCGATCGCACCGCCGCGCGCGAAGTATTGGCATGTAAATCATGAAAATCATGTCCACACAGACCTGGTTGCCGGACCTGATATACATTGATGGGCGCTTTCAGTCCGATCACGCGCTGGTGTGCGACGAGGCCGGGAAAGTTGTACAGATCGTTAACGCCGACCAGGCTGTAAACGCCACTCCCTTACGAAACCGCGCACTGTTACCCGGCATGATCAACGCGCACTCACACGCGTTTCAACGCGTCATTCGCGGTCGCACGGAGCATCGTTCTCAAAACACGACTGACACTTTTTGGACCTGGCGTGAGCAGATGTACGCTGCTGCGAACCAGCTCCAACCAGAAGATCTTTACGCCGTATCGCGTATGGCCTTTCTCGAAATGGCGTTGACGGGAATTACTGCCGTAGGCGAGTTTCACTACATTCACCATTCACCTGATGGCTCCACTTACTCCGATCCAAACCTGCTCGAACGAGAAGTGATTCGTGCCGCTAGCGATGTGGGCATTCGCATTGCACTCTTGCGCGTGGCCTACGCGCGGGCGGGTTACAAAACAGAAGCGAACCCACTCCAAATACGTTTCATAGAAGACTCGCCTGAAATCTATTTGCGTCATCTCGAACAATTGCTTACAGCGCCGGAATTACAGGATGGAACGGCTTGGGTTGGAGTGGCCCCGCACAGTGTTCGCGCTGTCCCGCTTGATTACTTGAAAACAATCGGCGCCTTTACAAACGAGCGCGAGCTTCCGATTCACATGCACGTCGCCGAGCAACCCGCGGAAGTCAGCGCCTGCATCGAGGAATACGGGCGCTCCCCCGTGGCATTGCTCGAAACGGAAGGTTTGCTGAGTAAACGGTTTACTGCCGTTCACGCAATTCATGTTACGCCAAAAGCCATCGCCGCGATCGCGCGTGCAGGAGCGTTGGTGTGTGCTTGTCCGACAACTGAGCGCAATCTCGGCGATGGTGTCGTGCCGGTTGATGCGTATTTCGATGCGGGTGTGCGGGTGGCGCTTGGAACTGACAGTCAGATCCAGATCGATTTGCTCGAAGACGCCCGCGAACTCGAGTATCACCTTCGTTTGCAACACACCGCGCGGAATGTGCTGGCACCGCGTGACGATGCCGGCAGTGCCGCGCTGGCGCGACGTTTGTTTGACTGCGCGACCGTGAATGGAGCGCGGAGTATCGGTTTCAACGGTGGGAAACTCGAACCAGGCGCGCCGGCGGATTTTTTCACCATCGATCTGGATGATCTCTCGATCGCGGGAACGTCCACGGAAGACTTGCTCCCGGTGATAGTGTTCTCACTCGCGCGTACGGCAATTCGCGACGTGGTTGTGGGTGGCAAGCAGATCGTTAAGGATGGGAAACACAGATTACACGGATGATAAAAGAGATTCTCGCTGATTTGGTACGGATTGATTCGGTTTCGATGCGATCGAATGCGGAGATCATCGCGTATCTTGAACGACGGTGCGAGGCGTTGAATCTGAGCACGCGGCGCTTTCCGTACGCGGATGAGTATGGAATTGAGAAGATCAATTTGATCGCACTGACTCACGATGTGAGTGAAGTGGAACTCGCGCTCGTGGGCCACACGGACACTGTTCCTTACGAGTCCACCTGGACTGACGCTACCAACCTCACCGAACGCGACGGAAAACTCTACGGGCGTGGCTCGTGCGACACGAAAGGTTTCATCGCCGCCGCCCTGACCGCACTCGAAACGATCGAGTTGTCGCAATTAACAAAACCGCTGGCCTTAATCTTTACCGCGGACGAAGAGATCGGATTGCGTGGCGCAAAAAAATTGGCTGAAGCAAAACCATTGCGCGTGCGTTACAGCATCGTCGGCGAACCGACTTCGCTCAAACCGATACGCGCCGGCAAAGGCTATTCGCTGGCCGAAGTAATCGTAAAAGGGCGTGAGGCACACAGTGCTTATCCTGCACTCGGTGCGTCGGCGGTGTTTCGCGCAGCACGGCTGATTAATCGTCTCGAAGCAATTGCAGCCCAGCTTAAGGAAGATCAGCACACTGCCTTCGATCCGCCGTACACGACGCTGAATATCGGTCTGATTCATGGCGGATCCGCGAAGAACGTGCTGGCCGGTGAGTGTCGCTTCACACTCGAATGGCGGCCCATACCTACGCAGTCTTCCGAGCATGTTCTCAAGCTCTTCACGAATGCCATTGAAGTCGAGCGCGAAACCGATCCGGATATTGATTGCGAGATTGACGCGAGCCGTCAGGATACAGGCTTCGAGACTGCTCCGGATTCGCCCTTGATCAAGTTGTTGGAAAGAGCGACTGGCAATGACTCCGGCACGGTTGCATTCGGCACTGAAGCAGCTCAAATGATGACGCTCGGTGCTGAATCAGTCGTGATTGGCCCGGGCGATATTCGCGAAGCGCATCGCACCGGGGAGTTTGTGCCGGTCGACGAACTGGAGCAGTGTGCGGAGGTCCTAAAACAGGCTATAGAGGAGCTTTGTTCGGCATAAGAGGTTCCCGCAAAGGCGCAAAGTTGCAAAGGGAGCTTGAGAGTTTCTTTGCGTCTTTGTCATCTTTGCGTCTTTGCGGGAGAACACTTATTCTTTCTCCCACGATGTACCGCATTACCACGCTCTTAATAACCTTGTTGTTGTCATGCGTGCCTCTCCAGGCACAAGTACCCAAACCGCTCACCAGCAAAGAGATCGTCAGCCTGCTCTACCAACTGCCGCGCAACCCCGCAATGCGCGACGAAATCATCGACGAGATCCGAAAACGTGGAATCGGTTTCCCCTTGACCGATGGCATGCGCTCACTCGTAGCCACCAAGAGCGGCAACGACTCATTGCTGCGCCGCACGCTCGAAGAAGCTGAACGCCGACGCGTGAATCCAACTGCCTCGGCCCTTCCCTCAGACTCCGAAGGCAATCAACTGCTCGAACGCACGCGCAACGTCACTCTCGCTGCCGCGAATGCAATGCCCGATTTCATCGTCAAGCAGATCATCAAACGATCAGTCGCTTACGGCCATACCGCTAACTGGATTCCGCAGGACAATCTCACGATCGCCGTGGGTTACCGCGCGAATGTCGGCGAGGAGTACAAAATTCTGACGGTGAACGGAATGCCCGCCGGCCCCGAGGTGCAATCGAGCCGCGATTACAGTAAGTACGCACCCAAGGGCGCATCGTCGAGCGGCGTGGAATACATCTCTGCGCTCGCGGATGTTTTCAAGCCGGAAACGAAAACAGAGTTTCGGATGGTCGATACCGACGTGATCCAGGGCAGACGAACAGTTGTTTACGAGTACACGATCAAGAAAGAATTCTCGCAACTGACTTTGAGCCTCGCCGACACTGGCGCTCGCGCCGTCGTTGGCTCTCGCGGGCGTCTCTGGATCGATCGCGAGTTGGATCGCGTGCTGCGGTTCGAGCAGATCGCGACGGAGATTCCACCTGACTTTCCTATCACGGCCGCGAGCAGTTTGATCGACTACGACTGGGTGAACATCAATGAACGGAAGTACCTCTTGCCGACCCGCTCCGAGATCCTGATGACCACCACGCAGCCGAAGTTTGTGCTCCAGAGTCGGAATGACGTTCGTTTTCGCGGTTATCAGAAGTTCGGCGCCGAGTTGAAGGTCATCGACGAAGTGGGTGAAGAAGACGAGCCGCCAGCACCTCCAAAGCCCGTCAAGCCGCCACAGTAAACCACGGATCTTCACGGATTATTAACACCTGTGTAATCTGTGGTTAAACCGTCTACGAATGAGGACGCTTCACGCCCCAGGTGTTTACATCCGGCTACACGCAAGACTCATTGCAGATCACAAATCCGCTTTGTTTGTTGCTCTCGTACATCGATCGACCATACGGAACAGGCTTTGCAATCCGGTGAAGCGAGGAAGGCAGGAACGCTCTCGGAATGAAGCCCAGGATTTTGATCGTCGATGATGACTCCACGATCACGCAGCAACTTTATTGGACGCTGTGTGACGAGTACGACGTGGTGACTGCAAACGATATGCAGACCGCGATTCGACGAGCGACGTTTTATAAACCCGATATTTCGATCCTTGATTTGCAGATGCCGCCCGACAAAGATTCGCCGGCGAGTGGGCTGCGACTGTTGGAATACATCAAGGGTCACTTGTCGAATTCCAGAGTTCTGATCATGAGTTCAAACAGCGCGTCCGAAGTGCGCAACCAGTGTTTCGCCGCAGGCGCCGACGGCTTTTTCCCAAAGCCTTTCGAACTCCAGGACATGCTGGCAAGTATTTGCAAGTTGACGCCGGTACACCGGCTGGAGTTGTTCGCTCACATTCTTTGAAGATCCGGACGCCACTCCCTTTGGCGTCCGTCCAGCACCGTAGGTGAATCCCTCTTCATCGGACGGTGTGCTCGAGGGCCCCTCGCGGCGGTTGCCCAACACGCCGCGGGGGCCGCATTTTGTCTGCGCAACTGACTTCTGCTCGCCTCTCTGCCATAATCCTTCGCGTACCGCCCAGAAAAAGATGAGCGAAGCAACCGACAAAGTGCGTGGAGTGGCCGATCTACCATTGTTCCCGTTGCCGGTGGTCCTGTTTCCGGGCGTGCCCTTACCACTCCACATCTTCGAGCCCCGCTATCGCCAGATGCTTACAGACATTCGCCTGAATAAAAATCTTTTCGGCCTTGCTTACATCGATACAACAACTGCTGAAAGTGAAATTCCTCCGGTGGGCCACGTCGGATGTGTCGCCGAAGTTACTGAGACACAAACTTTCGCCGATGGACGTTCGAACATACTGACTATCGGAGTGATCCGGTACCGCATCGATGCTTATGTCGAACGCGGCGATCCATATCTCGTGGCTCACGTCAGTTACTTCGAAGACGACGAAGAAGACCAAACGCTGCTCGCGGAAACCTCGAGAGAGGTCGCGGAGACGTTCACGCGCATCGCGCAGGCAGTGCGCACGATCAACGACGAACGCGCGACCCTGCCTGACATTTCGAACGTCGAACCACAGCGTCTGTCGTTTCTTGTTGCCGCGGCCATGGAGATCGAAGCCGACGTGAAACAGGAACTCCTCGAACTCCGGTCAACGTCTCAACGTTTAGAACGACTTCGCGGGATGTTGAACATCGCGGTAAAGGGTTACGAAGAACGCGCGCGCATACACGAACTCGCGAAGAGCAACGGGCACAGTGGCAGAAGGATTGAGTTTGAATGAACAATCCGGTAAAGGTCCGTGTGCTTTTTTTTGGTGCTGCGCGAGATGCGGTTGATGCGAACCCGCTCGAGATCTCGCTCGATGCTCCGGCAACAGTTTCGACGGCCTTCCGAAAGCTCTCACAGAAATATTCTCAGCTCGAACGTTTTGGTCGTTCGCTTTTGTTTGCGGTGAACCAGGAATACGCCACACCTGAGACGCCTTTGAAAGAGAATGATGAGTTAGCGGTGTTTCCGCCGGTGAGTGGAGGGTCGCACGACTTTTTCGAGCTAACGACTGAGACGATCGACGTGGGCCAGGTTGCGAGACGCGTTGTGTTGCCTGAATGTGGAGCAACAGTGACGCTCGACGGTTATGCTCGTGAATGGACCAACGGTAAACACACGCTCTACCTCGTTTATGAAGCTTACGACTCGATGGCGCTGACTGAAATGCAGCGCCTCGGCGCCGAAGCACACAAACAGTTCAAGATTGCGCACATCGGAATCGTGCATCGCACCGGAAGGCTGGAGATCGGTGAAACCAGTGTGGTGATCGCCGTAAGCGCGCCCCACCGGCAGGCAGCATTTCAAGCGTGCGAATGGGCCATTAAAGAGCTCAAACGCACGGTGCCGATATGGAAGAAAGAAGTCTTTGAAGACGGAGAAGAATGGGTCGGGAACACGGATCAACACGGATGAAGACTTATCGTGTTAATCCGCGTCCGCTAATCCGTGTTCATCTGTGGCTCGTTTTCCTCGTCCGCGGCGGCTTCGACTAAAGAGGCGCTGGTGACCTTGTCGCCCGGATCGGTCTTGATCAGGCGCACGCCCTGGGCGCTGCGGCCTGTCTTACGGATGTCAGCAGCTTCGAGGCGAATGAGTTTCCCTTGCTGCGTGATGATCATGATCTCCGATTCATCCTCAACGGGGAACACCGCCACTACCTTGCCGGTCTTATCGGTGGTCTTCATGTTGATAACGCCCTTACCCCCACGCGACTGCAAGCGATAAGTTGTAATCGGCGTCTGCTTGCCATAGCCCTGCTCCGAAACTGACAACATCCTTTCCTTATCTTCTGCTGAAACCGGGCAAACTGAGACTACATAATCATCCTGGCGCAAGTCGATTCCACGTACACCACGGGTGGCGCGCCCCATTGGACGCACGTTTTTCTCGTCAAACCGGATCGCAAGCCCGTTGTGAGTGGCGATGAAGATCCGCTTGGCGCCATCGGTCAAAACCACGTCGAGCAACTGATCGCCTTCGTCAATGTTGATGGCGATGATGCCGTTGGTACGAATGTTCTGGAAGTCAGCCAGCGAGGTCTTTTTGATCACGCCTTTTCGTGTGACCATAAGCACGTAGCGTCCTTCGGCAAAATCCCGCACCGGGACAACGCCCGCAAGCTTTCGCTCTGAAGTTATGTTGATGAGGTTCACCACCGCTTTGCCGCGCGCCGCGGCTGCGGCATCAGGCACTTCGTGGACTTTGATCTTATAGACCATGCCATCGTCAGTGAAGATCATCAGGTAGGCATGAGTCGAAGCGATGAAGAGATGTTCGATGAAGTCGCCATTTTTGGCCGCCGCGCCGAATCGACCTTTGCCGCCGCGTCCCTGACTCGAGTAAGTCGTGATTGGAGTACGCTTGATGTAACCGCTGTTGGTAACAGTGATCGCAACGTCTTCGTCGGCGATGAGATCTTCGATCGAAAGCTCGACACCCTCGTCAACGATCTCGGTACGACGCTTGTCGCCAAAGTCTTTTTTGACCTCTTCCAGTTCCTTCGAAATCACGCGTCGGAGCGATCGCTCGTTACCGAGAATCTCTTCGAGCTCGGCGATGAGTTTGATTATCTGTTCGTACTCATCAATGATCTTCTGGCGCTCGAGAGCTGACAGACGTCGCAGTTGCAGGTCGAGAATGGCCTGCGCCTGTATCTCCGAGAACGCAAGGCTCTCCATCGTTTTCTGCACCCGGGCCAGGTATGTCTTGAGTTGCACATCGGAAGGAACGCCTTTCCAGGTTTTCACTTCGCTCGTTGTTTGCAACTTACCCGTCAACCACTGTCGCGCCTCATCCACCGAACGTGAATTGCGAATAAGCGTGACGATATAGTCGAGCGCATCGATTGCTTTGGTGAGTCCTTCGAGAATATGCGCGCGGGCCTTCGCCTTCCGCAGTTCATACTCGGTTCGTTTCCGCACAACCTCGCGGCGAAACTCGATAAACGCCTCGAGCATCTGCTTGAGATTCAAAACTCGGGGTTGTCCATTGACGATCGCGAGGTTGATGACGCCGAAAGACGACTGCATCGGAGTCAGCTTGTAAAGTTTATTGAGGACGACCTGCGGCACTGCGTCACGCTTCAACTCCACCACGATACGCATTCCGGTGCGGTCTGACTCATCGCGCAAGTCCGAGATACCCTCGATTTTCTTTTCGTGGATCAATTCGGCGATGCGTTCCAGCAAACGCGCCTTATTTACCTGAAAAGGTATCTCGGTAATGATGATTGCATCGCGCTCCTGTGCGCCGCGCCCAATGCGATCGATGCCAGCGCGCGCGCGCAACTGCAAAACGCCGCGGCCTTCAACATACGATCTTCTGATCTCCTCACGACCGTAGATGAATCCACCGGTGGGAAAATCAGGACCAGTCACGATCTTCGTGAGCGCCTCGACCGGCATCTCCGGATCTTTCAGCAGCGCCAAAGTCGCATCGACGATCTCAGTGAGATTATGAGGCGGTATCTTTGTCGCCATTCCCACCGCGATGCCGTCCGAACCGTTGATGAGCAGGTTGGGAACGCGTGCAGGTAAAACGGTCGGCTCACTCAACGACTCGTCGTAGTTTGGTTGAAAGGTGACGGTCTCTTTCTCGATATCGGCCAGCACTTCAGTTGTCAAACGCGCCATGCGTATCTCGGTGTAACGCATCGCCGCTGCTGCATCGCCATCAACCGATCCGAAGTTGCCCTGTCCATCGATCAGCGGGTAGCGCATCGAGAAGTCCTGGGCCAAACGCACGATCGTGTCGTACACAGGGATGTCGCCATGCGGGTGATACTTACCGATCACGTCGCCGACGATGCGTGCACTCTTTTTGTAAGGCTTGTTGTAGGTGTTGCCCAGCTCATGCATGGCCCACAACACGCGCCGGTGCACGGGTTTCAAACCGTCGCGAATATCCGGCAGCGCGCGGCCAATGATCACCGACATCGCGTAGTCGAGATACGACCGCCGCATCTCGTCTTCGATGTTTATATGGTTGCGTTCAGAAGTTGTTTCCATCTACTAGCCTTTCCAGTACAATCCGCCACGCAGTTGGCCCTGTTTTAAGAGATACCGAGGTTGAGTTGGCGCTTTTTTCAGGGAGAAAAACAGGGTGAAGCATCTGTATCAAAGTGCCTGTATTTTAGCCTTTTTTGACCGTTTTTGGCAAACACGAAATAGACGAAAACTCTAATAAAATCAATAGCTTCGTGTAAGCACTCCCGACGTTTTTGACGCTTCCCAAACCGGCGTCGGCTCCCCATGAGTGAACAACGAAATTGGAAACGTATTCGCGAGCGGTTGGCACTGCACTTACCGGTGCGAATTCGGTGTCGTGAAACGCCGGATTTTGAATGGACCGAGCTGACAAGGCTTACTAATGTGACCCCTTTCGGCGCCGGCTTTCCGCTTAAACGCCCGACCGAAAGAGGTCGCTTGTTGCACATGACGATCCCGATGCCGCGACAGTTGCGCGTGTTCGATCACGTCGAGGATCAATACCGGATCTGGGCAATCGTGAGACACCTGAAAGCAAATGCATCAGCCAGGCACGTCGTGTTTGACGTCGGTGTTGCATTTATCGGAAAGCGAGCGCCGCGAAGTTACGAGAAAGAGCCGGGGAAGCGATATGACATCTCAACCAACGTTTTTGAGGCCTTAACGCCTGCCGAAGATATGTTGATGCCCTTCACTGCAGATGATCAGCGCGCGCTTACGCGGCACAACATCGCGGTTGATATGCGAGTGGAGATCCTTGATGTGAATGGTGTGGTTGTTGAGAGTGAACACACGGTGACTGAAGACATCAGCACTAAAGGCGCGACCCTTTTCACGACGCTACCGGTTTTGCCCGGTCGTTTTATTCGCTTGACGAGCGAGCAACAGGGCGTCACGGCACACGCGGCGATCCGATCTCGCAGTACTGGAGCCGATGGCATTCCCAGAATTCACGTTGAGTTCATAGATAGGGAATGGCCGTTGTAAGATATGCGGAACTTGAACGGCAGTAACGGTACATATCCGGCGAAGAAGATGGAAACGCGTCCGCAAAGTGGCCGATCGATGTTTCCGCAATGGGCGCTTGAAATACTCAGACCCATTGTTGCCTTCTTTAGTCGTCTATTCTGGAAGATTGAGTTCTACGGTGTTGAGAATGTGCCTCACCGCGGTGGAGTAATCATCGCTGCCAACCATCAAACTTACATCGATCCGTTTTGGCTTTCGCTGAGAATCAAACGGCCTATACGCTATCTTGCGTGGAGTGCGGCTTTTCGTTGGCCCATCGTCGGAAGGTGTCTGGTGTGGTTGGGTGCATGGCCCCTCGCACTCGAAGGCAGCGATCCGGCTGCGATTCGTCGCTCGTTGCAGTGGCTACGCGATGGAGGTGCGGTCGTGATCTTTCCGGAAGGCGGGAGGAGTACGGATACAGGTTCGCTGGAACGGTTTAAAGCCGGCGCTGTGCGATTGGCGCTCGAAGCGAATGTGCCGATACTGCCCGTCACGATCAAAGGTGGGAATCGCGTGTGGCCGCGCGGCTGGCGATTCCCGCGACCGGGGAAAGTAGTTGTGACTTACCATCCGCTTTATCACGCGGAGCAATGTCCTGACGAAGAGACGCGAGCGTGCGCACGGCGTGAGAGTGAGAAGTTGGCAGAGGTCATCGCATCCGCACTTTAATTTGAACCACGGATAACACGTATTCAAAATCTGGATTTAATCGGATTTTTTATCCGTGTTATCCGCGGTTCAATATGCCCATCATCACGTCGTGGATGAGACCGTTGCTGGCGAGAACTTGTTCGTTGTAGATGTCCAGTGGCTCGTCTTTGAAGTTTGTAATTTTGCCGCGCGCCTCGGAAATCAATAACGCCCCCGCTGCGATATCCCACGGATTTAAACCGTCTTCCCAGAAGCCATCGAAACGGCCGCACGCAACGTAAGCAAGATCGAGCGCTGCGGAACCGTCGCGCCTCACCGCCTGCGCCTCCATCGTGAATTTAGCAAACTCACGCGCGAAGTCCGGCCGTTCGCGCACGTTGTAAGGAAAGCCTGTACACAACATCGCGCAGTTCAGATCGTCCACCGTTGACACGCGAATCTTTCGATCGTTAAGCGTTGCGCCCTGGCCGCGTTCAGCCGCGAACATCTCATCGCGCATCGGGTCGTAAACAACACCAAGCGTTAACGCTCCTGCGTGCTCCAGGGCAATCGAGACGCAGAAGCACGGATATCCATGCGCGTAGTTTGTCGTGCCGTCGAGCGGATCGATGATCCACTTCCACTCGCTGCGTTTCCCACCCACTAAAATCGCCTCGCCCGATTCCTCCGCGAGAATCCCGTGCTGCGGATAGTGCGATCGAATTCTCTCGATGATCAGGTTCTCAGCGGCGATATCTGCTTCGGTAACGAGATTGATGTCGCCTTTACTGGTAATCCTCGCCACGCCGAGACGTTGGACCAGCAAATTGCCTGCCTCGCGCGCGATTTGAGTGGCGAAATTAAGCACGTGAGGTCCTCTTCGGCATCCGCATCTTTTCCGCGGCAATCTTCAGGATTTCCTGGATTTGCCGGTCCCAGTAAGCCCATGAATGGTCGCCGGGCAGGGATCTTTTTGAACTCATCGAAAACCTGTGATTGACAGGATTTATCTTGTAAATCATGAAAAATCTTGTACATCCTGTAACGGAATGCTGATCTGTTTCTCGCGCGCGGTTTGTTCAGCTTCCTCGTAACCGGCGTCGGCGTGTCGCGCGACACCAAGCCCCGGATCGTTCGTCAACACCCGATTCAGACGCTTCGCCGCTTCATCAGTTCCATCCGCAACCGACACCTGACCGGCGTGCAACGAATACCCGATACCAACCCCGCCGCCATGATGAAACGAAACCCAACTCGCGCCACTCGCCGTGTTCAGCAACGCGTTGAGAATGGGCCAATCCGCCACCGCATCCGATCCGTCTTTCATTCCTTCCGTTTCGCGAAACGGCGACGCCACTGATCCGGTGTCGAGATGATCGCGGCCGATAGCGATCGGCGCCTTCAGATCACCACGCTTGACGAGGTCGTTGATCGCTTCGCCCATCTCGGCGCGTTCGCCATAGCCGAGCCAGCAGATGCGCGCCGGTAGTCCCTGAAAGTGAACCCGGTCGCGCGCCAGTCGCAGCCAGCGATTCAACGTGCGATCGTCGGGAAACATCTCGAGCGCGAGATCGTCCGTCTTCCTGATGTCATGGCTGTCGCCCGAAAGCGCGACCCAACGAAACGGCCCCTTGCCTTCGCAGAAGAGTGGACGAATGTACTCCGGAACAAAACCCGGTATCTCAAACGCATCTTCGCAACCCGCATCAAGCGCCTGCTTGCGAATGTTGTTGCCGTAATCAAAAGCCACCGCGCCCGATCGTTTCAACGCCAACATTGCTTCAACGTGTCGAGCCATCGACTCCATCGACCTTTCGACGTAACCCGCCGCGTCGTTTTGACGAAGCTCAGCAGCTTCGTCCAGCGTCACTCCTGCCGGCACATATCCATTCAACGGATCGTGCGCGCTGGTTTGGTCGGTAACTGCATCGACCTTGACTCCACGTCGTACCAACTCCGGCAAAACTTCCGCGCAGTTTCCCACCAACCCGACAGATACGGCACGTTTCTGTTCGCGTGCGTCTTCACAAATATCCAACGCTTCGTCAAGCGTCATCGCGAGGCGATCGCAGTAGCCTGTGCGCACGCGGCGTTCGATGCGCTCGGGATCGACGTCGATACCGAGAAACACAGCGCCGTTCAACGTCGCCGCGAGCGGTTGCGCGCCGCCCATTCCGCCCATTCCGCCCGACACGAGAAGCCTGCCGGAAAGATCGCCAGCAAAGTTTTTGTCGGCCATCGCGGCGAACGTTTCGAACGTGCCCTGAACGATTCCCTGCGTACCGATATAGATCCAGCTACCGGCAGTCATCTGGCCGTACATCATCAGGCCGCGACGTTCGAGCTCGTGAAAGTGTTTCCAGTTGGCCCAGGCGCCGACCAGGTTTGAATTGGCGATCAAAACGCGAGGTGCGTACTCGTGTGTGCGAAAGACAGCGACAGGCTTGCCTGATTGGACCAGTAACGTTTCGTCGTTTTCAAGTGCGCGCAGCTCACGCACGATTGCGTCGAAACAAGCCCAGTTTCGAGCAGCTTTGCCGGCGCCGCCATAGACGATCAGATCGTCCGGACGTTCGGCGACGTCCGGATCGAGGTTGTTCATCAGGCAGCGAAGTGCAGCCTCCTGATGCCATCCTTTGCAATTCAACTGCGCGCCGCGTGGAGCTTGAATTACCCGGTGGTCCATCGCTATGATTCTTTAGAACTCCAAAGACGACGAAACCAGCGCGCAATATCAGTCTTTGTTAATTGTTCCAACTCGCCCGAGTCGAGCCACGTTCCAGCGCACTTGTCGCAGGTATCGATAGCTACATGTTCAATCATGACTTCTTTCAATGTTCCGTCACAGCGCGGACACTTCATTGAGGAGGCTCCCGCCTCTTTGGACTGGGCGGCCAACTTTATTTTCTCGCGTAGCTTTGCAATTGCTTCCTGGTCTTTGCGATGAAAGTATTCGTCTTCGAGACCTTTCCTTCTGTCGTCCATTCCGTTTGGCATATACGCTCCTAATCTGTGGGATCTGTGGATAACAACTTGAACTCACCACGCACGATCGCCGCTGTAAGCTTTTCGATATCACTCGCCATCGAGCGATCCGCAGTCAACGGCAATACTAATCCGCGTACGATCTCATACGCCTGCTTCACGCCGCGTCCGGGTGCGAGCGGCGCATGAAACTCCAATCCCTGCGCCGCGGTCATTAACTCAATCGCCGTCGCCATCTCCGCGAGCTTAACAATCCCACGCAACTTCGTCGCGGAGGTCATCCCCATCGACACGTGATCTTCTTTCCCGCCGTCGGTCGGCACGTTGTCAATACTAGACGGATGGGCCAACACCCTCGCCTCGTTCAAAAGCGCTGCCGCACTCACCTGCAGCATCATGAAACCGGAAGATATTCCGGGCTGCGCTGTCAGGAACGGAGGCAGTCCTTCGTTCGAATCGGGATTTACCAGCCTGTCGATGCGCCGCTCCGTGATACTCATCAAGTCTGTCAAAGCAATTGCGGCGTAGTCAAAAACCAGTGCGAGCGGCGCGCCATGAAAGTTTCCGCCCGACAACACTTCACCCGTTTCGGAGAAAACGAGCGGGTTGTCAGTCGCGCTGCCGCTTTCAAGCTCAACTACTTGTCGCGCATGACTCAGTGCGGTTCGGATTGCGCCATGCACCTGCGGCATGCAGCGCAAACTATAAGCATCCTGCACACGCGGATCGTTATCGAGATGTGATTTACGAATCTCACTGTCCTGCAGCAGCTCACGCAAGTGAGCAGCAACGGCCAACTGGCCCGGATGAGGACGCGCGGCATGAATGCGCTCGTCAAAAGCGACGGGCGTACCTTTGAGTGCTTCGAGTGTCATTGCGCCGGCAACATCCGCAAGCCGCACGAGTTGCTCGGCGCGATGAAGTGCGAGAGCGCCGACTGCGCCCATCGCTTGCGTTCCGTTGAGAAGCGCCAGGCCTTCCTTTACTTCCAATTGCAACGGCCGGATCTGCGCGCGCTCGAGACCCACAGCCGCAGGCAAACGCTCACCGTTGTAAAAGACTTCTCCTTCGCCGATTGCAGCCAATGCGAGGTGCGCGAGTGGCGCCAGATCACCGCTTGCGCCCACACTCCCTTTTTCAGGAATGACCGGCGTCACGCCTTTCTCAAGCAGCGCGATCAAAGTGTCAATCACTAGCGGGCGAGCACCGCTAAATCCCGAAGCGAGTACGTTTGCTCGCAACAACAACATCGCACGCGCTTCAGTCTCCGGCAGCGGATCACCCAAACCACAGGAATGACTGCGAACGAGGTTGAGTTGCAACTGGAGCAAGTCAGATTGATCGATACTCACGTCTGACAACTTGCCGAAACCGGTGTTGACTCCGTAAACGGTGCGTCCCTGCGTGACGATATCCTGGACCACGCGGCGAGATTGCTCGACGCGCGAGCGTGCGTCAGCCGCAAGAGTGACCTGCTCTCGGCCGTGGGCGACGTCTACGATTTGCTGGAGAGTGAGTTGTTGGCCGTTGAGCTCAAGCATAAAAATGATTGCCGATTTCCGATTGCCAATTGTCGATTTATAAGCTCCACTGTAGAGCGTCAATCGGCAATCGGCAATTGGAAATCGGCAATGTTTTATTTGACCTTTACTTCGGGTCGCTTGTCTGGTGTTTCGGAAATGTCGATCTTCTTGAATTCGGATGTTGTTGTGCTGCCGGCAGCGCTGCGCACACGCTGGCGCGCACGTCTCGCGCGCACCGTAGTGCGCCGCGTAGTTTGAGCTGTCCAGTTTGTCATGCGCTTCAACGGATGTAATGAGAACTCGTGTTTCGGCAACACTTCGCCGGTGGCTTCGCGCAATCTGACAGTGCCAATCGCAAAAACAGCGACGGCGGCATTGAAGACGATTCCCACCACAAACACGATCCATCCCGGCACCACGCCGACGGTAGCGCGATCGATGAAAGCGTTGAAGTCGCGCGCGGGTAAAGGCGACAGGTAAACTTTCAGGTTCCAACTCAAAGCGAGCAGCGCAAAGATCCAGAGATAGTTGCGGCGCAAGCGACGTCCGACAGCCTCCCACTCGGTGATCGTGAAATGAGGCGTGGTCAGGTCAGCCGCAAGATGTTCCGCCCATGCTTCGTCGGGCGGTTTGTTTTCCGGTGCAAGTATGTTTGCGAAGTAGCCTGTTTCCAGAATTCTGACGCGACTCGACCAGATTTCGTAATAGCGATAGCGCCGCGCTTCCATCAGTAGAAAGATGGCCACCAGTATTGAATTGATCGGAATCACGAAGTGCGGATTGCTTGGGGAGCTGAAGACGAACGAAAGCGTGGCGCCGGCAGTGATTACGGCCCAGTTTGTCGTGGTATCGAGTCGGTTTCGCCAGGTATTTGAGCGTTGCACTTCGCCGCGGTAGAAGTGAATCATCGCGGCGTTGAACTCGGCCGGCGTCATGCGGCGCATGAATCCAGCGGGAGACTGTGCCGCAGGGTCAGGCAGGGGCTCAACCGGCGGTGGCGTTCTCAGCCTGCCGGTGATCCTTTCTGTCGATGGTTGGCCGCTACCTCGTTGACTTGCTTCGGTGGACATGGGACCTGATCAATGGAGCGCGCCTGCCAGATGGGGAGCACGGAACTCCGGAAACCGATAATAGCATGCGCGGCCACAAAGAAGCACAAAGAGCATTACAAAGAGAGCCACAAAGAGGCACAAAA
>JAICGZ010000110.1 GCA_025922875.1 Pyrinomonadaceae bacterium
GTCCCCCAAATTAGCTATCGTTAGTTGAAGGAACGCGCCGTGCAGTCATCGCGTAAACCAGTGCTTTCTTTGGTTAGAGCTCAGCATTCGACAGCTGATCGGGTGGGAATGCTACTGCCATGGGTAGCGAGCGGCGATGAAGCTGCTTACCGGATCTTTTTTGAGGCTACGAACGGCCTGCTCTTCGGTCTCTTGTTGCGTATTTTGGGGCACACTCAAACCGCCGAAGAAGTTTTGTCTGAACTCTACGAAGAGGTCCGACGGAGAGCCGCCCAGTTCGGCAAACAGAATGAAAAACCCCTGACCTGGCTTATACTTATGGCACACCGGCGGGCCATCGAGCGTCTTTGCAGACAACTCGCGACGAATAGTGAGACGTTGCGGAAAAGCAAAGACAAAACCCGGTCGGCTTCCTCAATTAACATCACAGAACAACGGCGACTCGTTCGAGCAGCCATGGATTCAATCCTGCCCCTCCAGCACCGGATGATTGAACTCGCATTCTTTTCCGGGATGACCAATTTTGAAATTGCAAAGGAACTTGGAGTGTCGTCCGCGGCAGTGGAGGACGGGATCCGTTCTGCGATGTTGCAACTTTTCAGATTGTTCAAATCCATGGGCTTCACAGTCGAGCCGGTGAAACCATCCCCGGAAGAACTCTGACCCAAACTGCAGAACGCTTCCTCTCTTTTTGGTATGTGTGTAAGCGCACGGATCTTCCCTACCTCAAATGCTATAAGCGTAAGAAATGAATATTACGAAAAGCATCGTTTCTGTTTTTATCCTGTTACTGTTTCCAATCATCATCGGCTTGGAAGTACAGGCTCAACCGCAGCCTAACCGTAATAACACGCGTCAGGTCGGCAACATGCTGAAACGACTTGAACTAAGCTCTAGCAGGTTCCGCAACAGTCTAAATGTGGCATTGGTGCAGCGGAGCGTCGACCAAACACAGCCTCAAAATGACATCAGCACCTTCCAACCTGGCTTTGATCTCGCTATTAAGCAGTTCAGGGATCAGCTCACTCGGAGGCTTGCGGTTGCATCCGACGTCGAGGCCATCCTGCAAAAGGCGTCGCCCATCAACAGTTTCATAGACCGAAATACCTTGAATCCTCGAGTCAAGAACGACTGGGCATCGGTGCGAACGGATCTGAACACGCTGGCGAGTGCCTATGGCGTCAGTTGGCAGTGGAACGAACCAACTTCGATGAAGGTTGACTCAAATCGATCGTTCCGGTTATCCGAGAGTGAACTCACTCAACTAATCCAGCAGATCGAAAACGGGGGCGATAAGTTTCGTGTAAGTCTTACGGATGCTTTTGACCGCCGGCCTTATGATCGCACTCGAATCGAGGGCAACATGAATGACGCTCTGCGCGGTTTCAAAAAGGCGACGGACCAGTTGCGCATTCGTTTCGATGCCAGGCAGTTGGTTTCGGACGACGTCCAGCGTCTGCTCGATCAGGCCCAACCCATCGACAATTTCATACGAGACAATCCGCTTACTGAGCGCGCCCAGAATGATTGGTCAACATTGCGTACGAATCTAAACCTCCTGGCCAACGCGTATAACCTCTCGCCGAGTTGGGTAAACGATTCAATCTTCACAAACCGAATACAAAGGGACTAAATGGACAAACTTACGATTTCTCACTGTATTTGATTCCTACGTGTGCTACTGCACATACAAGTCGTGCCAAATGACGTTTAATGATGATCCGTCCCGCTAATCCACTGCGTTAAGAGACAGTGACACAGGAGTAAGGGAAGAGCCGGCTTCAGCGAGGTTCAAGAAGCTGATCTTCCCTAAGCTTCCAGGGGGCCATCATGAAGAAGGAGTCAATTATGAAAAGAGATCAATCGAAAAACAGAATCGCAGGCGCCCTACTGGTGTTTTCGTTGCTGTTTGGAATAGGAATCGTTTTGAGCACGACTGCCCAGGCGCAGTTTCAAGACGATCGTTACGATCGGGATCGCCAGAACCAAAATAGACGTGGTCGCGACTGGGATCGTTACGGTAACTATGGCGGCTCTGTGGAACTACGCCGCACCGCTCTGAATGCCGGCTATGACGAAGGAGTCAAGGAAGGTCGCAAAGATCGCGGCAATGGCAGCCGCACCGAGCACCGCAACCTGAGCAGCTATCAGAAGGCCACGAAAGACTACAGCCGACGTCTCGGCGACCGCGAACTCTACCGCCGCTATTTCCGCGAAGCCTTCGAGGACGGATATAACGCTGAAAGTTACACCAGCGGCAACCGAAATCGTTGGGATCGCAATGACGATCGTAATCCTGGTCGCTCCGATCGCAACGAGGATGGTTACGGCAACTACGGCGGCACGTTCCATTTGCGTCAAACCGCTCTGAACGCTGGTTTCGGCGAGGGTGTCAAACAGGGCCGCGAAGATCGCCGGAAGCGCAAGGCTGACAGCTATCAAGGCCAGAGTACCTACCAAAAAGCAACAAAGGACTATAGTTCCGGTCTCGGCGACCGCGAAGTCTACAAGCGTTACTTCCGTGAAGCATTCGAGCACGGCTATGCGGATGGCTACGCCGGCTACTAATCTCGTTGTTGTGCGCAAGACGTGACGCGAAACCGATGCAACCAATCAAGCTCATCAAGAACGCGCAACGTCACGTCCCAACGACTCGATCCAGGATCAAACCGGCCATGGGTAAAGCACCACAATGGTTCGGTCCTGGGTGGTCGAGTTTAAAGACCTCGGCGTACCGAGGCATCGAACTTGCTTCTTCATGGCTTGACTGCAATTGACGCGCGAACTGATTCATTTGAGTGCGACTCAACAAGGGGGATAAATGCCAAACAATACATTGCTCGCAAATGTGCCTGTGGATCTGATGTACCAGGCGCTTGAAACCGAAAAAGGCGGCGTGCAGATATACACGACCGCTCTACGTCTCGCTCTTAATAAGGACTTGAGGGAAGAATGGAATAAATATCTGGAGCAAACCAAAAACCATGTTCAAGTCGTGACGGAGATACTGAAGGCACTCGGCCTTGACCCTGATGCTGAGACTCCGGGTCGCAAAGTCGTTCGCTATCTGGGCACTTCCCTGGTGAAAACGATGGAACTGGCTTCGAGATGCGCTGATCCTCAAGCCGCGCAGATCGTGGCGGCGGAATGTGTCGTGCTGGCTGAAACCAAAGACCATTTGAACTGGGAATTGCTTGGCGAACTCGCAAAGCAAGCGAACGTCGACGAGTCCGCTCTCTTAACGCCCGCCTATCAACAAATCGAGAGCGAAGAAGATGAGCATCTTTATCACACGGCCGGGTGGACGCGTGAACTATGGATGGAGGCTTTGCGAATGCCGGCGGTGCTTCCTCCACCAGAGGAGACACAGAAAGTTGACAACGCGATCGAAGCCGCTCAGGCCAAGAAGTCCAGAACGACGAATGGAAAAACAAGCACCGCTGCGAAGGCTAAGAAGGCCAGCGTGCGTTAAGGAACAAAGGGAGTAGAACAATGAACAAGGGGAAAACTAACGGAAGAACTGGCGGGGCTAACGCGAAGAACGAACCGCACGCAGCGGATTTACCAAACAGCGCCGGTTACGGCGACCAGAACAGTAAGCTTGACGACCTTTCGCAGAATATCGAAGACAGTGGCGGCGAATTCCTCACCACCAACCAGGGTGTTCGCGTAAACGATAATCAGAACTCGCTCAAAGCAGGCGACCGTGGTCCAACGCTGTTAGAGGATTTCATTCTTCGGGAAAAGATCACGCACTTCGATCACGAACGGATTCCCGAACGCGTTGTGCATGCACGCGGCTCAGCAGCGCATGGCTATTTTCAGGTTTATGAATCGATGGCCCAGTACACGAAGGCGCATTTCCTTCAGGACCCGTCTGTCAAGACACCAGTTTTCGTTCGCTTCTCTACCGTCGCCGGCTCTCGCGGCTCAACCGATCTGGCACGCGACGTACGCGGATTTGCGGTGAAATTCTACACGCAAGAAGGAAACTACGATCTGGTTGGCAATAACATCCCTGTCTTTTTTATCCAGGACGCGATCAAGTTTCCCGATCTGGTCCATGCCGTTAAGCCCGAACCACATAATGAAATACCACAGGCCGCGTCGGCCCACGATACCTTCTGGGACTTCATCTCGTTAATGCCTGAATCAATGCACATGATTATGTGGGTGATGTCGGATCGCGCGATCCCCAGAAGTCTGCGAATGATGGAAGGCTTCGGTGTTCATACTTTCCGGTTCGTTAACGATCGGGGCAAGGCGCGTTTCGTGAAGTTCCATTGGAAACCGTTACTCGGTTTGCACGCGGTCCTATGGGATGAGGCGCAGAAGATTTCGGGTAAGGATCCTGACTTCCACCGCCGCGACTTGTGGGAAGCGATTGAGAATGGTGACTATCCGGAATGGGAACTCGGCGTTCAGATCGTGGAAGAGAAAGATGAATTCAGTTTTGATTTTGACCTGCTCGATCCGACGAAGATCATTCCCGAAGAGATCGTTCCGGTACGCCGTATCGGCAAGATGACTCTCAATCGCAATCCGGAAAACTTCTTTGCCGAAACGGAACAGGTGGCCTTTCACCTCGGCAACATAGTGCCGGGAATTGATTTTACGAACGACCCGCTGTTACAGGGCCGTCTCTTCTCATACCTCGACACACAGCTGCTTCGTTTGGGTGGACCAAACTTTCATGAAATTCCGATTAACCGGCCAGTTGTGCCGCTGCATAACAACCAGCGTGACGGCTTTATGCGACAAACAGTCAATCGTGGCCAGACAAGTTATGAGCCGAACAGTTTGAGAGGCGGATGTCCGTTTCAGGCTGGCACTGACATGAGTGGCTTCGCAAGTTATGCCGAAAGGATCGATGCGCAGAAGATTCGCGAGCGCAGTCCAAGCTTTCACGATCACTTCAGTCAGGCACGACTTTTCTTTCAGAGCCAGTCTCAACCCGAACAGAATCACATCATCAGGGCTTTACGCTTTGAGTTGGGCAAAGTGGAAACAGTTCCGATTAGAGAGCGAATGTTGTTTCTGTTGGCCCAGGTCGATAAAGAGCTTGCGAACAGCGTCGCCAGGGGACTAGGCGCATCTATTCCCGCAAGACTGGAGAAGCCGATGAACATGAGCGTTCCCGGCGATGTCGATCCGAAGAAGGTCCAACCGAAGCGCGCGATTGAGATGGAACCGTCACCGGCGTTGCGGATGATCGACAATCCTAATTTTCCGAGCGACACAATCAAGACACGCAAGATAGCGTTTCTCGTCGCGGACGGATTTGATGATGCGGCTTTGCTCGATATGAAGCAGGCGTTAATGACGGCAGGCGCAGTCGTCATGACCGTTGCTCCGCATCTTGGAGTCTTGACTGGTATTAACGGCACGGTAGTCAAGGCCGACTTCAGCTTTCTGACTGGATCGTCAGTGTTGTTTGACGCTTTCTATGTTCCTGACGGCGAACCCAGTGTGAATTCGCTCAAGGCTGATCCGGACGTGAATAACTTTCTGATTGAAGGTTATAAGCACTGCAAGACGATCGCTGCGAGCGGAGCCGGTGTGGAGCTTCTGGCGGCCGCCGGCATCGTGACTGCTGCTGACGAAATCTCAAGAACCGGCAAGCTTGAATTCCGGCCCGGACTCGTCGCCACGCGCGATGCTTACGCGCAGGGCTTTGGGGATCAATTTGTGAGCGCTATCGCCAAACATCGTCATTGGGAACGTGAACCCGCGCTATGACCACGAGTTAATCGCGCGGCTCCAAAGTTGCACAAGTAAAGGTGCGCGCTACAGGCAGTGACGTAGAAATTTGCATATTCATTCATTAACAGCAATCAATCAGTCAAAGGGAGAAACATGGCAGAAACATCAGCATCAAGAACCGCACAGTCAGGCATGGTTACCGGACTATTCCCAGACAGGGAGAGCGCCGAGCGCGCATACGGTTCTATCGTTAGTAGAGGTTACGCACAAGACGACGTCAACCTCATCATGTCGGAAGACGCACGAAAAAAACATTTCGCAGTCGACGATCGGGAAACTGAACTCGGCAATAAAGCGCTGAAAGGTGCCGGCACTGGCGCCGCGATCGGCGGAACAGTGGGTGCAACGTTGGCCGCAATCGCGGCAATTGGAACCACGTTAGCTTTACCAGGTCTCGGGCTGCTTATTGCCGGTCCAATCGCAGCGGGATTGGCGGGGGCAGGAGCGGGCGGCGCGACAGGTGGATTGATCGGCGGTCTTATCGGTGCAGGAATACCGGAAGAACGCGTCAAGCAATACGAAGAAGGAATCAAGCAGGGCGGAATCATGATGGGCGTAACGCCGCGTAATCCTGAAGACGCCGCTTACTTCGAGGAAGATTGGAAGAAAAATCGCGGCGAACAAGTTTATCGGTAAACAAGCGCCTCGAAGGAAGGAACAGGATGAAGCGAACTTTAGTTGTTATGGGTCTGGTCGCAGTCGTTGGTCTTGGAGGTTGCAATAGCACCACTTCCAACAATAACTCCGCAAATGCCAATTCGAGCCTGAACTCGAATACGGCACCGGCCAATGTGGGTGTGGTGCAAAACAACAATGGGAATGAGAACACTTCGGGCGTTCGTCCCATAAACTCGAACGCGAATAGCAGTCCGAATAGGAACGCATCGCCGAACAAGTAATAATTAGCTGAGGCGAAATTATGCTGGCCAGACAAGGGGTAGAAGGTGAAAGCCTTTTGCCCCTTCTTTTACTAGAGGCACAGTGAAGACAAGTAGCTCATAATCATTCGCGTCTCTCACCCGGGTCCCAGAGTGTCATCGAGAAACGACCGGAAGGGCATATGCGAGGTGGCGCACAGACGTCAGGCATGGCTCAGCGTAATGTTCTCTTTGGTGTCGGTACTCGATTCGAAATGATGAAAGACGTTTTATGAGCGATATCTTTGCCATGCAACGAGCGAACGGTGATTGGTTTGCACTTGACCATTCTGGACGTCTCCGCGTGCCGCTATTCCACAGCGCTCAGGACGCCATGATTGCCCGTTGGCGAAACTTTGGATTGCTGGTTTTCAAGCCCGTAATCCTCGATGCCCGCTTTCTCAAAGAAATCATACCCTTGCCCGGCGAAGATGCGGTGGACTTCTGCATGGTAGACGATCCGTATATGAGGTTGAACCGTGGTAGAACCGTGGGACGCCGAGAACTTGCCGAGCTAATCGCTGCCAACCAACATAAAAACATAGCAAGTAACGGAAACAGGTTTCACGCATCTGCTCCTGGCGCACGGCCTCAAAATGAACGTCAAGCAACTGAGACTTGGGAGGATGAAGGAGGCACAACGCAAGTTGTGCGTGAAGTTAAGCAGTCAGAGCGTTTGGGTTCGGACAGATAGAAACGGAGCACGTCATGAACGAGAGCGGAAACACGAACGTCGTACAACATATCTACGAGTTTTTCAAAGGTGGAGACATTAAGGCTTTATTGAATCTGCTTTCTGATGACATCGAATGGCAACTACCGGAAATCGAGAATGTGCCGTTTGCCGGGAAACGTCGAGGTCGCGAACAGATGGGGCAATTCTTTGCATCTCTGGTAGACACCCAGGATGTTCAGCACTTTGAGCCAAGAGAGTTTATCGCTCACGGAGACAAAGTCGTCGCTCTTGGTCATTACGCTTGGCTTGTTAAGTCTACAGGTAGAGAGTTCGGCGGTGACTTTGCCCATGTGTTCACAATATCTGATGGCAAAGTCGTAAGGTTTCACGAATACATGGATACCGCGGCCGCCAGCGCGGCTCATCGTAGAGACAACTTCGACGATGAAGGGGATGCGCTATTCCACATAATGTAGGTCGAGAGTAGTCTTCAGCCCAGCGGGTATCTCTTTCCAGGGCGCCGAAACAAGTTCCGTCACTACTAAATCGCCAGCATGCATCCGAGAACACCGCCATTCTCCGTGGAGCTCTTCGTATCGCCAGCGATAATATGGACCACCTGCGAGGTGACTGTAGAAGATGAGATCTTCGCCCTGCGGATCAGCTCCCCTGAGATCGAAATAAACCCTAAGACCCTTCATTGACCTACCAGACTCCGCGAATCAAAATCAGTGGCCCGCTCTACTCGGGTCGGGTGCTCGACAGTATCCATAATGGTAGGACTGATTGGTAAGCCATTCCGATTAGGAGTGGTGAAAGGTACAAGCCCTCTTCTCAACTCCTCCAGAGCTATGCTCGTATTTCTTCGCTTCAGTGGATCCGCTGGAATTCGCGGCAGCGCACCCTTATAGAGCTGCTTGCTTCTGAGACCCGCGAGAAGGATTAACTGAAATCGCGAAACGATTCCCGGCCAGCCTTCATCGCCGTTATCATTCCCAAGACCCCGGACTGTGGCTGTTGCTAGTTGGTCGTTCAGTTTTCTTGCTCCTCGTTTGCGGCTGTTGACTTCAGGAGATCTGGGCGATTCCAGAGGAGCTGAGAAGGGAGTAAGCCAGGCTCGATTCACTACCACATTACGCCGGCAAACACTATATGTCAAATGCAGGATATATGTCGGATAGCACGGTGAATGTCAGACGATGTCTGCAAACGCGGCCGGAGTTATTTCACGAGGGACATTTTCCATTGTGAGTTCAATCAACCGATCTACGACCGCATTAATATCTTCCGTCTCGTCCCACACTCGAAGTTGCTCATCCGCCGACGTTCCTCGATCGAGAATCGTGCGGATGTGTCGGATCTCCTTGCGCGAGCGGAGGTCATCTATCACATCATCAACAAACTCGAGCAGTTCACGAATGAGCTCCCGCACGGGAACCTCCGTTCCTTTGCCGAAATCGATCATTTTGCCATCGAGCCCGAACCGTACAGCGCGCCATTTGTTTTCTTCAATCAGCATTTTGTGATGTAGCCGGAAAGTAAGGTTCTGATCCAGCAGCTTATTGACTTTAGCGACCATCGCCTGAAACAGAGCGGCAATAGCGATTGTGTCGTCAACGCGCGTGGGAATATCGCAGATGCGAAACTCCAGGGTGGAGAAAAGCGGATGCGGCCGAACATCCCAGTAGATCTTCTTTCCGTTATCGATGCAACCGGTTTTGACCAGTAATTCCACATAGTGATCGAATGCGCCGCGCGACTCGAAGTAATCGGGTATGCCCGTGCGCGGAAACCTGGCGAAGACCTCCGAGCGATAGGATTTCAAGCCTGTATGTACTCCAAGCCAAAAGGGCGATGAAGTTGAGATGGCCAGCACGTGCGGAAGCAGGTAGCGTATTGCGTTCATGATTTGAATCGCGCGTTCGGGATTCGGAATACCCACGTGTACATGGAGGCCGAATGTCAGCAGCGAACGGGCAATGATCTGATTCTCTTCCACAATCGAGCCGTATCTTGCGTTCTCGTAAATCTTTTGATCCTGCCAATGCGAGAATGGATGAGTGCCCGCGGCGACAATCACTAAGCCTTGCTTGCGCACCAGCGAGGAGAGCACGCCACGTAGTTTTATGATATCGGCTCGGGCTTCTTGAACGTCGGCGCAAACGCCTGTGCCTACCTCAATCATCGATTGGATCATTTCAGGCTTGACTTGCTCCCCTAACAGCATCCTGCCTTCTTCGAGAATTTCGGAAACGTGTGAACGCAACTCGCGCGTGTGCGGATCTACGATCTGAAACTCTTCTTCAATCCCCAGCGTGAATTGCTCGAACATGCTCGAAGCGGTTCTCATCATTCTCCTAACTTTACTCGCCGTACGCCTTGTTTCACTTGCGAAATGGTCGTCTTGGGCCGTCGCAATGATTCGTCGGCCGAAAACTATCGACTTTCAACTTTCAACTTGATTACTTTGCAGCGGATCGGGCCGGAGCAGGAATTCGAGGTCTCTTTCTCGCATAGTGCCGTTCCTGTTTGATAAACAGGAATATATCGCCCGGCTGGCAATCGAGTGCTTCACTGAGCTTTTCCAGCGTGATGAAATTGATTCCCAGTGCTTTACCCTTTTTCAAGCGCCACAGCGTCGTATGGCTAATACCTGTCTCCTTCGCCAGCCAATAAAACGTTCGCCCGCGCGCTTTAAGTAGTTGATCAATGCGAACCTCAATCATCGAGGCCTCCTTTCGTACTAGGTATTTACCATATACGAAACATATTGTCTATCCGTACTATATTTCATAATTGACACATAAAGGAGAGCACTGTGAAAACTCAACTCAGTAGTTGTCTGTTGAAAGCAGGCTATGTGTGTTGCCGCACAGACGTATTTGAGAGAACCCAGCAAACTGACGATCAAACCAGAGTCGAATAGCTCCCCGGCGTTCAACGTCCAACTGGAAGGCGTAACCCCTATGGCACTCAGGCCATCTCCTTTGCAACCTGCGATCCTCGTGGTGGAAGACCACGACGATACGCGAGAAATGCTTTGTATATTCTTGGCGGGATTGGGCTTTCGAGTAGTAGAAGCCTGTAACGGATTAGAGGCGGTAGAGGCGGCCTCGAGGGAAAGGCCGCAACTCATCCTGATGGATGGTCGCCTGCCTTTGCTGGATGGGCTTGAAGCCACTCGCAGGATTCGTCAAAACGCACCGCTGGATCGCGTCAAGATTCTGGCGCTGAATGGCTCGGGCAGCCCCTGCTATCACGCGGAGGCTTTGGCGGCTGGATGTGATGACACCATGGAAAAACCCTTTGACATCGAGAAGCTGCGGACCTACGTGATCCACGCTTCCAGTCTTCCGGCTCATGCAACGTAGACGCCTATGCCGGGTTTCGGTACTGCCTCAAGAGATTTAGTGCAAGAACCACAGCCGCAGCTACCAGCAATAGGTGAATCAGGCTGGTAGTGACAAAGCCGCCATAAAATCCAACTAACCATAGCAGTAATAACACTATAAGTATCGCCCACAACATAATCGTATTCTCCTGGTTTGAAAAACTCGTCCGCCCGTTAATTAGCGTATCCATTCCAAGAATGGATTAATCAGATACGGCTGTCCGTGCGTTAGCCCACATACCGAGTGTGTCTACATTGTTAGTGAAGGATGCTTCATAAGCGATCCAGCGCACAGACGCATTCACTTGCTTCAGCTAAAAATGAAACAGAAGAATCTCTCGGATGAAACGGATATGTATCTTATGCAAGAACCGATCGTTGAAGCCCATTCGCAGGCACAAACAGAGTTTGATCCAGTGCGCTGGGCGCGACTAAACCCATGGCTCTCAGAAGGTCAGGCAGATGACAGGATACCGATGAACGGTTCAGTCAAAGACAGCGGTGGTCCACCATCCGTTCAGCGCTCCTTCGCCCGGAGATCTCATCAGGCAATGTTCAAAAAGTGGTCGCAAGCGAGGCGTGATTAACGCACTGCAGCAATCTGAGGGATGATCACCAAACCACAGTTATAGAGAGTCAGGAATAAATTATGAGTCTTACGCACTGTCCGAACTGTCGTCGCCGTTGCTTTACTGATGCAGCATTTTGTCAGAATTGCCTTCAAACCTTTAAACCCGGTGTGCTACGGGCCTACGCGCTGGCCGAAGAGAAATCGTTCAGTTTAAAAACGAACTTGATATTCCTGACCCTATTTCTGATATGGTTGGCAATATCGGCGTACTTCCAGTTGCAAGCCTTCTCAACCAGTACGGGTAACTAAATAATTTTGGAGCTTCTTCAGCAGTCTGGCTGCGAGTCGGGGATTCCTCGTCTAAACCATTCCAAGACCGTGGTTCATATCTTTGCCACCGCACCTGCGTTCTAGGCTCTGCCTGACTTCGGAAACCAACGGCCGCTTTTTTGCGTGCCGGCGCAAGCTAAAAGTGGAGATTAGCTGTGCAAGCTTCTTCGAGACCCAAGGATTCCAGTAAGAACCGGCTGTTGGCCCCTCTGCCACCTGACGAAGTCAAACGCCTGCTTCTAAACTTTCAAGCAGTGTTTATCACAGCGGAGCCATCATTCTTTTCTTCTATTCGCTTCTTTGAAGTTAGCACCGAACCGATAGCTTCTTTCGCAAGACTGAAAACGGTGTGCCGATTCTCAAAAAACACTTTAAGCCACGCTAGCCTGGTGGTTTGCGGGAAGTAGATGGCGCGAAACGCAAACCGCGTGATGAGATGAAAAATCCTGGGACCAACTGCTGTATGGCTCATCGCCTGAACCGCTTCTGCATTGCGTGCAGCGTCGTAGGAGTGGGCCCACGCATAATGGAGCTCGTGGTGCGTTTCCGCGATGGTCATCTTTAGAGGTATATGGGCCATCGTGTTTTTCTCAAACTTCAACCAGTGCTTTGGTCGCACCAGACGGCCATCTTCCTGTAGCCGCTTGTACAGCGGTGTCGAGGGAAACGGTGTGAGTTGGCCGAAGACCGGCAGGCCGGGAGGCCAGTTGCGAATCTGTTGCAGGATCCGCTCTGCCACGCCGGGCGTGTCGTTATCCATACCAATAATGAAAGACGTGATGGCATAAATATTATGCCGAGCCAGACGTTCGAGCACCGTTGTGTATTCCTCAGGCTTGTTAAAGCCCTTCTTAACGTCAGCCAGATTAACGGGGTCAATCGACTCCATGCCGATAAAGATGACTTTCCCGCCGGATTCCGCAATCAGATCAACCAACTCCTGATCGCGTAATAGATTGGCACTGATCTGCGCGATCCAGGGAAGCTGCGCACCGGCGGCGATGATATCGCGCAGCAGTGACTTTGTTCGTTTGATACTGATAGCAAAGTTGTCATCAACAAAAAACACGGAGATTACTCCGCCTTCAGCTTTAGCGCGCGCCTTCAACGTCAGCAGTTCGTCAACGATACTTTGATTTGTGCGGAAGCGTATGGAGTCGCCGAAGAATCCGGTGACAGTGCAGAACTCACAACCATAGGGACAGCCTCGCCCTGACTCGATCGGAACAATGTGGAGCGTTTGCCAACGCCGATCGACCCTCGACAGCAACGGACGCAAGATACGCGGGAAGAAATTGAACTGATCGAGATTGAGCGATCCCCAGGGAATGGCCGGGTAAGGCTGAAGGCTCGGCTTCCGTTCTTTACCGTTGTCATCCACCGGCTCGTAAATGTCCTTAAGTGCACCACGAGCAGCATCTTCAACTATCCTCGGCCACGTTTCATCAGCCTCACCGAGTGCGATCGCATCAGCGTGGCGCGGCCCACCATCTCGGCCCAGTGCTTCATCAGGAACTTCGGTGACATGCGGACCACCCATCACCACGGGTACGCCCGCCAGGCGGATCGCATCAGCCACCCGGTAGGCTTTCTCGATCATTCTTGTCATTGCGCCGATACCAACAAGATCGATTTTTTCTTTTCTTATAAATTGGACGATCTCATCATCACTCATCGCACGGGCATTGGCGTCGATCAGAACAACTTCATGACCCGGAGGAGTGATCGCTTGCAGGAGAAACATCCAGAGGTGCGGCATGAAGTTGCGCGTGACGCCATTGTCTGGATTGTAGAGCAGTATTTTCATCTTCCACCTCCGGTGTTATAAACAAGAGCCTTTTCATTTGTGCTAACTTGCGCAAAGGGGCAAGAGAGGAGTGGATAGACTCGATCCAAGTGTCAAAGCAGGCTAATCGCTTTGCGCTGCACTATAACACATATGTGAGCTACCGCACACAAGCTTGCCATCTAAACCACGGTGCCCGGACGGACCTTTCCTCAGCTTTTGATATGTGTGTTGCCGCACAGACGTTGCACCGCTCGAGTGGTGTCATATCACTGGTCCTTTTGCGATTACGTCGCCAAGGGTTGGAAAGCGAGAATATGAACACAACGAAGTTACAAGATGGCTTTATGAATCGTAGTGCTGATGGTGCTGCCACCGTTAACCGGCTGCTCGCCACACTTCCGAAAAACGAATACAAGCGTGTGTTGCCCAAGCTGACGACCGTTAATCTGGTTCTAGGCGAGGCATTGTACCAACCTGGCGAGGTAATTAGGTACGTCTATTTCCCTAACGACTCGATTATTTCATTGATTTCCGAATTGTCAGAGACCGCGTGGCTGGAAGTGGGAATGGTGGGGAATGAAGGTATGGCCGGTCTGCCTGTGTTTATGGGCGTTAGCTCTTCGTCAACCCATGCTCTGGTGCAAGGTTCGGGCACAGCAATGAGAATGAGTTCAGCGGCTGTCCGCAAAGAAGCAAACCGGCTCGGCAGTTTACATCGCCTGCTGCATCGCTATTCGCACTCACTCCTGGCACAGGTTGCTCAATCATCTGCCTGTAACCGCTTTCACATGGTTAATGCTCGACTGGCGCGATGGTTATTGATGACAAATGACCGTTTGGGGGTCGAGGAATTTCCGTTAACCCAGGAATTCCTGTCCAACATGTTGGGCGTCCGGCGCGAAGGCGTAAGCAAGGCCGCCGGCGCGTTACAGGCGGCGAGCTTAATTCGTTACCGTCGAGGAATGATCACTCTGCTTAATCGCCGAGGCCTGGAAGCGAAGTCCTGTGACTGTTACACGATCATTAAAGCCGAAACAGATGCCTACCTGAATTGAGTTCATTCGCTCTTATGTGCTCTATCGCACATACGGCAATCTCGCCTCTTGGTAAGGTGAATTTGTTATTGCGCTCCCGCGTTTGGAGTTTGCCCACCGGGGAGAGTTCTCCTACCACAAAAGCGCACAACGGGCACAAATGTCCTCGCGTATTACATTTGCGCCCTTGTTCGCTTCGTGGCAGTCACCCTTAGAGACAAGGCCCGGGGCACGGCATCCCCTTTTCAATGCTTTGTATTCTTTTTGTCACTTCAGCGATCCGCCTACGTTTTGACAAGAAGTTGCTATGTGCGATGCGTAACTTAGAACAGTTAGTCGTCGCCCCAGAACATGGACCAGCAAAGTGACGTCAGGAGCGTGCTTTTATGAAGATTTTGCTAATTAATCCGGAGTTTCCCGATACCTATTGGAGTTTTCGACACGCGCTGCCATTCGAAGGTAAGCGATGTGCATTCCCGCCCCTGGGGTTATTGACTGTTTCCGCGTTACTACCGCCGGATTGGGAGCGGCGACTGATTGATCTGAATGTGGAGTCGCTGAAGACCGCCGACATTGAATGGGCCGACATGGTATTCGCCACGGCGATGCTGGTGCAGAAGGATTCGCTCAAACAAGTCGTGCGACTCTGCAAGTCGCGTGGGAAACGCGTAGTGCTTGGTGGTCCATACGTCACGACCACGATCGAGGATCTGCCGGATGCGGATCACATATTTGTCGGAGAGGCGGAGACTACGTTGCCGCAGTTCATAGAGGATCTTGCAAGCGGAGTTGCAAAACGCCGCTACCAGGCAGTCGAACGTCCACCGCTTGCGGAGACTCCTGTGGCCGACTTTCACCTCGCGAATCTGAAGCGCTATAGCGCGATGAGTGTGCAGTATTCACGCGGTTGTCCGTTCTCCTGCGAGTTCTGCGACATTATCGAAATCTACGGTCGCGTACCGCGAACCAAGAGCATTCAGCAAATGCTGGCTGAGTTTGACGCGCTGCGCGATCTCAACTGGCGCGGAACAGTGTTTATCGTGGACGATAACTTCATAGGCAACAAGAAGAATGTCAGGCTGCTGCTGCCGGCGCTCGCAGAGTGGCAGAAACGAAACGGTTATCCCTTCTCTTTCCTGACTGAGTCGAGCGTGAATCTGGCAGACGATGAGCCGCTGCTCGAAGACATGCGGGAAGCCGGCTTTCGACGCGTATTTCTCGGCATCGAGACCCCTGTAGAAGAGAGTTTGAAAGAAGCTCAGAAGTCTCAAAACCGCGGTAACTTGCTCGAGTCAGTGAAGAAGATTCAGAGCTATGGTATGGAAGTGATGGCAGGCTTTATCGTCGGCTTTGACAACGATCCCGAGGACATTTTTGAACGACAGATCAACTTCATCAGAGAAAGCGCGATTCCGCTCGCGATGGTCGGACTGCTAAACGCGCTTCCCGACACTCAGTTATGGAGAAGGTTGGAGCGAGAGGGACGGCTATTGGGAGAAGCTTCGGGAAACAACACAAGCTGTACGCTGAACTTTAAGACTCGCATGGATCCGGCTGTGCTAATCAAGGGCTATCAGTCGATTATGCAGACGATTTACTCGCCACGTGAGTATTATCAGCGCGCGCTTGACTCGATGAAGCGAACGGCCCAGGAGTTTGTAGAGCCTCAACGTTACACTGTTGTTAGCGCCGTCACGGCGTTCGCGCGCGTGATGCTCAAGCTTGGAATATTTGACGGTGAACGCAAAGAATTCTGGCGCTTCTTTACTCAAGCGCTTGTAAACCATCACGACAAGCTTGCCGAAACGTTGAGATTGGCGGCAATGGGGTACCACTTTCGAAAGTTGAACGACGCCTATAGCCAGCAAGTGAGCTGATCAACTATGCCGCCGCCACTGAGGGGTTCTGTAATTCGAGGTGATAGTCTCGTTGCACGGCACGCCGGCGTAAACCCAGAGTTTTGCTGTAAACTTGTAACTCGATACTTGCCATACGCGGCCCAACAGTCATTCTTAACACGCGATCTCGGTATCTCTGACGCTCGTAAGGATCGGCGCGCATGTTTCGGAAAGCCTCTCTGGTTGTAGCTGTAACGTCGCTACTACAACTCTGCATAAGTGGCCTTACCTTTGCCCAGGATCCCAACGTTGGGCCACCTCCATTCGGTGACAAGCATGTCGGCGGCGACGTCCCTATTGATGAGAGAGTCACAAGACGCAGCGGGCGCACCGTCCCATCCGAAGCCCGCGTAGTAACAAACGGCCCGCTCGCGCCATCCCGGGAAGATCGAACGGCTTTCGCCGCGTTCTTGCGGACGCCCAACACAGGATTGATCCGTTTAATACCACCCGGAAAAGTTCGTTATCGACCTGGCCCAACAGCCGTTCCGGGCGGTGGTGCGTACTATTCCTTCGCGAACGTTACGCATTTTCTCGGCTATGGCTCAGACATCCGACTAAGTGACGGCTCACTGTCAGTCGGCTCTGTTAGCGGTTACGGTCTCCTGACGACTCTGGGCGATGTTCCGCTTGAAAACATCGTGCTCACAGATCCGCGCGCAGCCTTCGTTGCCTCTTATGAACCGGCTACCACGGTCATCCAAACCCGGGCTGAGACGTTGCGATTTCGACAAAGCGTAATCATTGACGACAGATCCTACCAGGCTACCCTTCCGGTAGAGGTGAACTCGACATATCTCGTGCGTTCCATCAACTACGGTCAACCGATTTTTGGTCCAAACAGTTCCAGTCCCCCAGCAGCCGGCGCGCGCAGAACGGACGTGCTCGTCGCATTCAAAGTGGTTCGGAAGGATGCGGATGAAAGTGTGATTATTGCCTGGAAGTTGCTGAAGAAGTTTCCGGAACCGAAGCTTGATTGATCAGAGCGGCGCGGCTTTCACCTCGCGTAGTAGCCCAATCTTGTGTGCGGGACCAGATCGGTTCGATTAGGAATCTGAATCTGGATGGTTCGCCACGAACCATCGCGCTCTGAATTAGCCGGCCGGTATCCGAGGCTGTAAATCTTCGCCAAATCTCCGACAACCCGATCATAAACACCGTTGAGGTCCTCGATCTTCCGTGCTTTGTAATAACGGCCACCGCTTTCTTCAGCCAACAAAGCCAACGTCTTTCGCGCATGTTTGTACACTCTGCGCGACAACGCATCTTTACCTTCGGTGTCGAGATAGATCGGAAAGATTAGCGTCCCCTTGAGTCGAACGGCTTCCAACAAGTCAGCAAAGCTGGTTTTGGATCCGCCGCGGAAGGCAACCAGATGATTGTCCGCGCCGTCTGTCATGAACACCACTGCGCTGCGGCGGCCAGGACTCCTGGGCTCCGCAACGTGGTCCAGTGTTAACTTCAAGGCATCCCAAACCTTTGAACTGCCTGTCCCCTTGATGTTTTTGATGCTCTGCAAAAGCATCGAACGGTCGTTCGACAAGGGCGCAATGACCTTCGTCACGTCAGAGAAAGTAACGATTGCCAACCGATCTGCCGGCCTCGCAGCTTCGATGAAGTGCTGAGTCGAGAGCCGAACAAGATCGCGCTTCTTTTCCGTGGAACCGGAAAGATCAATTAATAAGATCAGATCGAACGGCGCCTGCGTAGTCGCGAAGTAACTGATCGTCTCCTCGTGGCCATCTTCGAAGATCTTGAAATCCTCTTGCTCGAGATTGGTAACTTGCGTTTTTAGTTTTTTACTGTAGACGCTTACCTCGAGGCTGACCAAATTTGTTTCCACACGAATGACGTCATTCGCATCATTCACGTGGTCCAACCAGCCGGGTGCTTCATTCAATTGAACGGCCTTCGTCGAATTGCGCTGCAGTGTACGTCGCCCTGGCGCTCTAACCAGCGGCATTTGGTAAATGCTTTCAAGAGACTCCAGATACTGCGCTAAAGGCGGTAAGTTGTATTGACTTCGCCTGGCGTCAACGCTGGTTTCCGCCTCGATGGGATCAAGCACGAGAAAGCCGTCCCTTACCGTAATCTCTGTCGCGAACAACTGCTTTAGGCCCATGCTCAACCGCAAGCGGTCGACATAACTTGCGAGGTTCGCGCGATCGATTTCGTCTCTTTCCGCCAGCGAGATCATTACTGGTAAGAGTTGTCTTTGCAGTTCGACGGAGGAAGAATGCTTCAACAGGAAGAGGGCGGCTGCCTGACCATCCCACCCCACGAGAGCCGTACCCGGCCAGTCGAATCTCTTTAGAATCCTGCATAGATGGCTCGTATTGTCTTCTCGAAATTTCCGCAACTCGTCCGTATCACTGTTATTTTCGGGGCCGAAGGTTAACGCATCTCCAAAGCGCTTTTTGCCCCTCGCTTGCAACTTCAACAGTTCATCCCGCAGCGTGGCGTTGACCAACTGAGGGCCAGATTTTTTAACCGCAGCAGTGA
>JAICGZ010000111.1 GCA_025922875.1 Pyrinomonadaceae bacterium
GGAGAAGGTCACTAACGCGGCGAACATTCCTTACACGGGAGAGTTTCCTTTGAGCTCGTTGCCACCGGGAAGTTACGAGTTACAGATGACGATCATGGACCAGACAAAGAAAGCCAGCGCCTCGCAGCAGTTCAAGTTCACCGTGTATTAGGTAGTGCGTCAGTTTGAGTTTGGAATGAATACGTCGAAGGCGTTTGCAATTTACGCCGAAGGCGTTCGCTAACCTTAGCCCAGGGTTGGAGGCTTTGCGACAACCCTGGGATAGCAATTCCTACTGTAATCAAACCCTGAAAGGGTTAGCGCCGCACATGCCTAACGCTTTCAGCGTTGCTATTCATTTTTATGTTTTGATCCCAGGGTTGTCGCTTGCGCTCCAACCCTGGGCTGAGGTTAGCGAACGCCTTCGGCGTAAATGGCGAACGCCTTCGGCGTAAATTGCGAACGCCGGCGGCGTATCCAAATTCAACGACATCACTCCGCAAACCCAAACCCTATATTGCTTGATCATTTCGCGCCGGATTTGCTAATTTGAATTTGGGTTACACGCGCACTTGCCCTCAACCTCTCATCTCTCAACAACCCAACAAGGACCTCAAATGCAACAACTCGTTAAGCTCCTGCTGTTATCACTGTTCTTTTGTTTACTTCCCTCCAACTCAATCGCTCAAAAATCGACGCGCAGAACGCGTAAACCATCACCACCGCCGGTCATCTGCAAAGTTGCATCTGTTCCGCATGGCATGGTCCTTGTTGGTTACAAGCGCAATTCAGCTTGTACCGACGGGGCTGAGCTGTTAGTAAAGCGGCCCGAAAACGGCGACATCATCTGCGCTGAATCACCTGTGCCACCACAGTTCTCGATTGCCACAGAGGCGCAGGGAGTTTTAGTCGGAACCTGCCCGAACAAAGCGTTCCTCATCTCGGGTACGAGTTCGGGTTCGGCATCACTCGTCGACGACGACCGCATCGGCCGCGCGTTCGCGAGTAGGGCAAGCGACATACAAGTCGAAGGCGAGGGCGCGGTGATTCGCCTTCTGCCAGACGACCTAAACGGATCGCGCCACCAGCGATTCATCGTTCAACTTGCATCAGGACAGACACTTCTTATTGCACACAACATCGACATCGCCCCACGAATCGACCGGCTCGAGGTAGGCGACAGCGTTCGTTTTAACGGCGAGTATGTCTGGAATGCGAAAGGCGGGGTCATTCATTGGACGCACCATGATCCACAAGGTACGCATGTCGCAGGGTGGCTAATACATAATGGCAGGACGTATAAGTAATCGGTGGCGCACCGAAATCGGTTGAGAAGTAGTGGGTCACTTTGAATTGTGCCCACTCCAAGGAGGGGCACAATTCAAACTGACCCACTACTCGGTCGAGATTTGCCGTTTACATCTGAAGGGCCACCCTGTATCGTTTAGGACAGTTTCGACGCAAGTCACAATTACCGGCGCTCACTTGGCTCTCGAAATTTGTTGCTATGTTCCCCCGCAAGCCCACAAATTTGATCGTTGCAGCGCTTTGCTTCTGCATAGTATTTACTTCACTTAGTCCTGTCGCGCTCGCGCAAAAGAAGACTGCGCCCGTCGAAGCCACACCTCCGCCCCTCAATGAACGATTCAAGTTCGGCGAAGTCGATTTGGAAGTGCTTGAACAGGCGGATCTGCTCGACGTTCGGTTTGAGCGCGATGGCCTGGTGCTCGCAGACGAATCGGCGAATGCTTATTTGCGTCGCGTCGGGCAAGCGCTGCTTCCCCGAGATCTCGTACTCGAAAGAGTGTCCTGGAAATTTCGCGCGCTCCGCGACCCGCAGCCGAACGCCTTCGCTCTCCCGAACGGCTCGATCTACGTCACCACTGGCTTGATAACTCTCATCGATAACGAATCACAGTTAGCGGCGATCATCGCACATGAGCTGACGCACGTGATGCGGCGACATACGTATATGCACAACCGCAGCACCCGCAAGAAATTTCTCACCATGAACGTTATGCAGGCGGTGGGCGCGGCCTCACCTTTAAGCCTTGTTGGAGCGGTTATCACTGTTGTCACGACAGTCGCTCCATTTATCATGATGGCAACGATCTATGGTTACAGCCGCGACCTGGAACGCGAGGCTGATCACAAAGGCATTGACATGATGATCAGCGCTGAATACTCGCCTGAAGAAATGGTCAACGTGCTGAAGGTGCTGGATAAAGATATCGAAGGCGAGAACATCAGGCTGTTCTATAACGACCATCCGGCGCTCGATGAGCGAATTAAGTATCTGAGTAGTTATCTCGGAGCGCGCGCCGACAAGGTGACGCATCAGATGGAGCTTAACCGGGAGCGCGCGGCGTACTTTCGCAACATGGAATCGGTAATGCGGCACAATCTTCAGCTTGCGATCAATGCCGGACGCGTTCGTTCAGCCGTTTACCTCGCGCAGCGCCTGGTAGATTTTCATGACGATTCGGAAAATCTGTTTTGGTTAGCGGAGAGTTATCGCATGCTTGGACCTCGTGCGCCACAGCTAACCGAAAAAGAGTTGACGAACAGCGCGAAGAAGGATGCCGCGAAGAAACGCGAGAAGCGCACAGCGGAAGAAGAGGAGCGCGAACTGCTTGCGACGCCGGCGGGTAAGGACAACTGGCAGAGACATCAGCAACTGGCCGAAGAGTTGTACCAGCGCGCCTTGAAAGCTGAGAATCCGGCGCCGGTGGTCCATCGAGGGCTTGGCATGCTTTACGAAAAACTCGGACGAGGAAGCGATGCCGCCGCCGAGTATGAGAAGTATCTCGAGCTGTCGCCCTCCGCAGTCGATCGCGGACGAATTCAAAGACGCATTGAAGTGTTAAAGGAGAAGCTGAAATGAGATCTCTCGTGCTAAAGATCTTTGCCCCCGTGGTACTGCTCGCCGTGTGCGGCTCGCAACCCGTTCGTGCCCAATTTCTTCACCCGAAGGTCAAGTCGAAAGAAACGACCATTAGTCGCATCGTTGTCTTGCCGGCGAAAGTGAGTGTCGTCCGCGATAGTATGAAAGGGCCGGAAGGCATGGCGGCTGAGTCTGACGAGTTGAGCGCGCGCGTAGAAGCGATGGTCGCTGAAGTCTTGTCGAAGAAGAAACACGTGACAACCCTGCCGAATACCGCGGCGTCCGCCGAGGCCGACCCGCAGCAGAAGTACAATGTCGCTGACTTTCAAACTAAGTTCGACGACCTGTTGCCTAAAATCATGAAGAAGCGCAGCGACGTTAAGAAAGGCCGCTTCTCGATGGGCGATGAGGTGCTGAACCTGAATTTAGAGAAGGGTACAGACGCGATCGTTTTCATTCGTGGCGAGGGTAAAAAACTGACGGGCGGCAAAACTGCGTTTAGATTGCTGGTTGGTGGAACTCCGGCGTATCTACGACTACAGATCGGGGTAGTGGACGCGCGCAACGGTGAAGTGCTGTTGTATACCGATCCGATTCTCGTCGGGGATCCGACGACAGCGGTTGATCGGCTGCGGAGTGCATTGGAGAAAGGGTTCAAAAAGCTGCCAGAGGTCAAGGCGCTATAGATTCAGCGCGAAGTGTTGCGCCAGTGACTTTATGGTGTCGCTCCCAGAGTGCTTAACCAGGCTGTCAAGCGAAATCTTGATAGGTTTCCGGAAGATTTCATGTTTCAGCTAACCAAAGCCGAAGCTGAGGAGTTGCAACGACTGAAACCTTTAAGATCACAAATTGTGATCTTAAAGAAAACCCGAGGTACGCATCGCAAGTACCAACCATACGCTTTTACCGAGCATGGGATCTTGATGCTCTCAAGCGCCCTCCTCATGGAGAGCACCTAAACTAGCTAGAAAGGCCGTAACTTTTTGTATTGAACCGATCACAAATTGTGATCGGTCCATAGGAGCATTGTGTTTAAGGTCACATTTTGTGACCTTAAACGTAAGTAGCAGTAGCAGCAGCACGATCAATTTCCTCTAAATCCTTCCTTCCCCTCATGTAAAGCTGCCCGCTAAGCGTGGATAGCCACAGCTGAATTGCGTGGACAGTCGGCTTAGGCCTTCCGAAGGTTTGTAGATAATCGATCTCATGAAAGCCCGGCCCGACAACGGTTCACCAAACCATTCGCGTAAAGAGGTCCAAACCCTTCCTGACCTCCTGAGTTTCTGGTTAAAAGCCAAGGCATTCCAGAGTAGACGCGCTGTTACCGAATTCTGCTTAGGCCGGCCGCGACGCTTTTCGAAGGGAAATGAGTTGAAGAGCGCCCCCGTCATTGCCGAATCACGAACTTCGCTATGGACCACCGACGAAGCGAATGAGCAAATCCTTGTCATAGGTAAGATTCAGAACTTACGCATCGCAATCCGAAAACTCAATGGACTCGAAATCAAGGCAAACGAAGTATTTAGTTTCTGGCGCCATATAGGTCGTGCGAGTCGTCGAAAAGGTTACGTTGCGGGCAGGGAACTCCGTGAAGGCTGCCTGATTCCTAGTACCGGTGGTGGTCTATGTCAACTATCAAACGCGCTTTATGATGCGGCTCTACAGGCTGGCTTCGAGATAGTTGAGAGACATGCTCATACGCAAGTAATCCCGGGTTCATTAGCTGAGGCGGGTCGCGATGCAACCGTCTTTTGGAATTATGTCGACCTGCGCTTTAAAGCCAGGAACCGTTTCAGGATTGAAGTCCAATTAACGAGTAACGATCTCCTGTTAAGATTCAAGGCTGAACAACGCAATTCACACCATTACTATCCAGTCCAGGTCAACCGCGACCAAACTACTATTGGGAGTTGCATTAGTTGCCGGCAGTCTGCTTGCGCTCGACAGCCGAGATCGATCCATGTGCCAACTCAAAAGACGGCGTATCTCCTTGATGACTACTGGCCGGAATTCGACAGGTACATAAAATCGTCTCACAACAACAATGACACGATCTTTATTCCCATTGATGGAGAACGCCTGGGTAAATCCAACTACGCCTGGAGTACGGAAGGATTTCGACAAACTAACCAGGCACGTCTGACTGCTTTGTTGCGAGCGTGGAACACAAGGCGCGCAAGACACGGTGCAGACCGGCAGCGTCTAAGGCTCAAATACAATGAAAAACTTGCAAGGCAATTCGCATCGCAAATTAGCTACCAGCATACTCACCTCGTCATTATGCAAAGCTTGTTGCCATATCTCTGGCGCGACGGTCATCTACAAGGCCGAACCTTCGATGCCTTGATGACAAGTCTACCGGCAGAAATACTTCAGCAACGATTAGACCAGGCACTCAATAAGCATCCTGAAAGCCCGACGCTTGGTGATTTTCGTGCTTCAGAGTCGCTTCTCATAGACGAAAAAGAAGCGTTGACTCATGCGCGAAAACTTGTCACGCCTCATTCAGAAGTTGCTCAACTTTTCCCGGATAAAACCGAACTACTCAACTGGATCATTCCTAATAAGAATCTTTTCACCAGACGTCCGACAATACGAAACTCGATCGCGTTCCCGGCGTCTACACTTGGACGGAAAGGGGTTTACCAGTTAAGAGAAGCGTTAAAGACTTTTGATGTCGAGTTAATTCTGTGCGGTCCAATCCTGGAAGACGAGAACTTTTGGAAAGGATTTAACATCCGCCGCTGCAATGATAATGATTGGCTCAATGCGACTGCTGTTGTTTTGCCATCGATCGTGGAAAGCAAGCCTCGGAAATTATTACAGGCGGTGGCTGCTGGAGTGCCGGTAATTGCCTCTTCAGCATGTGGACTGACGAATGTTGGAAGCGTCACGACTATCCCAACAGGAGATGTGGACGCGTTGCGCAATGCGCTGTTATCTGTCATCAACTAAAAATATCGATAGTGACCCTTGATGGTCCAGGCAAACATTACATCTTCGATACGTGTGCCGGCGCCGATGTTGTGAACGATCAGATAGCGATCTTCTGAATCTGACAAGATGTTTGTCACGATCCCGATGTGATCGATGCCGTTGGTCAACTCCCAGGCGACGATGTCACCAGGATGATAGTCCGTGGCGACGTTGCTAATCGACAACGACTTTCGCTGGCGCGTGAAGTAAGTCATCAGGTTCAAAACGCGACGATGATCGATATTGCGGTCCGGACCAATCTCACCCCACCTTTTCGGGTACTGGGCGCGCGCCGCTCTTATATCTTCGTGAACCTCTTTTTGAAGGTCGATCCCTGCTTTACGAAACGCCCGCACCACGACGTCCGAACAAACACCAGTTTCCAGCGGCACGTCTCCGCCTGGATAATCAAGCGCGACGTATGATGGATCATAACTGGTGGTAACACCGGCCTGTGCGATCGCGCCGTCGAGCATTTGTTTAAGTTGAGGTGATGCGTTGTCCGCAAGAGGTTTGACGGTCGGATTACGTGGCGCAGCAAGTCCGGGACGTACGACTTGTGTCTGTCGCTGGCAACCGCTTGCCGCCAGAACGCAGATCAGAAGTAAAAATCTTATGCTGATAAGAAATTGCATGTCGGGCCGAGCATTATACCTTCTCAAACGCGACAAGTACGCACCCGCGTTACTCCTTCAATGTATTTCTAAACACCCGCGGGGGGGCAGTTCACTACACCCGGCATAGGACTCTACGGCGAGCCTCAACCGCTCCCATAGAGCGGCTTGCAACAATTACAACGGCGGTAGTCATCAGCCGCCGTGGCCAGCTTCACAGGATAAACATGATTATCAGGATTAGCATGATTTTCTTTGCCAGCATTTCTGGCGCGGCGGTGTTAAGCCATAGAATCACTTTCTTTTGTTGAACCAAGGCAAGATCAACTACGTAAAGCCGCTCCGGAGGACCGCGACCGATGCAAACGTTCCTGCAGGACCTGAAATACGCGCTGCGCATGCTCAAAAAGAATCCAGCCTTTACCACCGTCGCAATTCTGACCCTCGCGGTGGGTATCGGAGCCAATTCCGCCATCTTCAGCGTTCTCAACTCCGTCCTGCTACGACCGCTGCCTTACCGGCAACCCGATCAACTCGTCCGCGTCTACAGCGAATTTCCCACGATGAAGCTCCAGAAGTTCTGGATCTCGGCTCCCGAAATGCTCGACATTCAGCGTGAGGCAAAATCCTGGGAAGCAATCGGCGCCTGGGCGCCCGGCGGTCGCAACGTCGGTACTGAGAGTGAGCCACTGCGAGTCACCTCGGCTGCTATTACACGCAGCCTGATTGATGTGCTGGGAGTGCAACCGGAACGTGGTCGCAACTTCACCGAAGAGGAAGATCGCAGTGGTGGGCCAAGCGTCGCCATCATCTCGCATGGCCTCTGGCAAAAAGGTTTCGGCGGAGCAAGCGATATCATTGGCAAACAAATTCAGGTCAACTCGGCATCAACTACCGTCGTCGGCGTGATGCCCGCGGGCTTTGCATTCCCTCCGGGAAGTAACGACCAGGTAGACATGCTCGTGCCTTTTCAATTCGATCCCGCCAACCCCGGTAGTCGTGGCGGCCACTTTCTCTCAGTGATCGGCAGGTTGAAACCCGGTGTGACGATCGAGCAAGCGCAGAGCGAAATGACGAGCTTGATGGCCGGCTGGAAGAGTGAGAGTCGCGCGCAACATTTACTCAACCCTCAAAATCACCCGGTCGTAATGCTCGGTCTTCATGAAGACGTTGTCGGCTCAGCTCGCAAATCCGTGTGGCTGCTCATGGCCGCGGTTGGTTTTGTTTTGCTTATCGCGTGTGTGAACGTCGCGAACCTGTTGCTGGCTCGCGCGGAATCACGTCATCGCGAGTTTGCAGTCCGGCTGGCACTGGGAGCTGGTCTAAAACGAATGGTCCGGCAATTTGTCGCCGAGGGTTTCGTACTGGTTTTGATCGCCTCAATTCTCGGAGTAGCGCTCGCATTTGTCGGGTTGAAGGTACTGTTGTTGTTCGCGCCTGATAGCGTGCCGCGCACTGAGGAGATTGGCGTTGGTCTTCCCGTACTCGTATTTACCATCGCGGTGGCGATCGTTGCTGTCTTTCTGTTTGGTCTCGCACCACTGGCCCAGGTCAGTGAACGTAATCTCGCCAACTGGATTCGCGGCGCAGGGCAGCGCTCAATTCGGGGAGGAGGTCAGGCGCTCCGCAAGGGGCTCGTAATCGCGGAGATTGCTCTCGCAGTGATCCTCGTCATCGGCTCCGGCCTGATGATTCGCGCCTTCTGGAAGTTGCAGCAAGTCAACACAGGCTTTGATCCCTCAGGCGTGGTCAGCTTCAGCTTGAATCTTCCGGCAGTGAAATACAAAGCCCCTGAACGCCTCCAGTTTGTAAACGCGCTCGAGCAGAAACTCAGCAGTCTGCCCGGTGTCGCCGGCGTCTCGATCGCGAGTGGACTACCTCCGCTACGGCGCATCAATGCTAACGACACCGAGATAGAAGGCTACCAGCCAACTCCCGACAGCCCCGCGCAAAACGTCGACTACTGGAATGTCGTTGGTAACGACTACTTCAAGACGATGAAGATACGGTTGTTGGAGGGGCGCACGTTTGAGCCGCAGGACGAGAACCCTAACGCGATGCCGGTGGTGATTGTGAACCAGGCGCTCGCGAAAAGGTTCTGGACGGGCAGTCCGATTGGCCGGCGTGTCAATCCAGGGTTTGCCGATCCTAAAGTGTGGTGCACGATCGTGGGCGTGGTTGAAGACACCAAGAACGCCGGTATGGATAAGCCCGCCGGCCCCGAACTTTACTTCCAGGTACGGCAAGCGGCGAATCAGTTCCTCGGGGCCAACGTAAGTTTTATCGTCCGAGGGGCGAATGATTCCGTGCCGCTGGAAAGCTCGATTCGGAATGCCGTTCGTGAATTGGATTCGACCCTGCCGGTCTACAACCTTTGGTCCATGAATGAACTGGTGTCGAAGTCGATGGTCCAACCACGCTTCCTCGCGCTGCTGCTCGCTACGTTCTCTGGTATCGCGCTGTTCCTGGCTGCGATTGGTATTTACGGCGTGATGGCTTACTCGGTGGCGCAGCGCACGCAGGAGATAGGAGTGCGAATGGCGCTGGGGGCGCGACCGCTTCACGTATTACGACTCGTCCTCGGACAGAGCCTGGTCATGTTACTCATCGGCACAGTCATCGGGCTCGCAGGCGCATTTGCACTGACGCGATTGATGCGCACGCTGTTATTCGAGATAACGGCTACTGATCCGCTAACCTACGTGAGTGTAATTGGGTTATTGACTGTCGTCGCATTGCTGGCGTGTTACATCCCTGCGCGTCGCGCAGCGAAGGTTGATCCATTGATTGCACTGAGATACGAATAAGGCGCAAGTCGCGCCGACCGCATGAATCAATTTCGAATATTCGCGCACGGTGAAGCCTTTGACATTGACGCCTTCCTAAGTACAACAACCCTCCGCCCGGACTACGTGTGGCGGCGCGGCGATCAGCGGCGCTTTGCCTGCATTGAGAGCAGGCAGCCGACGAGTGGTATTGAATTCGTGCTCGGAGATGGCCAGCAGATACCATTCTGTGAGCAGGACAGGATCGCTATCGAGTACCTGTCGGCTAATCGAGAGGAACTGAAAGCGCTGGCCAAGTTTCCAGGAGTGACGGCATTCATGCTTGGATTGCAATACGACTTCGAGCTTCGCGCAGGGACGATTGCATTTACCATGCGGCTATCGGAGCTGCTCATGCGGCATGTGTTAGACGTCGGGATCGAACCGGTTTTCTACGTCACGCTCGACCGCAGCCGTGAGTGGGAGAACGAGGATGCTTTCCTGGATATGATTGAAGAGCTCTTGAATAGGCGTCGTAGGACCGGGTAGTGCGTCAGTTTGAAAATTGGATGATTTACGCCGAAGGCGTTTGCAATTACGCCGAAGGTGTTCGCCATTACGCCGAAGGCGTTCGCTAACCTTAGCCCAGGGTTGGAGCGTAGCGACAACCCTGGGACGAAACATAAAAACGAATAGCAACGCTGAAAGCGTTAGGCATGTGCGGCGCTAACCCTTTCAGGGTTGATTACAGCAGGAATCGCTATCCCAGGGTTATCGCAAAGCCTCCAACCCTGGGCTGAAATTAGCGAACGCCTTCGGCGTATTCGTCCAGCACGCCTTCGGCGTATTCCTTCCAGCACGCCTTCGGCGCATTCCTTCAAATTCAACTGACGCACTACCGGACCGATTGGCCTTGATATACTGCATTGGTTCACCCTGGTTCAGCGAGAATGAGACGCTATAAATCGGACATTCCTGCAAACGTAATTGAGCAGATTACTCGCGAATTTCGCCGTGAGGGTGGAGCGATCTACCCTCGGCTCGCGGACTGCGTCTTGAATGGTGAAGTAGTAGGGCAACGCGCCTACAGTGAAGAAGGTCAACTGGTTACAGAGACTCCACTGAAGAATGGCAGCAAACATGGACTTGAATATCAATGGGATCACGACGGGAGGCTGATGCTGATCGAGCCATATCTGAACGGCAAAGTTCACGGCACTGCCAAACAGTATGGACATGACGGTTCGATCATGGGCACCTACACCCTTCATCACGGGACTGGTTATGATATCTGGCGTTTCGAAGACGAAGTCGGCTCTATTAATATTTCCGAAATTCACACGTTAGTTGATGGTCTGCCGCACGGGTACGAGTGGTGGTTGAGGAAACCTCATCTCGTGTGGCACGAAATACACTGGCACGAGGGCCAGTACCATGGCATAGAACGACAATGGAACTTCGCGAATAAGTTGCGTCGGGGATTTCCGCGATACTGGATACAAGGAGACCGCGTAGATAAAAGAAAATATCTCCGAGCCGCGAAAAAAGATCTCAGTTTGCCGCCTTTCCGTTTGAAGGACAATTCGCCGCGACGCACGTTTCCATCTGCAATTGAGCAGCTCTTCAGTTGATCATTCGTTCTCTGACCGTCCGGTACGCCTCAGGAATTTTCTTCGTAACTTCACCGAGTATATCGGCGCGCCGGTAGTTTGGGCGTACTACAGACTTGCCCGACTAAATTCCCTGGCGGACCAGCATTAAGCAGCCCTGTCAGAGGCACTCAGCATGACCGCAGCTACAGTTTGTTTCAGTGCCACCAGCCGCGTTCCTGCAATGTGTGCTGCAATACTCATCACCGGAGGGCGCCGGACATTTACACGGTGTGTGAGCGCATGTTTCAGTAGACTCTGTGTTGTTCATTTCTCCTCTCCTTTATGTCTAAGACTTAACAGTACTGAATAGCCTAAGGATGGTTTGAGTATCAGCCACGGATTACCGCGACCGATGCAACTACGGGCTCAGATCCGGTAATAGCACAGCTCTCTCGCGTTTAGAATCAAATAGCCATCCTGGTGGACCATTGTAAGGATTCAATCAGCAGACACCACTCCATCACCATCAGTTTCCTTCCTTGTGTCCTTTAAATGATGTCGATATCGCTTGTGCAGACTCGTCGAGCCAGCCGTTCAACTCTTGTTGCGGGTGCCATTTTCCCTTCAGCATAACGCCGGCGCGATTCTCGGTGGCGGAGATGTCGTCGAGCGGATTGGCGTTGAGCAGTATGAGATCGGCTCGCTTGCCTTTCTCGATCGTGCCAGCCTTGTCGATCGTACCGAGGAACATTGACGGGTTCTTTGTTGCCGCCTCGAGCACGGAGTAATTGGAAAGGCCCGCGTCTTTCAGTGCCTTCAGTTCGTGATGCATCCCGAAGCCGTATAGCCACAGGAACTCGGGCGTGTCCGAGCCGGTCATGATCCGGCCGCCGGCATCGTATATTGCCTTGATTAGCTTCGCGCGCAGTTCGACCCAGCGTGCTCGCTTTTCGAGTGGCACGGTGTTGATGAAGCGATTCTTTTTGTAGAAATCCAGCCATTGCTGCTGCACCTTCGGAGGGTAGAAGCGGAAATCCGGTTGGTTTCGAATCTCGTCCTCTGTCCGCAGCCGCCCGAAGGTGTTTTTCATGAAATGCTGCGTAGGGTTGACGTATGGGTTCGAAGCAACGGTTTTCCGCGCGACCTCGGGGATCTTGCTTTCGTCAACGTAGTCGAAGCTCTTCCAGTTCTCCGGATTGTAAATGTAAAGGTCAGACACGCTTCCTTTCACCGGTGCATCGTCTCGAAGCAGTAGTTCCATGTACCCATCGAGGTGCTCGATCTGCTGTTTCGCTTTCCAAGCGCGTTCGACGCCGACGAAGCGGCTGTCGGCGTGACCGACTACGCGGATCTTCTGCTTCGCGGCTTCGTCCACTGCCGCTTCGTAAACCTCCGGCTTGATGAAGGTCGTCACTTTAATGAAGTCGTAACCCGCAGCTTTTGATTTGCGCACGGCCGCGCGCGCTTCTTCGGGCGTGTTAACGACGAAGTTGTTTCCCTGTTCGCGGCCTGTGAGGTGAGGGCTGGCGACGAAGATCATCGGAGCCTCTATCTCGCCTTTAGCGGAGCGGTCGCGCAGGGATAGCAGCTCGGGTGTGCCGATCATAAACCGCACCGTCGTGACGCCGTTCGCCGCCATCACGCGAAGCTCATGTGGACCAATCGAATCGGGGTACTCGTCGCTGTCCGATAGTAAGTGTGTGTGCATGTCGACAAGACCGGGGATCAAATACTTCCCGGTGCCGTCGATAAGCACTACGCCACCAGGCAGCTTCAACTTCTTCGCGTCGCCGATCTCGGCGATCAGGCCGTTCTTGATCACTACCGTCTGGTTCGCGAGCACCCGCTCACGATCCATCGGGATCACATTGACATTGGTGAACGCAATGGTTTGGGCTGAAACCGATGCTGCAAGTGCAGCAAAAACTAAAGCAAGAAAAAGCCCCTTCATTAAAGTTCCTCCCGTGAACTCGAATCTGTCATAACAAATCACATTTGGAAACCTCTGTGCGAAACATTTTTCTCACGCAAAGGCGCAAAGCTCAAAGGCGCAAAGAAAACCCCTGGAAACGCGGTAGCGCTTTTGCGCCCTCGTCTGCCGGTGAGCCGCTTGATAAGAAGCGGTAACCAGGCGCGGCAATCAGCAAAATCACCATGAGCACTGGCACACGCAGAATTGATTTCATCATACAAACGTCTCCTTAGTTCGGAAGTAAATGCTTCAACTAAATTGTTTACGGTTCGTCAGTGTCGGGTGGTGCACAGTGAGGTGCACGAAAGGGGCAGGGAAGTTTAGCCGGAAGTTTTTTCGAAGTCTATGCGACTGCAGGATTGAGGTAGTGAAGCAGTTTCGAGTTCAAGCGTCTTTGCCGAAAGTCGTTTTTGAGCGTGTACCGCTACGGCTTCGCCGCCGGATGTGTGGCGAGGCGATGGCACGCCGCTGGAAGTTCCCCGGGGCCCGGTCGCCTTTTTACATTAAAGGCGCTGCATAGCCGCGCCTCACATCCGGCGGCGAAGCCGTAGCGACGATTTCAAAATCACCTTTTGCGCAAGGATTTGTGTTGGGTCTCGCCGGCAGCTTAGCAACGTGGAATCGCGGACCCGAGTTTGGTCCAAGTGGTATGCGATCGCCATACGGTTAGCTTTGCCTAAAAATCACTGTTGGATACAGTCGCATGCGCACGACTCACCCGACGCTACCGCGTTGCGGAACTGACCGCGTCCAAGTGCCGCTCATGACTAATGGGCCAGCGTGGCCTTGCGCCTGTTTATTTCCGCAAGCAGGTCGGAAGCATACGATGCGTTGAGTGAACGCAGCTTGCTGTACGTCTGCTGAGCTTCGTCCAATCTGTTTCGGTCGAGGTAAAGAAAGCCGAGTTCCATGAGGGCATCAACATTGCCGGGCCAGACTTCTACAGCTTCTTTGTAGGCAGCCTCGGCGGCTTTCCATTTTTTCTGCTCGCGAAAGCGCTCACCCAGATCGAGGAAATTTTCAGATTCGACTGAGGCGGGATTTTTTGAGGCAGCCGGTGCTCTATGACGTTTATAACGACCCTCGCGGCGTGGTGAAGCCGGTTTGTTTTCAGGTTCTCTGCCGGTTGCTTTCGGCAATCGTTGGGCCAGAGTCTCAGGCGTCCCGGCCAGCCCGCAAACGAGGCATGCCGCAAAGGACAACAGTAGCTGTGAAGCTCGAAGAGTCATCGCGGCACGCAGAATAAACCAAACAGTAACATCTAACAAGATTCATCTGTAGTAGTGGGTCAGTTCGAATTGTGCCCCTCCAAGGAGGGGTATGTGTTTCAGGATTGCCCGCCTGCTTCAAAGTTGTTAGAATCCCGGGCCTCTGTTCAGAATCTTGCTAGGCTCGCCACACTCGAAAGGCAAACGCACCATTGCCGCATTCCAGGCGAGAAGAGTCTTTCGTTCCTTAGCATTGGGCCAGCAACACGGCTTCACCCGACATGAGAGAATGCCCCTCCTGTTTTAGTTGTTATGACGACACGGTTGCTCAGTGTCCAAGTGACCGGTGCTCGACATTCCACTCGTTGCCGGGCAAGGTTGCGCTGGAGGGTAAGTATGTTCTTGAACGCCGGCTCGGTGAAGGCGGGATGGGAATTGTCTACAAGGCGCACCACAAATTCCTGAAAACGACTCGCGCCGTAAAGACAATAAAACGCGAACTCATAGGTAACGACACATCGTTCGTGAAGCGGTTCCATCAGGAAGCGATGGCCGCCGCCGCAATTGGTCACCCCAACATAATCTCGGTGCTGGATTACGGACTGCTTGAAGGAAAAATACCTTACATCGTTATGGAGTTTGTTGAGGGTGTGTCGCTCGAGACCTTGATAATCAACAAGGGACGATTTACGCCCGCCGAAGCACTTGAATACATGCAGGTGATAACTTCGGCGCTGGGCGCTGCGCACAAACATGGCATCGTTCATCGAGACCTCAAACCACTCAACATAATGATTGAATCCGGCGGGTCGGTGCGCGAGCAGATTCGCATTCTCGATTTTGGTCTTGCCAAGATCAAGTCTTCTGACCTGTTTGGTTCGTTCGTTGCCGCCAAAACAGTTGGAATCGTTGGTTCCCCTGCCTACATGGCGCCGGAGCAATGGTCCGGCGAAGAGACTGATAGAAGATGCGACGTTTACAGCCTCGGCATAATTCTCTACGAGATGTTGATGGGAGATGTGCCATTCAAAGGTTCGAGTATTCCGGCCATCATGAAAAAGCATCTGATGGCCCCGCCTCCACCGCTCGCAGTTCCTGGATCAGATATATCGCCGGAAGTTGAGAAGGTGGTCCATCGCGCCCTGGAGAAGGAGCCGGAATCGCGTACGGCGTCCGTGGAGGAATTTATCGCGGAGCTCGAACAGGCGGTTCTGCACCCAGCACCCGCGAAACCCAGGGCAAAGCGACGCAGCACCGCCAAAGCCACAACAGGCACCCGGCGTCGTAAAACAAATCCAATAACGCCCGATGCATCAGATTCTTCAGACGCTCACGTAAACGCTCATGTAAACGTCAGCGAAGAACCCGTCAGTCCAGTCTTTGCCCAGGATCTGAACACTGTCCGTTCACCAGTTTCGGATGTTCAAAGCGAGAATGACACGGCAAAGTTACCGCGAGCTCTGACATCCACGAATCGGCCGGAGTTGTTGCCCAAAGCAAGCGAACCAGCACAGCGCAAGGCAGAAGAGAGCGAGCCTTCCGAAGATAGTGGAAAGGGTGACGCGGCTGATCGTAAAAGCAAACTTCCGGTTCATCCGGCAACTGATCAACGATTACCCGGTCGCGTAGTGATCAGCCAGCAGAGTCTTGTTGGAAACTTCCTTAAGAAACGATTTGCCGCACCAGTAGCCGCGGGAGTCGTGGTCCTCGGCTTGATCGTCCTGTTCGCGCTTCTTTATTCCCGGAAAGAAGCTGAACCGCCTATCTTGCAATCGCAAGCTCCCATAGCAACTAACACGAAGCGCGAGATGGTTTTCATCGAAGGCGGCACTTTCACAATGGGCTGGAACAAGAGAGAGGAACAGAAAGGAGAGCACACGGTTACGGTGCCGTCCTTTTATTTAGATAAGTACGAAGTTACTAACGCTGAGTATGCCGAGTTCATTAAGGAAACCGGCAGACAGGCACCGGTGATCGATCCGGCAGATCCGGCCGTGAAGGGAAGTTACTGGGAGCCGTGGGACGGCAGCAATCCGCCATCAGGTCGTGAGCGTTGGCCCGTAGCCAATGTCTCACCCGAAGATGTGGAAGCCTTTGCGGCGTGGCTTTCGAAGCGCGACGGGGTCGTCTACCGGTTACCGACGGAAGAAGAATGGGAGTTTGCGGCTCGCAATGGCTCTAAGAATTCTTGGTTCCCGTGGGGAAACTCATGGGAAGAGGGACGCGCCAATATCAATCAAAAAAGAAATCCGGTAGACGTAGGCTCTTTCCCTCAAGGCGCGACTCAGAACGGAGTCCACGACATGGTTGGCAACGTGTGGGAATGGACGTCGTCGAAAGCACGATTTTATGATGGCGGAGACGTCGACCCTTCAGCAGTAAATGCTCGCGTCCAAAGGGGCGGTTCATTCTTCGAGAAGATTAAGAGAGACTTTTACAACGCTACAGATCGCTCCTGGTACGGTGACGAAAACTTCAAGTTTCCCACGATCGGCTTCCGGCTTGCTCGTGATCGAAAGTAGCTTCGCGAGCGTCGGGACTTCAGCGCATGCAGCACGCAAAGCTAAAGTTCAAATGCAGATCTGCTAAGTACGGCTGGGTGGCTCGTCTCCTGCCGGTGCTGCTCGTCCTGTCATTTGCCGAAATAAAAAACCGGGCTGAAGAAACCGTTGTAGTTGTTACTAACCGGCACCCAACCGAAGCTCACCCAACCTACCTGATTGCCGCTCCACCTCAGGAAAAGATGGCGCCGCGGCCTTTGAACGTTCCGGTTGTATCTGCGCGACAAACTCCTGCAAAGACCGACAGCCCGAACGATCTGCAGTTGCCGTTTCCCATGTCCGCCGCTCAAGCAGTCAGAATCGGTAATGGGCTGATTGATGACTCAGATGCTCAAACCGCTCTGCTGTATTTTGAAGAGGCCAGGAAAAATAATCCTGACTCAATCGAAATGTTGACTGGCCTGGCGCGCTGCTACTACGAACTCCGGCGTGATGACGAAGCCCTCGTACTCTACCAGCGGGCCATCGCGCAGAATCCCGCTAGTTGGGACGCGCAATATTATTTGGGCCGAATTCATCTCGAGAACGGAAGATATGCGCAAGCGGTTGAGCCACTTGATAGCGCACGCAAGTTGAAGCCTGACGACACGGATACGATCAGCAGTTTAGGCATGGCGTTAAGCAAGTCAGGCAGAAGTGCAGAGGCCATTGCTTACCTCACTCGCATAACAGCGTTGAAGCGCTACATCAAAGAGGACTTTTATTATCTTGGAGAAGCCTACGCTAACGATCAGCAGTGGTTGAAGGCCGCGCAAGCTTTTAAGGAAGGTGCGGATCTCAGAGGTATCGATACTAACGGATACTTCTACTGGGCCACCATGCTATTCAACGCCGACAAGTTGGATGAAGCTCTTGACGGTTACGAAAAAGCCAGGAGCGTTGACTATTCAGTGAGTCAGTCGGGGACTTTCCGGTATCTGGCGGAGATTTACAGACTTCGTGGGATGCCCGACAAGGCGCTGGCCCATTATCAATCACTTTTGCAACGAGAGCCGAATGATGTCGAGGCACTCTTCCACGCGGGTTACATCAGTTTCAAACTGAATCAATTAGGCCAGGCGAGAGATTATTTCAGGAAACTGGTAGCAGTCGATCCAAAACATGCAGGCGGCGGCGCTAATCTCGCTGCTTTGGAAGCTCGAGACAACGAAATTCGTATCGGACGAAATGAGAGGACGCCAGGCATCACACTTCGCGAAGCTGTTCAGGCCAACCCCAATAGTGTTGAAGCTCACGTTAACCTGGGCGCTCAGTTGATTACAGAAGAGGTATACCCTGAAGCGCTTTCCATACTCGAGCATGCCGTTGGTCTGCGACCCAACTCCGCCGCGGCTCAATATAACCTCGGATTGGCCCAGCTCAAGGAGAAGAAATACGGAGCGGCGATAAGCTCGAATAAAAAGGCCCTTGAGCTCAAGCCCGACTGGCCGGATGCTTACAACAATCTGGGACTCGCCTATGCAGGTCTTAATCGTTGGGAAGAGGCGGTGAGAGCTTATCGCGAAGCATTGCGCATCGTCCCTAACTACGCCGGTGCTTTATATAATCTTGGATTTGCACATCTCAGGCTCGGACAGGAACCTACCACGCGCGAGCTCGTTGCGAAGTTGCGACCATTGAACTGGGATTTGCAGGCTCGCTTGTGGCAAGAGATTCTAGCGGCCGAACACTCAGCAAACGCCGGCGTCGTAGCGTTGCCAAATCCCACACTGCCGCCCCTGGTGCAACCGTCGCCGGAAACGTCTGCGCCCGCTGCAGACGATAAAGCCGAAAAGGAGCTGCGTTCGAACAGTTCCGGCGACGAAGAATGCCCCAGCCCAATCTATAGCCGATCTGGTGTGACGCAGATGGCGTTCATGAAGGAGCAGCTTCAAGTGCTGTACACCGCTGACGCGCTTCAAAACAAAGTGGAGGGAAAAATTATTTTGCAACTCGTCGTATGCAGCGACGGCCGTGTGTCAGACATTAGGGTGGATGAGCCATTGCCCTTTGGGTTGACGGAACGAGCCATTGAGGCGATCAGAAAAGTGCGTTTTGAACCAGCGTTACTCGGCACGCAGCCGGTGTCGGTTATAACGAAACAGACGTTCGCCTGTGCCCAGCAGGTGTGCACGGCGCTTTCACCTTAGCGTTTACAGTTCTTCAGAGCTTTGCCTCGAGTAGCTTGCCTCAAAAGTCCTGATGATTGAGTTTTGTGCCGCAATCAGTGCAATTGTAGGGGCGGCCCTCCCTGGCCGCCCCGGAGTTTGATTGCGCAGTTTTGGTTGGATGGGGGGCCACCGAGGGCCCGCCCAACC